>LIUG01000120.1 GCA_001462245.1 Candidatus Fibrimonas termitidis
GGTAAATATCAATTTAAAACTTATTTTCTGTTTTCCAAACGTGCAAAGAAAAACTCCTCTTTCTCCTTAGTGTCTATCAACCTAACCGGTTTTATATCATTTCTGGAAACGCCGCGTGCAACCATCATGTCTTGGTACTGCGAAAAGGTATTTGGACGTGCGAATAATACTTCCGTCTTGCCTAAAAAACCTTCCTCTTCCTGAAAAGTTATTTCTGTATTCGCTTTGCACAACTTCTCGTGCATCACCTCAGACACATTCTCCGCTTTATGCTTTAAGTCGGGATCGTCCACTTCCACCACTATCGTATAATGTCCCTTGCCGCTGCGCAAATCGGGAAAAACTGCGAACTCCGTGATATGACAACCGAAATGTTTGGCACACTCGCTAACCGCACTTTCAATATGTGCGGAAGTTGTTTTTTCTCCCGCCATATTTATCAGTTGATGCCTACGATAAGAAAAACATACCTGCGGCGTTTTATCCAAAAATCCAACTACCTTTACAACATCTTTTATCCTGTAACGATAAAAACCAGACAGATTAGTTATGACTATTTCATATTCCTTCCCAAGTTCCAACCTGTCTATGGTCAATGTATCGGGATTGTCTTCATCCATATTCTCAACAGGGATAAACTCATAGAACATCTGATGCGGCAGCAGGCTGTACCTTGTACTGTCTATTTCAGTAGCCATCCCTATCTGACCCTCCGATGCGGCGTAATATCCATGATAAAATGCGACATCGTTTCCTGCGTACACTCTGACTCGCTCCGCATACGGCATAAATGAGGCACTGCCCGCAGCGTTAATGACTATAAGTTTCGGCCATATCTTTTTGAGTATCCCTTTGTAATCACCCGGCTTGAATATCTCACGCAATTCCTGTGCCCGCCTGGGACCAGGCTTTATATGTTTTTGAAGAGTGTGCCTTATGGATGCCGAAATATTAATATCTTCATGAATTACGCCTTTTTCAATATCGTCAAATAGAATTTCCTGTTTAGAAATGATATAATTGGCAAATTCAAAAACGTTCGTCATATACGAGGCTTCTATGCACGGGAGATTCTGTTCGGTGAGTGCAAATCGGGCGTGTACGTAAAGGAAGTCGTGATGTTTGTTGGCCATAACGCTGCAAGCCGGCGTTGTATAGATGGAGTTCCATATAAACCCCACCCTGTAAGCCGTCATGCCGGCGATGTCCCCCGTCTCAATGCCGGACGGAAATGTTTTAACGTCGGTATATGAGATGATAAAAAGGGAACGCCCGTGCTCAACTCTAGCTTTTTTATAGAGCGGCTTCATCAAATAATGAGCCATAAATTCATTGTGCATCATCAGGGAAACGGCGGATTCAGACACAGGTATCTCTTTTCGGTTGCCTACACTGCCCGAAGTAGATGCGAAACACATCAGTTTCTTCTTGGCGAAAAGATTGCCGCTGCGTTTCTTTTTCATTCTCTCGACAAGTTCGCGGTAATCGTCATAAGTAGTCAGCGGCACAGCCGCCTTGTATCTTTCAACACTGTCGATAGCCTTGAAATTATACTTTTTCCCTGCTATCGTCTTTGCGTTTTCTTTTAGCTGTGCAAACAAAAATCCGGTATTGTGTGCGAGAGGGTCACGGGACACACGCTTCAATTTATTGTAGGTATGCCTGCCGACCATAAGCATATAACGTAAACAGATTTCTTTTAGCATAGTGTCCTCCGATTACAGTGCTTTAGCGAACAACTCCGTTGAATACTCTTCATTTTGCCTCTTCAGTTCCAGTGCGATTTTCAACGCATTAAATTCTTTTTTGTTCAATTTATAGCTCGATAACGATATTATGGCAATAACAAGCATTCCCGCAGGCACAAGAGTAGCCGTTCCCAAAATACCTTTTAAGACGGATTCCGTCATCGGACCGTCGGCACGGTAGCCTACAAATTCCAATAATGAACCCGCTATGAATGTCGCAAACGCTCCGCCTGTGGTAATCGCAAATGAACTTAACGACATAATCGCGCCTTCGCGTTTCTTTCCATATACAAATTCATATAATTGCGTGTTATCGGCAAGCATAGAATAATACATTATCCAAAAACCCGCCGTGCCGAACGAGAACAGTGCGGCGAAAACATAAGCGTGCATTGGCGTACGCATTCCTGTGAAATAATAAATAATATAACATATTGTCATTATTGCGCAAAACATTATGTATGAAGTTTTTTTGTCTGTTCTATTGGCAAACCAAGAGGTAAACGGAGCACCCACAGCGGTAAATACCGAGAAGATAATCCAAAATGTTCCGATTTCACCCTCGTCCATTCCCACGTTATACTTCAATACATAGACAATCATTACGGTGCATAATGTACACGCTGCCATAAAGAACAGTCCGTTTATAAGAATAATTCTGTACTGTTTCAATTTAAGCAAATTCGCATAAGTTTTCATAACACCATTTAAAGTCATTGTTTCCGTCAAATCATCTTTTGTTTTGTGGGCAGCCTCTCTCCCTTTGCAGGATATGTTTACGATTATCGCACCGGCTACGACCAACACCGCACCGAAAACGGCTGTTACAAGCCAGCACTGTGCTTCGGTATAACCAATCGGCTTTAGCCATTCCTGTACCCACATCGGTCCCGAATTGGCTACCGCAATAAACGGCAACGCAAAAATACAAATAGTCATCAAAATTTTATTGCGTTCACCATAATTGTCGGTTAATTCCGAGCCTAACGCTGTCCACGGGATAACGATAAACGAGTAGCATGTCCAGTATAAAATTACCATAAACACGTAATAAATAATTTGTGAAACGCCTGTGAGATTGTGCGGAAAAAACAGCATAATCATAGCAATCCCCAAACCAATTGCGCCGTTTTTTATTAACGGTATTCTTCTGCCTTTTGGGTTTTTGGAGTTGTCCGACAAATATCCGATAAACGGGTCTATCACGCCGTCCCAAACAACCGCCACGGAGCAGATAATCCCTGCGACAGCCGGATTAATCCCTGCGATGTTTGTTAAATAATAAAGGAAGTAAGTGTAAAAAAGGTAATACGTGGTATTCTCGCAGAGTGAACCGAAGCTCAATCCAATCTTGACCGGCCACGGTACTTTCTCATTCATTTTTCGTTTTCTCCATGATGACAAAAGAAGACTCGCTGCTGGGCAGCACTTCTTTAACAGCGGCGGCAAACGTCTCGTAGGTCTTGTATATCTCGGCGTAAGAACATTCGCTTTCAAAAGAAACCACAAGATCAACATAGACTACATGGCCGGAACGTCTCGTTCTTATGCCATGAAAATCATCTATGCTCCCCCAAATTTTAGATACGCATTTCAATATTTTGAGTTGCGTATTTTCGTCTAGAGTTTGGTCTAACAAATCGGATACCGCTTTGCGAATAATTTTAAAATTATTGAAAGCGATATAAAAGGCACAAAGTATGCAAACGGCCGGTTCAACGTAAGCGAATGCCGGGATTTCTCTGAAAATAAACGCCGCCGTGATGGTAATCAATGCAACCGAATCGAAAATCAGGTTCTTTTTCAGCAATATGACATTG
>LIUG01000121.1:0-540 GCA_001462245.1 Candidatus Fibrimonas termitidis
GGAACTAATATCGGCGGTGATGAAGATAACGGCGGTGATACTGGAGCGCCCGAACCAAAAAGCGAACTTGAAAGGCAACTTGAACTTAAATTTGCCGAATTGCAAAGCCAAATCTACGCAAAAATAGTTTTAAAATGCGGAAAGCGTCTCTATTGGGAAGTATGGGCTAAAGACGTTGCCACTATTGCGGAAGAACACATTAAAAGCATTACAACCATTGTCAAAAAGAAAGGCAACGCAAAAGAGGAATTTGAACGCTATATAAGCGGCTTGCGTAAAAACATAAATCCTTCCGTAACCGAACAAGACGCAATAGAAATGCTTGCACAGCACATTATCACTCAGCCTGTATTTGAAGCCCTGTTTGAAGATTACTCATTTGTTAAAAACAATACTGTCTCAAAATCCTTGCAGGGAATAATTGATGCACTTAACGAACAGACTAAAAAAGAAGACGTTAAGAAACTTGAACGCTTTTATGTCTCTGTCCGCCAGCGAGCCGAAGGTATAGACAATAGCGAAGGCAAACAACGGGTAATT
>LIUG01000121.1:722-924 GCA_001462245.1 Candidatus Fibrimonas termitidis
ACTGTATGACAAGTTTTTCCGCACTGCTTTTCCAATGGTTACTGAGAAACTTGGCATTGTATATACCCCTGTAGAAATTGTTGATTTTATTGTCCACAGCGTTGAAGATGTTTTACGAAAAGAATTTGGCAGGAGTATGACCGATGAAAATGTCCATATTCTTGACCCCTTCACGGGGACAGGCACGTTTATTACTCGTCTT
>LIUG01000121.1:1080-1569 GCA_001462245.1 Candidatus Fibrimonas termitidis
ACGTTTATTACTCGTCTTTTGCAAAGCGGTATAATCAAAAATGAAGACTTAGAGAGAAAATATACCAGAGAAATACACGCTAATGAAATAATATTGCTTGCCTATTATATCGCTTCCATTAATATTGAGAACGTATACCATGATTTAGTGGGGAGTAGGGAAAGGGGTAAGAAAATTCCTAAGCTTCGCTTAGTTGAAAATACGACAAAAAGTTTTGAATATGAAGAATTTAATGATGAGTACGCATCATTCGTTGCTGAGCAAAAACCTGAATATGGCGATGAAAGTAACAGTTCAATTCCCTACACTCCTTTTCCCGGTATTTGTCTGACCGACACTTTTCAGCTTGGCGAGACAAAAGAAAGTGAAAGTCTTTTTAGTGAAATATTTCCACAAAACTCACAGAGGGTTCAGGAACAGCAGAAAACGCCACTGCGAGTAATCATGAGTAATCCCCCTTATTCCATCGGGCAAAAATCCGCCAATGAC
>LIUG01000121.1:1833-2697 GCA_001462245.1 Candidatus Fibrimonas termitidis
ATAAAAGCCTTCCGCTGGGCTTCCGACCGCCTTGATCCGGAAAACGGCGGTGTAATCGGTTTTGTTTCCAACGGTTCATGGCTGGACAGTAACGGGCTTGACGGTTTCCGCATATGTCTTGAACAGGAATTTTCGTCTATTTATGTGTATAATCTAAGAGGTAATCAAAGAACTTCCGGTGAATTATCCCGAAAAGAAGGCGGAAAAATTTTCGGTTCCGGCAGCAGAACTCCGGTAACAATTACTTTATTGGTAAAGCGGGGGAAAAATGGCTAAGATAACTGTTCTGGAAACAGAAATAAGCGTTATCCAAATAGAAAAAGAAGACTATATCTGCCTTACCGATATGCTTAAAGCAAAGGACGGAGACTTTTTTGTTACTGACTGGTTGAGAAACCGGAATACGCTTGAATATATTGGTATTTGGGAACAAATTAATAATCCAGCTTTTAATTATGGCGAATTCGCCACAATTAGAAATAAGTCCGGTTTGAATAGCTTCAAAATCAGTGTAACTGAATTTGTTCAGAGAACCAACGCCGTCAGTCTTCACGCAAAAGCCGGTAGGTATGGCGGGACGTATGCACACAAAGATATAGCATTTCAATTTGCAATGTGGATTAGCCCTGAATTTCAAATATATATCGTCAAAGAATTCCAGCGGCTCAAAGATGCTGAACAACAGCAAATCGGCTGGTCAGCCAAACGTGAGCTGGCAAAAATTAATTATCATATCCACACGGATGCCATAAAGCAGAACCTTATCCCCAAAGAGCTTACCCCCAAACAGGCTTCGATAATATACGCAGACGAAGCGGACGTGTTGAATATCGCCCTGTTCGGCATGACCGCCAAAGAGTGGAG
>LIUG01000121.1:2871-3080 GCA_001462245.1 Candidatus Fibrimonas termitidis
GAATTCTGACTTAAAAGGAAATATAAGGGATTATGCCTCCATTAACGAGCTCATCTGTCTTTCAAATATGGAGAATATCAATGCAGTTTTAATCAATGACGGAATACCGCAAAAAGATCGCTTGTTGCGGCTAAATAAAATCGCCATTCAACAGATGACCATACTGGTAGAAGTACAAGGAAGGAAACTTTTAAAATGAATAAAGCCGA
>LIUG01000122.1:0-357 GCA_001462245.1 Candidatus Fibrimonas termitidis
CTTGAACTCTTCAACCTTCCTTTTGACGAACTCGCATCATTGGCGAACGATTTCAAGGAAAAATTGCATGGAAAAAATGTTTATTGGGTTCGCAATAGGCAAATAAATTATACAAATGTATGCTGCTTGCATTGCAGTTTTTGCGCTTTTTCAAAGATAAAAAAAGATAGCCCCGCTGCCTATAACATGAGCCTAGATGAAATTTTGGCAAAAGCTAGCGAAGCCGTAAACGCAGGGGCTAGGGAACTGCACATAGTGGGTGGCTTGCACCCCGATAATCCTTTTTCCTATTACACGGATATGCTAAAGGCGTTGAGAAGGGAATTTCCCAAAGTGAATTTGAAATGCTTTACCGCT
>LIUG01000122.1:517-4036 GCA_001462245.1 Candidatus Fibrimonas termitidis
TTGCCACTTTGCAAAAAAAGAAGGTAAAAGCGTTGAGAGCATTTTGATGGAATTAAAAGAAGCGGGGCTGAACACAATGCCGGGGGGTGGGGCGGAGATTCTTGTTCCTGAAATAAGAACGCAAATTTGCGGGGAAAAAGAAACGGGCGAGGAATGGCTTTTTGTTCACAAAACCGCCCACAAACTCGGAATTCCGACAAATGCCACCATGCTCTTTGGGCATATAGAAAGTGTGGAAAACAGAATAGAACATTTGCTTAGACTTCGTGATTTGCAAAATGAAACCGGGGGATTTTTAGCGTTTTTGCCGCTGGTATTTTTGCCTCAAAACAACGCCTTGGGCAGAAAGGTCAAAAACAGGGCGAGCGAAGAGGATATTTTAAGAACTATAGCAATATCAAGGCTCATTTTGGACAATATTCCTCACATAAAAGCCTACTGGGTGCAACTCGGCGTGGAAACAGCACTGAGAGCCTTGCGCTGCGGAGCCTCAGATTTAGACGGCACGGTAATGGAAGAGCGAATTTCACGTGCGGCCGGGGCAAGCAGCCCAAATGAAATAACCGCTAACCGCTTGCAAGAGCTTATCAAAGGGGAAGAGCTTGTGCCGGTGGAAAGGGATGCGTTTTATATTTCTATATTACCCCCATGAAACAATTCCTACCTCTCGCAGTACTTGTTTTTATTTTCGTTGCTTGCGGTTCCAGCTCAGGCGGCAAAAAAGAAGTACTATATATACCTACTGATATGCCGGATATATGCCAAAATGTGGATTTTAACGTTGATAAGGGAATGCGAAAGGAATGCGGCGTAAAGCCCGCACGCTATCAGGCATACCGCAATGTGCCGATGCAAAGGCACTTAATAAACCCAAATCAGGCTTCACTTGTGAAAACCGGCAATAAAATTGAAATCCGTTTCCCGAACACATTCCCCGTCACTTTGGACTCTTCGCAAATTTCCGGCATTGCATTCAGCGATTCAAAAAGGCTCGCAAAAATTCAGAACACAATGGATTACAAGGAATTTTACACCGAAAGCAAAGAACGCTATAAACTCTTCAAACTTACAATTCCTTCCGATTCCAAACCTGAAGTGGAAAACAAATTATGCTTTAGGGTTCCGGAACTAAAGGGAAGCGAAAGAACCCGCTCCGTAGCTATGGCCGCGCAAATGGAAATGCTCGATTGCGATGCTTTGGATGAGCTGGTGAAGAAATATGTGAAGTAAATGGCAGTTTGGATTATCACTTTCTTAGCGGTTGCCCTTGTAATAGCGGCGGCGGGGGCAAAGCGGCGTGCAAGCAAGCGTTATGATTTGCCTTTGGAAAATCCCGCTCTTTCTCTCGCTATATTAAAAGAAAATTTGCTGGAAAACCCAAGCGAATACAATTTGCAAAAGCTAAAAGATTTTGCAAACTCGCAAAACTTGGCAATCCCGGAAAAGGAATACCCTTTGGGCAAGGCTCCGAGCATTGAACAAGACGACTCTCTTTTTTTAAGCCAAGCCGCATGGCTAGACTCTTTGACACCTCTTGAATTTAACGAACCCCAAACAGAAAAAAATCTGCTCAATGGAATTTTGCGGCTTTACAGCGATGAGGCTATTTTCAAAGCCTTGGAAGAACTGTCCCGAAAATTCCCTAGTGAACGGCAGCGAAAATTGGAAGACGGTTATCGCAAACTCTGCGAGTTAAGGGATAGCAGCAAAGCCGACTACAATTCTCTGGAAAAATTGAGGATGGAAAAAGAGAAATGGGAAAGATGCGCTTGCGAGTAGCAATTCTTTTGCTGGGAATTGTCGGTTATGCCCTTACTATGGCACACACGGTGAGTTTTTGGGATTGCGGGGAGTTTATAGCAGCGGCTAATGTGCTCGGTATTGCACATCCGCCGGGTTCTCCGTTTTTCGTTTTGCTCGGGCGGTTTTTTATTTTGCTGCTGGGCTGGATAAATGGCCCTGCTTTTGCTGTTAATTTGATAAGTGTTATAAGTTCAATTTTATGCTGCTTGTTGATTTTTGAAATCACAATAAAAATTTTACCGAAAAAATTAGATGAGCGAATTTATTTTGGGCAAAATTTGCGAAACTTGCTCGGATTTTTCGCTGCTTCAGTTTCTCTCTTTGGCGATACTTTTTGGTTCAACGCTGTGGAAGCGGAAGTTTACGGCATCTCAATGCTGATAATAATGCTTGAAATTTGGGCAGCCTTAAAATGGAAAGAAACCCTTGAACACAAATATCTGTTTTTCATTTTATATATATCATTTTTAGGTTTTGGCATTCACACTTTTACTTT
The DNA here is from genome assembly GCA_001462245.1 of Candidatus Fibrimonas termitidis. Taxonomy (GTDB): domain Bacteria; phylum Fibrobacterota; class Fibrobacteria; order Fibrobacterales; family Fibrobacteraceae; genus Fibrimonas; species Fibrimonas termitidis. Next base: position 2,817 of record LIUG01000122.1, read on the forward strand.
GTTGCCTTTGCCTATGATTTTGATTTTTGTTCTGATAAAAACCAGAAAATTTCCCGTTAAGTTTTTTGCCGCCTCTGCATTCTTTATTGTCCTTGGCTTATCTTCGCAACTTTACCTTCCTATCCGCTCTTCTACCGAGCCGCTTTTGAATGAGAATAATCCCGCTGAAATGGAAAATTTTAAGGATGTGCTCAGCAGAAAGCTATATGGCGATATGACTATGTTTGAGCGAGCCTTGTATCGCAGGGGGGTTATTGCAAACCAGCTTGGATTTTCGGAAAATATCGGTTATCTCGGTTACCATTTAAACCAATGGATTCCGGCTCCCTTAGGGGCACAGAAACCCGGGCCTTGGGGCGAAAGTTTTTTGGAAAAAATTCAGTTTTTTCACCGGATAATTTTTGAGTTTTTAATTATAGCTGTGTTTGCGGGTGTGTGGCTGTTGAGAAAAAATTCGAGCGTAGTTTTAATAGCAGCGTTGTTTTTTTTGAGTTCTATAGGGCTTGTTTTTTATCTGAATATGGCAGACGGCACAATGCCGGAAAGCCATAGAGCAAAGCAATGGAATACGCAGATAAAGGAACTGAGAAAATCGGTTCCGGATTCAATTCCAAATTTGCCGAGCATAGCCAAGTTAAATACGCAGATCTCTTTTTATTACGCTTTGCCCAGCGAGATGCGCAGTGCTTGGCTTAAAAATGCTCCTGCCGCAGAGGGTTTAAGAACAGTTTTTGCTTGGGAAGATGCCCTGTACGAGCAGGGAAAAAAGATGATAGATCCGCCAAAAGCTGTTCGCAGAGAAGTGCGAAACAGGGATTATTTCTTTACGCCGGCTTTTTTGCTTTTTGCCATTATGGGTGCCATTGCTTGCGGAGCGTTGCTTCAAAGATTAAGTTCGGAGAAAGCGGCCAAGTTGGTTGTGTTTGGGCTTGTATTTGCGTGGGTTGTTCCTTTTATTTGCAATTTTTCCTCTCACAACCGTTCAAAGGATTTTATAGCACGTGACTTTGCCATGAATGTTTTAAACAGTGTTCCGCAAAACGGCATTTTAATAACTTACGGCGATAACGATACTTATCCCTTGTGGTATATGCAGCTTGCGGAAAATTACAGGACAGATGTTGTTGTTATAAATGAAAGTCTTTCTTATAGCGATTGGTATGGGGAGCAGATTCTTAGGAATTATCCTGATTTGGAATTAGTTGAGAGTGGAGAGTTGA
>LIUG01000122.1:4048-33551 GCA_001462245.1 Candidatus Fibrimonas termitidis
GAGAGTTGAGAGTTGAGAGTGGGGGGGATTTTATTTTTGAGGTTATAGAGGGTAATTTTCCGGGGCGGAGCGTTAATTTTATGCTTGGGGCTAGGCCTGAGGTTTATGCGGAGTTTTCTGAAAATATGCCGCTTGTGGGTTTGGTTAGACGCTTGGGTATGGAAGAGGCGGAGGCGGACTCGCTTTTGCTTGCAAACTTAACGGCAAATTATCGCTATTCTGAGCTCAAAGCCAGAGGTCAGGAGGCAAATGAACAAACCATCAACATTTACCGCTATTTAGCGAGACTCGCTTTGCAAAAAGATCCGGATGAAAAACAATCGGAAGTTTTGAGAGGGCTGATTAACGTATCCCCCTGAAAGGGCAAATCTTCTGCGCTCGGTGTTGCGGCAAATGTTTGGCATTCCTTTTGTTTGACAATTTTTGCAATTGCCTCTCTCCTTGAATGATCAAGCTCGGCAAATACATCATCCAAAAGCAAAATCGGTTTTGTGCCGGAATGGCTTTCTATTATCTCCGCTGCGGCGAATTTCATGGCTAAGGCTATTGAACGGCATTGCCCTTGCGAACCGAAATCCCTCATGGAATGCCCTTGAAGAAAAAGTTCAATATCATCTCTGTGAGGGCCGGCGAGCGTTGCTCCGGCTACCCTTTCCGCATTAAATTTTTCCCCGAGTTTTTTCAAAAAATCTTCCTTGCTCAAAGCCCTTGCATAGGAAAATTTAATCTCCTCGGATTTGTTGCACAACACTTGGTAAAAATTATTTATATGCGGTTCTAAAATCTCGCAAAGTTCTTTTCTCTCTTCCCAAACCAATTCCGCAAGGGTGGCTAACTGCTCCGTTAAGGCTTCAAACAGATATTCCCCGCCGGCAGCATTGCCTTCCAGATTATCCTTTAGCCAACGGTTCCTTTGCAGCAAAACCCTGCGGTACCTGCGAAGCAAATCCAAATTGCTTTTTTTGCAAAAACACAAAAGTTCGTCTAAAAAACTTCTCCTGTTTTCCGGCGTTCCTTTTGCAAGCCGTATATCCTCCGGCGAAATAAAAACAAGAGGTGCAGAGCCGAATAGCACACTCGCCTTGCGGAACTCCTTGCCGTCCAACTTGCCCCTTATTCCTGAATTATCCACCTGAATTGCCGCTGTACTTGTCCTTAAAACAAAATTGTCCGCATTCCAACTTATAGCTTCTTGCAAGGTTTTGGTTTTGAAAGAAAATCCTTGGCAAATAATATGAATGGCTTCCAGCAAATTGCTTTTCCCATGTCCATTCTGCCCGCTGATTATCGTTATTCCGGCGGAAAATTCCAAAGAAAACTCTTTTAGGTTCCTAAAACCGCATTGTTCAAGGGAAAGAAGCATTCTAACTATTTCGCTCCCAAATAAAACCGCTCTTTTTCCCTCATAATTTTGCGCTCTGCCTTGCTGTGATGGTCGTAGCCGCACAAATGCAAAAGCCCGTGAACAAGAACCCGTTTTAATTCCATGTAATATGTGTTGCCGTAAGCAGGAGCCTGTTTTTTAACCTGACCCTCGGCTATGTAAATCTCACCTAGAAGAGCAGGCTCATTCCAGACAAAAGAGAGAACATCCGTCACATGGTCTAAATTGCGATAATCTCTGTTCAATTCTCTTTGTTTAGCATTATCGCACAGAACAACGCTCACAGGCGTATTCTTTTTTTCTTTTTTCAACAGAGCCTCGGCTAGAAGCTTAAAACGTTTTTGCCACGGGAACTTTTTGGGAAGCACTGTGAAAAAATTACAACTCATACCACTTTTTAAGCACTTCTATGATCTGCTCGGCTTGGGCCTTGCTGCTCACATTGAATTTGCTGCGTTGCTTATATGCGCCTCCGATTTTTTGGTAGCGTCTAAGCGTCACTTTAGCTTCGCCAAAATTGCCATCCCGAGCTTTTTCTTGGTAAAGAAAGGCTATGGTTGACCATGCACCTTTTGAAAGGTATTCTTTTGCTAGCTCTTTGACTATAATTTCGCCGTTTTCATCGGCTTGTTCGATTGAGGGTTCTGTATTTTCTGTTTCCATGGAAGGGAATATAGTAAACACTACTGCACCCTATCAAACCATACGCCTCTGAAAGTTTGGAAACGCCATACCTGTTTGCCTTTTTCGGTGATGTAATATTCGGAACTCGCCCCATCGCTCCTTCTTGTGTATAGAACCTGATAGCAGTCAACGCCGTAAATACGCGTTTTTTTCCCGGTGTATTGGGCATATACAATCCAAGCATCAGGGACAAAAGGGACCTCCCAAACGGACGAAAGCACTTTTATGTCTTTGCTTGAGGTATCGGAATCTATTTTTTCCGTCAAAAAATAAAGAAATTCTTCCGGAAACGCATCATTTTCAAATGTGGTTGAACCATCGCTTTGAGGGCCATGCCAATAAGTAGCAGCCGGTTTTTCCCTGTAATCCCTGAAATTCCATTCAACCGAATATAAACCGCTTCTAATTGAATTTTGCCAAATAGGGCTTTCTTTGGCCGTATTGTAAACCCCGGTTGTGTGCATTAAAAAGGAGGTGTCAATTGAGCGATACTGCATTTCCGCCGAGAATTCAATACTATCCCCAGTTTTTTCGGCATGAAATCTCGCTGTTACCGGATAAAGTTTGCCGCCCATGGGGAGTTTTGCCGAAAACCAGGCATCTTCTGCTCTGACCAAGCCAAAGGCCCAAACGATAAGGCAAATTACAAAGAACAGCTTAAACATTTGGCCTACACGCTAGATGTTTAACCTTCTATTAGACGGCCGGCAAGTTCTCTGCTAAACTCCGGCGTATTATAATAGCCGCTCGCTGCCCTTTCTCTGGCTGTAGCAACTATTTCTTCTCTGACTTCCGGCAGGGCGTCAGCTCTTGCTTTGACCAAGGCTTCTGCGGAGCTGCTTTTGCCTGCATCCGTAGATATTGAAACCTGAGCCGCTGCTATTTTGCCGGTTTCGGTTTTATTTTCCTTTTTCGCATGGGTATCCCCCACGGAGGCCTTTTTAGCCCACTCGGCAGCACCGCTTTGCACATGAATATCAGAAATTTGCATAATTCACCTCTTACACCATATATCGGCTAAAATAGAAAAATACTTTAATAGATTTCTTTAATGACATCTTTATTCATAAAATCACTTACTATATTCCTACCATGATGCAAGCTCAAAATGAATTTGTGAAAGTGAGGTTGGGCAAACTGGCCAAAATGCGTGAACAGGGGATAAACCCCTATCCGTATAAATTCACCTTAACACACCATTCAGACGAACTGAGAGAAAAAGCCGAAGAATTAATAGAGAGCGGCGAAACCGTCTCTTGGGCCGGGCGCATTGTGCGCTATAACCGCAAAGGCAAAATGTGCTTTATGCACCTGAAAGACTCATGCGGAAAATTTCAGATTTTGGCAGTTTCCAGCGAACTCAGCGAAAGCGAGTACGAAATTGTAAAAATCATGGACATAGGCGACTGGGTTGGCACCAGCGGCATAATAATAAAAACCAATAGCGGCGAATACACCCTGCAATCCAAAAAAATAGAGATCATCTCAAAAGACATCTATCCCTTGCCCATTCCAAAAGAAAAGCGAGACGAAAAGGGCAATGTTGTAATTTTTGACGAATTCAGAGATATTGAAACCCGCTATAGGGAACGCTATATAGACCTGACATTAAACGACAATGTTCGGGAAGTATTTCGCAAAAGAACACGAATAATCCAATCCATAAGAGGATACCTTTTGGAAAAGGGATTTTTGGAAGTTGAAACCCCAACGCTCCAGCCCATTTACGGCGGCGCAAACGCAAGGCCCTTCGCAACCCACCACAACGCCGCAGGCATGACCCTCTACCTGCGCATAGCCCCGGAACTCTACCTTAAAAGGTGCATAATAGGCGGCTTGGAAAAGGTTTTTGAATTCACCAAAAACTTTCGCAACGAGGGCATGGACAAAAACCACAGCCCGGAATTCTCCAGCGTTGAATTTTATGAGGCCTTCAGCGACTACAACGATATGATGGTTCATTTTGAAAATATTTGCGAACGAGCCTGCATAGCCGCAAACGGAACCACCAAGGTAGAATACCAAGGAAAGGAAATAGATTTCAAAGCCCCGTGGCCACGCCTAACCGTTTATGAGGCAATTAAAAAATATGCCGAGGTTTCCGTAGAGGAACTCTCCGATGAACAACTAAAAAACGAACTGGAAAAAAGGCAAATAGAATTGGGTGGCGCATGGTCGAGAGGCAGAGCGATTTTAGCCCTTTTTGAAGAGACCTGCGAACACCAGCTCATTCAACCCACCATAATAAAAGACATGCCCAAAGAGAGCGCGCCGCTTTGCAAAGTACACCGCGCCAACCCCGATTTGATTGAACAGTTTGAGCCATATATAAACGGCTGGGAAATAGGCAATGCGTACAGCGAACTAAACGACCCGATTTTGCAACGGCAACTCCTTGAAGAACAAGTTGAGCGGGGGCGCGGCGGAGAAGCCGAAACTCACCCAATGGACGAGGATTTTCTGCACGCTATTGAATGCGGAATGCCCCCTACGGGCGGCGCAGGCATAGGCATAGACCGCCTCGTTATGCTTTTGACAAATCAGACTACAATAAGGGATGTGCAGCTATTTCCATTGATGAAATAGACGCTTCTTATACATTCCGAACTCCGTTTTCTCCGTTTTGTATTCCGGCGGCAAGTCTTTTAATTGAATATTCGCAGGCAAGCGTTTTGCCAAACCAAAGCTTTGAGCGGCATTTATGGCGGCATAATAAATAGCTTCATCGCCGGATTCTACAGGTACATCCGGCACAACGCCTATATTGTGAAAAGTTTTTCCATTAGGATAAAAAGATTGAAGGCATGTAATGTATGCAAGCCCGCCTAAATAAGTTTTGGTGTACATCTGCCCTATTCCCTTTCCATAGCTGGTTCCTCCGATAATAACCGTCTCAGGGCGGTTATATTTCAAAATGGCAGAAAAACGTTCCGAACAACTTGCAGACCAGCCGTTCAGCAAAATAATCCAATTTATATCGGTTCCCTGACCTTTGCTTTTTAAAAAATCCTTCGCAAAATAACGCACAGTATCTGCTACATTGCCCCTATACTCATCGTAATAATGCTCCACATCGTAAATCAGTTCGCTATTAAACGGAACAAGTTCCGCCGCCATTGCCGTGCAATGCCCAATGCTCCCGCCCGGATTATTGCGAAGATCCATAATCGCTACTCTAGCGCCGTTGATTTCCTGCAAAACACTTTTAAATTCGGTGTATGTCCCGTACGGATTATTTGTGCTTACCTTATATTCGGTAACCGTTATAAACGGAATTCCTGCCAGCGAATCCAAATACACCGTTGGTCTTTGAACTTCCGCTTTTTGCATAGCCTGCAAAGTCACAGTTTCTTCCCCACGCAAAACCGTTAAAATAGTTGATGTTTCAAATAGGGAATCGGTGTTTAAATAACGAGCGGCATTCTCGCCTGTCAGCGGAACATTGTTGGCAAATAAAAGTTTATCGCGTTTTTTTAATCCGCCGGCGGCGGCAGGCGAAATCGGATAAACCGTAGTAACATACAGTGTGTCCGCATTCATCCTTCTCAAAAAGCCAAAGGAATAATATTTGGGGGTATTTTCAATTTCTATTATTTTTTGGTCCGATTCTTCCGGCGGGAGATAGAATGTGTACCTGCTTTTGCAATTCCCAGTATAATTAGCTCCGCAAAAATAATCTTCCAGGCTTTCATACATCTTGTCAACTTCCATGCCTTTGTAAGCCGAATAGTCTTTTAGCCTTTCCGGATGGTAAAAATAAGCCTGCAACAGCAGATAATTGTAAGAAAGCTCGTAATCATCCGACTCTTGCGCAAGTTCGCCGCAAGCGAAAAACAACAATGAAAAAAGTAAAATTATTATACGCATGAATATAATATAGAAAAACAATTTACTATCTTTTGGATAATGCAAATCACCGCCGTCAATTTCGTTTTAGGGGCAACCTCAATAAAACAAGTGCCAAACGACGGTATTCCGCAAATAGCATTCCTAGGGCGTTCAAATGTTGGCAAATCCACTTTGCTGAACGTTCTCTTTAAAAAAGAAATTGTTAAAACCAGCAAATCTCCCGGAAAAACCCGTGAAATAAATTTTTTTTTGGTGAATTCGCAGAACAGCCCATATTACTTTGTGGACTTGCCCGGTGTAGGCTATGCAAAAGTCAGCAAAAGCATGAGAGACGATATGGCGAGCCGCATAAAAAATTATGTAGAAAAAGCGCATGACCTTAAAGGCATAGTTTATCTGCTGGATATAAGACACGGCGGCCACCAAATAGATTTTGAAACCATAAATGGAATAAAAGCAGCCGGAGTTCCCGTACTCCTGGTCGCAAGCAAAGCCGATAAACTGAATCGCTCGGAATTCACAGCCGCAAAGAAAAAACTCAAGGAAAATTTTTGCCTGCAAGAAGAACCCCTAACAATCAGTTCAAAAACAAAAAAAGGATTGCCGGAACTCTGGGAAGAAATAGAGGCATTGCTGAACGGGGCCAAAGATGTATAGTCTTTCTGCGCCGGGACGTGCCCTAAACTGGTTTGGACATAAATTTTTGCAATCTCACGTAGGGCAATTGCTGTCGCTTTTGCTCCAAGCCCTGCGCTCGCTTTTTCTCAAAGGCAATCGAAAGATAGATATTCGGGAAATAATTTCGCATATCTATAATATAGGCGTAAAATCATTGCCCCTTATACTCATAGTCGGCACAATTTTAGGAACCGTGCTAATAGTGAACACCGCAGGCTTGGTACCAAAAGTCGGTTTTGGAAATTTTTTCGGCAACCTTATGGTGATAGCCATAGTACGCGAACTCGGCCCAATTTTAACGGGTTTTTTAATTGCAGGGCGCAGCGGAAGTTCTTTAACAACACGCATAGCAAGCATGAAGGTGAATTCGGAGATAGATGCGCTGGAAACCCTTGGCATCAATCCCATGCGGTTTTTAGTTATGCCGGCGCTCATAGGCGGGATTATAGCCATGCTGATTGCAAATTGTTTTTTTTGCATCTCCGCCATAGGCACGGGATTTTTAATCACAAAAACCGCATCCGTTATACTGGAAGGACCTTTTAAAGTACAATTGGAGTGGGGCTCATATTCGGCCTCAATTATAGCAGCTTTGAAACCCGTTGACTTTATTATGGGTTTCATAAAACCCTTTATATTCGCCTCAATAATCACAACCAACGCCTGTTACTACGGAACTCGCATAAGAAACGATCTGCGTTTCGTGCCTATTGCAACCTCGCGTTCCATAGTAAGTTCTTTCCTTTTCATAGTTGCGAGCGACTTGATACTCTCATTCGCTTATATTATAGAATACATGAAAAGCATGTCTTCGGTGATTTAGTTTCTATATTCCCCCTAAATGATAAAAGTCGCCGTTCCGAATAAAGGTGTGCTTTCTGAGCCTGCTATTGACTTGCTAAAGGCTTGTGGCTATAAAGCCAGCAAATCCGCAAAAAGCCTTAGCTCCATAGATCCTGCGAATGGCGTTGAATTTTATTTTTTGCGCCCAAACGATATCCCCATGTATGTTGGAAACGGCACTATAGATGCCGGCATAACAGGAATAGATTTTTGCGCAGAATCCCAAAGCCCGGCGGTGAAAGTCCTTGATTTGCCTTTCGGAGCCAGCAAGCATTGCATGGCTGTTCCCGAACAGAGCAAGTACCAAAAGCATGATGATCTTAAAAATTCACGCATAGCCACAAGCTTTCCCGGCATTGTGCGCAATTATTTTAAAAAACCAAATATGGAACTTGTGATACTGGAAGGAGCTGTTGAAATTTCTATTGGGCTGGGTGTTGCAGATGCCGTTGTAGATGTGGTAGAAACAGGAACAACATTGAAACAGGCCGGGCTTCGCATCTTGGGCGAACCGCTATTCCTGAGCAACGCCGCACTCTTTGCGCACCCAAACCGCCAAAGCAGCCAAGGGGTTTGCACCTTAATTCGCCGCATAGAAGGCAAACTGCTAGCCTTGAGCTATAAAATGGTAGAATACGATGTTCCCGCAAACCTATTGGAAAAAGCTTGTGCCACAACACCGGGCCTAGAATCTCCTACCGTAGCTCCGCTTCAGAACAAAAGCTGGTATTCCGTAAAAGCTATGGTAAAAAGCGAAGAAGCAAACTCAATAATGGACAAACTTCAAGACCTAGGTTGCAAAGGAATCTTGCTGTTCAACATCGAAAGCGCAAGAATCTAAACGCTCATCTTTTGCACTGATAGTAAAGCCCGCCGCCATGCGATAGCAAATCAAAATCTTCGCTCACGCCTCTAACCGTTTCCACAGCTCCAATCACTAAAAAACCTTTTGGAGAAAGCACTCTGGCGAGCTTGCTATACAAGTCCTTTTTGAATTTATCGCTAAAATAAATAGCCACATAGCGCATAAACACCAAATCAAAATGCGGCTCCAAAACAATGGGATTGTCTTGCAGGTTATACTTCTGAAATTTAACCATGTTTTTAATCTCTTGGCTAATCGTATAAAAACCGGCGGAATCTTTTACAAAAAATCTGTTCAATTGCTCAGGTGTAACTCCCCTGCTCATGGCAACGGAATCATATCTGCCCGCTTTGGCTTTCTCAAGGCAAGAATCCGAAATATCCGTTGCGATTATTTGCACCATATCCTGCTTAATCACGTTTTGCCCCATGCAAAAATCCCTTACGGTAATAGCTATGCTATAAGGCTCCTGCCCGGTACTGCTGGCTGCGCTCCATATTTTGATTTTGTCTTTTTTGCCCTCTTTAACCGCCTGGGCAAAGCTCGGCAAAATTTTTTCCTTGAGAATAGTATATGGATGAGTATCTCTGAACCATAGAGTCTCGTTTGTGGTCATGGCATCTATAAGTTTATCTTTTAAATCCCTATGATGGCCGCTCTTTACAATGTAATAAAACTCCGAAAAATCCTTGCATTTATAGGACTCAATGAGATGAGCGAGCCTATTCTCAAGTAAGTAAGCTTTTTCCTTATTCAAGCAAATACCGCACTGTTCTTCGATGTAATCTCTAATAAGCAGAAACTCAGTATCCGTAACTTTCATATAAGTTAAAAATCTAGAAAATAAAAAAGCCCTCTTTTCAAGAGGGCTTGCTTAAAAACCAAAGCCTTATTCAGTGAAGTTGAACGGAATAGTCGGCGTGGTGTTACCGCTTTTTATGGCCTTCCATTTCCATGTGCCAACCATATTTTTAACGGCATTGTCAAAGTCCGAGTAGCCTGTGGTGCTAGATACTATTGCAATGCTCACAATATCGCCGCCCGGAGCAATGGTGAATTTGAGAGTAACCTTGCCACTGAAGCCCGGTTTCAACTTCAAATACTTATTGTATATGTTCCTCAAGCCGGGCATACGGGCATTTACAACCGCCATAATTTCCGCTTTGGAGCGGGAACCATCGCCGGAACCCATATCTATATCTCTTGCGCTTGGAGCCTTTAGCGAACCCTTGGCTTTTGTGCCAATGCCGCCTGCGCTGCCACCCATCAAGCCACCGAGCATATCGCCTATACCACCGGAACCACCTTCTGCATAGCCTTCGTTAAAGCCACCTGTAGCTGCGCCGCGACGGCCGCCAAGTTCGGTTTTACCGCTGGTTTGCAAGCCCGCGACATTTTTCAAAACCTTGTCCAAATCCTTGGTGAGTTTTGAGTCCATAAGATTGTAGGCGCTCATATTGCTCTTAGAAGATTTTGCAGAGAGCATTTTTAGCACGCCGCGGCTCTGCGGAGCATTAGGTTGCCCTTTGCCGCGAGGTTTGCCACCCGCGCCTTGCTTTTTGCGAGGCTTCTCGGTCTTCTTTTCCTCTTTCTTCTTGTCCTCTTTCTTTTCATCTATCTTCATAGAGGCAGACAAATCTTCGGATTCTATGTTTTCAAATAGAATCTCGTCCACTGCCGCCTCATACATAGAAGCAAAAAAACCAAGGATAAGAGAAACCAAGGCGAATGTACCCATGAAACTGGCCGTGCGCTTATCGCTTTCGGGAAGCATAGCTGCAACAAAGGGATCCAGCTCCGGCTTTTTCGTTTTCTTAATTTCTGCAGCCATACTACTCCTCCGCATTCTTCATGTTAACAGCAAATGCGACATTGGTAAAACCCGAAAAGCCGCATGTTGCCATAACCTTAAACATAATATCATAATACGTGTTCTTATCCAACTGAACAATTACGTTTCCGCCGCCTTCATCGCTTTCGCCTTTAGCGAGCATTGCCGCCTTTTCCGCTTCACGTTTTTCTTTGAGCACCACATCCAGTGCTTCAACCAAAAGCGAATCCTGAGCTGCGACAGAGCTAGTCTCTATAATCCGCTGGCCGTCCACCAAAACCCAATTTTGGTCAACAACCAAACCCAAGGAAACCTCTTTTGGCACCTTTGTGGATGTTGAATTCGGCAAAACCAAATTTTCCGCAGCGGTAATCAACTGGCCTTCAGTATCCACCTGTTTAATCATGAACACCAAGATAATAGTCATGATGTCCATCATAGAGGTTAGCGAAAACGTGATTTTTTCACCATACTCTCTTGTCTTTCTTGCCACTTTAACCTCCCGCAGCCAATTTGGCTAAGTTAATTTTAAAGAATCCCGCATCGCGCGCCCTATCCATAACGTTGATGATCTTGTCAAAGGCCGCATCGTCATCGGCGAGGACAATTATGTTATCGGCATCGGGGCTATCTATAAAGCGACCGTGGATCATGATGAGAGTCTTAGCAAGTTCATCGTAAGCACTGCGTGCTCTAAAGCTTATCGCCGGTTTTCCTTCGCTGCATATATCCTCTACACCCGGTTGCGATTGTCCGCAAGCCAGCTTCCTGGCAGAACTCTCAGCAAGGGTCGCGACTGTCGCTCCCGGCTTAACTACCGACAAATCGGTGATAAACTCGTTGTTTCCATCCAAATAGGCAGAATCGCTCTTGCTGTAAACGGACATTTTAACCTTGCCCGGATCTTCCTCGCTTTCCTTTTGCAAAGCCCACAACTGTATGGTTTCTATTGAATACTTGAACTTTTCACCATCCAACATCGTGCCGTTCTGGCACTTGGGCGGGTTTTTCGCAGCTCCTTTGTCATCATATTCAAAGGTGCTTGGGTCGTAGGTGATTGTATCGCCATCGACTCTGCAGCGGAAAGTCCACATTTCCTTGTAGTATTCCTTAGGCAAGGAACCTCCGCGTGCCCAAATCTCAAGATATTCTCTAGTGATGGCCACAGTCAAATTCAAGGCGTTATCATCCGGCGGTGGTGGCTCGCTATCCATGGATATCTCGCTCCTTTCCGGCAAATTCACCTCTACAATAGCCAGTTTCTGGAAAGCGGTCATGGTTAAAAGAACGGGGATAAGAACGGTCATGAGGCTCATAACCGGGAGCATATCCATTTCTTCTGTCTTTGCCGCCTTTTTAAGCTGTTTTGCCATAAACAAACTCCTTGCTTTTTAGTTGAAAACCTAAAGTTATGCAAACGAATTGATAACTTTCAGGCCTTTTTCTTCCATTTCTTGGATTACACGTTCAGAAAACATGCTTAAAAAACCCTGAATTATGAGCAAGGGAATTGCTACAAATAGTCCCAAAAGCGTTGTACCCATAGCTACGGCAATACCGTTTGCTAGAGCTTGCGGACGTTCTGCGGCAGGTTTGTTAGCCACAGCGTCAAAGGTTATGATTAGACCGAATATCGTTCCTGCCAGTCCCATAAGAGTCGCAATAGAAGCTATGAGGGCTACAATTGATAAATACCTATTCACACGTGGTGCTTCTGTCAAAAAGGCCGCATCGCTGGCAGCGACAATAGCATCTTTTCCCTTATCGCGAACCTCAACTATGGAACCCAGAACAGAGGCTATGGGAAGATTTGATGCTTTGCACAAAGCAACAGCTTCCTCGTATTTCTTCGCAGCAACCAATGTGCCGAAATTCCGAAGAAAAACATCGCGACCTCTTGAGGAACGCATAAAAATATAGAGAAATCTCTCCACGGCAACGCCGAAACCGGCCAAGCCTACTAAGAGAATAACCCACATGAACTGCCAACCGGCTTCCGAAGGGTTAAATGATTTAACCGTGTTAGTAAAGACTATATCCATTTTTGTACTCCTATGGTTAATGGACGGTGAAACTTTTTTCCTTGTGTAAATATAGATTATTTTTTAGAAAAAAACAATCTATATTTTTTTTTTTTTAATTTGGCACTCCGGGAGTTGGTGGAGGAGCCTGTCTAGCTCTCCATTGCGCCCTTAAAGTTTCCAATTCCTTCTTCAATTTGGCATTCCTATCCCTTCCCTCAGAGGCAATTTCCTTATATGCCTTCAATTTTTCCTGAGGTGTAAGGTCTTCAGACTTCTCAATTTGCGTTAAACGGGGCTTTACCTTGTTGTAGGCATCGTCTCTGAACAAGGTACTTGGGTCAAATTCCTTTATGGAAACCGATAAAATCTCGTTTTCCGCATCAATTACCTTGACCAAGGCGTATAAACTGTCTGTCCATTTGTTTTTAATGCCATAATGGGCAGAGGCTTTTATTCCATTTGAGCAACGGGGCAAGGCTCCTTGCTTTGCAGTTTGGCTCTTGTTCATCAATTCTTCGCGATAAGCCTCCAAATCTTCGTGAACGGCAAATATAGCGTCTTCTTTGGCCATCCCTTCGAATTCAATATATTCCTTGACCATAGCTGCGCTATCCGGCAGCGGAGCCTCGGCAAAGGCATTGCCTACTTCGTCAAAGTTCTGGCAATCACGGTAGAACATTTCAATATAGCCGTCTTGGGCAGCCACCACGTCAGGGTTGTAATAGCCTTGTTCACGAGCAAGGTCTATATTCGCCTGGAACAAGGGACGTGCCTGCTCATAATAAGAGGGCAACTGCTGAACAACTTGAATTCTTTCGACAAAAAGCCTTTCTTTGTCCACTTTGCCTTTTTTGTCAAGCACAATGAGTTCCTGCTCGCGAACCTTCGCCGCAACCGTGACAAATAGCTCGGCAATGCGGTTTTTAGCACGGAAAGTCCATTTTTCGGAGGCGTATTCGGCAGATTTCGCATAATGCTTTGTTGCTCCCTGCAAAATGCCCATCAACCTTTTGACCATATCCAGTTTGGCCTTTTCGTTGCCCTTTACCGAAAGCGGAGCCATGGTAGCCCTTTCATATTCACCCAGCATAAAGGAAGCTTCTGCGGCAAAGGCAGGGTCTGTGTTTTTGAGCTGAACGCCGAACTTATCATAGGAGGCAATGGTATTTTTATAAGCGGCTGCCGCTTTAGCAGTATCTTTTAGCTCCATATACGCACGGGCGGTTTTAGTGTAAGCGCTAATCAGCTTTTCCTTATCTGTTGTGTAGTTCTTGATAAAGAAATCAAATTCTTTGACGGCATTGGGCCAGTCCTTGGCATTTTCGTAAGCTATAGGAATGCTGAACGCAGCATCCAATGCATAAGAGCTTTTCGGGTATTCACGTATCAAATCTCTGCTGCAACGAATGGCTTCCTTGGTTTCCCTAGCATCATCGTAAGCCAAGCAAGCATTATATAGCAAGCCGGGAGTCTTTTCGTGCTTGGGGAATTTTTTGAATGCTATTTCGTATGTTTGCGCAGCTAGCTTTTTGTTAGCCCTTATACCCACAGAATCCTTTGCCGGAATTGAATCATAGGTTTGAGCGGCCGCAAATATGGAGTTGATAGCCATAGAATCTTGCGGATAGTTCTCCGTTATAAAGAGATAAGTCTTTGCCGCCTCCACCGGTTTGTTGTCCTTTTTATAAGCCAAAGCAGCGCGAACAATGGAACGAACAGCCAATGGAGATTTTCCGTATTCCTTGGGCATACGCATCCAGGTTTCCGCCGCTTTTCCGTTTTGCCCCGAGTTTTCGTAAGCAACACCGGCTTCAAACAAAGCTTTATCGCTAAAATCAGCTCTTGGGAAACGCTTAACCAAAGCTATGTATGAATCTGCGCCTTGAGCATGCTGCCCGTTTTTGACCGCTTTTTCCGCTTTTTGGTATAGCACGGCTGCAATGGACGTTTCTATTTCCTTGGCTGCGGTAGTGGCATTGGAATCTCTAACGCCCCTGCCGTTTTTAGCGGTGTACTCAACATATAAACCCTCAAACTCTCTCAAAGATTCGTCTAACTGGTCGTCTTCCAATAAAGACTGGGCCAACATACGGCGAATTAAGAGGGTGTACTTGTGGTTCGGGAAATCCGAGGACAGTTTGCGCAAAACGTTAATAGCAGTTTTATATTGTTTTGCGTTGTAATGAACAACCGCAGCATTGTAAGCTATGTCGGGTGCGGCAGTGTCTTTGCCGAACTTTGCCATATATTTATCAACTTGCGCAAAATACTCTCTGGTTTCCGGCAAACTGTAGGCTTTAATGGTATCACCGCCGGCTTTGCTCTTGAGAGCGGCTTCACGGGCTGCATCCATAGCCAGCACGGCATTATAACCGGCTTCGTTTTTAGTTATTAAAACCCCGAAATTTTGCGGGCGGCGACCATAACGGCTGGTATCGGCTTCCACCATCCAATCGAATTCTGTGGCTTCCTTTTTAAATTCGTTCAACTCGTGATAAATAACAGCCATATTCATATGGGCCTTATACTCGTTCCAATCAGGTTCGTTTTTATAACGATTCAAGAATTCATTGTAGGCTTTAATAGCATTTGCATATTCCTTTTTAGCCCCTTCCGTATCGCCTTTTTTATACAATTCCGCAGCTTGGGCGTGCATAAAAGTGGGAATCTCAAGCATAGATCTGCGCATTGCGTCTTCTGCGGATTTCACGCTTTCGGGATAGTTGCGGTTCTTTCTATACCAGTCCGAATTTCGGTCATAGCGTTTTACGACCTTGAACCTCTGGTCTTGTGCCAACTGGGGCTTTTGTTGCAGGATGTAAATATCAACCAAAGCCAAATCCGCAAGGGGGGCATCTATATAATTAGGATTCGATTTCAGCAAGAAATCAAAAGCCTGAATAGCCTGGTCCATTCTATCGTGGTCTTTAGCCTTTACGCCTATGCGGAAATAGAGAGAATCCTGATATTGGAGTTTTTTGGGCTTTATGAATTTATCGGCCACTGTAATACCATCGTCCAAATCGGAGAATGCCGTTGCCATATAGTCCATAGCTTCAACGCGCATATCTTTTATGTATTTGCCCTTATCGGCACCGTCTATGTATTCCCAGAATTTTTGCGCGGCAATTTCGTAATCTGCCTGGTTATAATAAGCTTCCGCCAAGTGATACATAGCGTAAGCGGCTTCCTTTCGTTCCCTGGGATTATTTGTGGGCAAGTTTGTGATTTTTTGGTAAGCCTTTATGGCATCTCCCCACTTGTTGGCGTTATAGTAATGTTCACCTATGCGGAGCCAGGCACCCGGAGCTAAAGTATGGTTCGGATATTTCTTTACCAAGGCATGGCGAAGGTCTAAGGCTTGCTTTAACTCACCTTTGGTCTCCAAAATGAAGGATGCCTGAAAAAGCATATTGGGAGCGCTTGGTCCATCGGGAAAGTACTTAACATAGTCAAGAAAAATAGGCAATGCGGATTCGTGATTCGGCTTTGGAGGGTTGCTTGTTTTGGCACACTGCGGAAATTTTTTCACATTGTTGTCGCGGTCAGCGCACCACTGCACAAGTTTTTCGAATTCGGCTTGTTCTCCTGTAAACCTGAATTCATTCAGCTTGTAAAGCTCTTGGCCCCATTGCTGCAGAATAGTTGCGCAATTGGAGTTTTTCTTGCCCTCGTTAGTGCGACACTTGTTAGTGTTGGAGAGATCTTCCCATTTTTTGACGGCCGTTTCAAGGTCGCCTTCGCTGGAAACTGAGCCGACGCGACAAGTTTGCTGTGCTTTGCCTCTTTGAGCATTGTATTCTTCCGCACACTTGTCATAACCGCTTTTGCCCTTGCCGATTTTTTTGCATTTCTCGGCAATAGCCTTAGCTTTATTGGTTTCCGTGTTACAGGCCTTAGATTGCGCAAAAGCAACACCAGCCAATAACAAGGTTCCAAAAAATAGAGTTCTTAAGTTCATAGTCATCTTCCTAAATCTGGTTTTTCCTACAAGTCATCCAACTCATCCAAGTCACCCAAGTCTGCTGCTCCGCCGCCTGCTCCGCCACCAGCACCACCGCCGGATTGAGCAATCTTTGAAGAAACAACCGCACCGGTCAACTTAGCGTCGCCCAAAACTCTTTGCCTGCTGGCCTCAAAGCGGTCACTCTGAATGACCCTTTGCTGGAACTCCGCAAAGTTTTCAATTTCACGGTTAGCCTTTTCAAAGTCCGGACGCAGCGCAGCACGTTTCTGCTCAACTCTTGGAGTCGGCAACTGGCGAGCCAAATCCAAAGCCCTGACTTGAACACTATCAAAGTTCTCCTTCATTCCATCGTAATTTGTCTTTACGCTGTCTTTCTGTTCCTTTGATATTGGCGGCTTTTCCGTCAATTGTATGGCCTTGTTCAAGTTTCCGTCTGCCGCTCTCAAATTGCCTTCCATGTAATCGCAATAACCTTCAACAAGGTATGCTTCCGAGACCAAGTAGGAATTCGGGCGGTTGTTGATTATCCAACGGGTAAAGGGACGCGCATTCTTTGTATCGCGAACTTTCAAGAAGCTCCATGCAAGCGCGAGTGCAGCTTCTTCATAGAACGGAGAGTTCACATTATTCACTTGTCCGTAAAGTTTTGCCGCTTCAGGCAAGCCTTCCGGTGTGGCAAAGAAGATATGGCCCAGCTTTACTTTTGCCGCATCCTGCAAATCCTTTTCGGACTGGTTAGAGGGCTGCTGGCTTATAATATCATTGAAAGAACCCTTAGCTTCTTCGTACTGTTCCAAACGGCTATATGATATGCCTATTGTGTAACGGGCGTAGAAGTAATTGGCATTGCCGGGCAAAATGGAAGAGAGCAACTCAATGGCTTCTTTGTATTGACCTTGGTCAAACTTTATTTGTCCTGCGATATAATCAGCATCCGGTTTTACGTCGGACTTGGGGAAGTTCTGAAGTATGTATTGGTACTTTACCATAGCTTCGCCATAGCGGCCTTCCTTATAGTCTATGTTCATCAACTGGAAATGGTATTTTGGAACTTGGTCGGAATGAGGATATTTCTTAATAGCCTCTTGATAAACTTTTTGCGCAGCCAAGTGCATACGCATATTCTCAAAGGATTTTCCTTTGTAGAAGGCAGCTTGGTCAACCAAATGGAATGTGGGGTACTTGGTTTGCACCTTGCCAAAGGCATAAGAAGCTGCGATAAAGTCGCGGTTCAGGTAAAGGCGCATAGCAGCACGGTAATCGTTTTCCGGCTCTATCTTCAAACGGCGGTATCTGGCTTCGCCAATGCTCTCTTCACGAGTATCGCCAAAACGGGCTGTAGCACGGACATTCCACAAAAATCCACGGTCTTTTTTCTCAATCAAATCATCATGAGACATTTCGAGATCTAAGCCTAGATAACGGAAAAGATTCACATCCTTCACATTCACCGTTGCGCCAAGAACAGGATAGCCCTCTTTGGTAAAGCGACCTTTGACACCCAAATGCGATGTAATGAAATAGGTAGTAGAAACGCTGAATTCCATCATATTGCCCTGGCCGCCCTCTTCTTCTTTATGGAAAATATCTATAAGGCTCACTTCGCCCTTGATTTCCAAAGAACGGTTTAAACCACGGTAAAACAAAGACATATTCAGATTAGAAGGAATTGCGTAGCCATCCGTAGCATTGCCCATAAAGGTCGGAGCTACAAAGCCATCGAGATAGCCGGTCGGATTAGCCGTATCTCCATTTGCTATAACAGGCTGTATAGCGTTTTGGAGCGCAACGCCTATTTGAACGTGCCCGAGTTTTGAGTTGTTTATCGGGTTCCAGCTTAAGCCTACATCCGCACCCGCAGTGAGCTGTTTATTGGCGCCAAGCTGGTTTACCTGCAAAATAGACAGATCCACACCCACGGCCAACCAATGGAACACGCGATAGGCATAGCCCAGCATATAGGCGTTTTCCGTGTAATCGCCGTTTCCATCGTTGGGGTCAACCATAGCTCCGTTCTCAAAGAACGTAATGCCAAAGGCATGATTGTAGCCCAAAGGCAACACAACCGCACCGTATTCTTGCATGGCATTGCCGCTTATGGTGGTGAAGAAACCGCCCGTGACTTCTAATTGGTCATTCTCTGCTATGCCGGCAGGATTGACATACATGGAAGTATTTCCGCCAAACTCGCCAAACCAATCATTCTGCTGGTATTTATTCGGAGAATAGGCCGGGGATTGAGCGAGCGCGTAGCCCGCAAGACAAAACACTAACGCAGTGGAGAGCAATGTATGTTTCACTTTTAATTTCTCCTTAGTTATCCGTGCGTTGGAATTCTATGCGACGGTTTTTTGCTCTGCCCGCCGCGGTTTTATTGGATGCAATAGGCTGATCCGGCCCTCTGCCTTCAGAATCAAGGCGGGATGCGCTTATGCCGCGGCTAACCAAAAAGTCCACGACTGATTTAGCGCGAGCTTCCGAAAGCTTTTGGTTTGCATCTTTTTTGCCCTGATCGTCTGTGTGCCCCACTATCTTGAATGTCACTTCAGGATATGTTTGCATGGTTTCCACAACTACCATAAGGTTGCCAAAGGACTCATCTGTAATTTCAGCTTTTCCGCTTACGAAATTAACGCCTTCCACTACAAATACCTTCTTTGGCGGTGGTGGCGGCGGTGGTGGCGGTGCTTCCGGCTCCGGTTCCGGCTCGGGAACAAATTCCACTTCTTCCGGAACAAATTCCGGTTCGGGTTCCGGTGCTGGTTGCGGTTCTCCGGCTTCGTCTATCACTATTTTCGGGCGCACCACGGAAATATCCTCTATTAGGCCTATGTCTCTGCGGTTCTGCCCTCTCTTTAACATCGGAGATTTGGGCTGTACAAAGAAATTGGGGTTGAAAATAGACGGATTGCGAAAGAGCGGTTCTAGGGATACATTAGTTCTGTTAACTTTGATGAAGCGATTGAACGGATAGTAGTTCTTATATATGTTGTTGTAATCCATGCGGGTTTGGCCTGAAGCGGGATCTGCAAAAACGCCGTAGTAATGGTTTTCCATGAGGATATTGTTAACCGCCACTACGTTGGAGGGACCCTTTAATGCAAGCCCGGAAAAACCGTTGCGAAGCACCACATTGTGTTCTATTTTGGAATCCAAGGACTTAGCACCCCAGGCTAGGATACCGCTCCAGCGATTGCCGTAAATCACATTGTTCGCAATTTCCGGCAGGGAGATGAATGCTGCTACGCCTGTGGCATGATTGTCCAGTATTATATTATCGTGGATATAGAGACCGCCCGTATTTTCGCAGAGCACGCCTTCCAAGCCATTGCGGATGGTAAAATGGGAGATTTCCGATTCGGTTACACCCATAACGGTTGGCCCTCTGCGGCCTCCATCTATTATAGTGGTTAACGGATCTTCACCTTTAAGCACCACGTCCATTATCAGGGTTACATTTTCGTTATACACGCCCCGTTTAACAAGGACCGTATCGCCGGCATCTGCATTTCCAAGGGCGTCGGATATGGTTTTATAGTCTCCGGGAACACGGATATTCTTTGGCCCGCGCCTGCCCCCTGAGCCTCCGCCGCTTTTAGGGGATTCGCTAGCGTAACTGCTATAACTGCTTGGCTCCGAATCATCTGACAATGCGCTTTGGGCTGCTCCCACCCCAAGGTCTTTTAGCAGGTTTCCCAGCCCTTTGGGGTCTTCAGGCAATTGCTTTACGCAACCGGCAGTTAAGCCTACGTCTGTAATTTTGCTATCGGCGGGGCACGTGAACTTTTTTTTGCAGGAAAGTTTTACCTTTGCCACTGAAGTTGCTAGTTCCTGTGCATCAATATTTGACAAGCCGGTAATTTCCGATTTACACTTATCGGAAACTGCGCTGAAAGCCATTGAAAAGGAGATGGCTATCACCATTGCAACAATTCTGAGGGATCTAATGCTTTTGTTCATCCTTTCTCCTAACTCTCTGGCAATAAATGTAGAAATTTCATCATACTTCTTCCTTTTTTGAACATTGTATTGAATTTCGAAGGTCCTGGGCCATTTTTTTAATATTCTGCAAATGTTTGCGCGACCGAGTACCGGCAGCCTTATTACCGCGCCCAAATTTGGCATATTCTGCCTTAAACGATTCCAATTCACTCTCAAGACTTTGCAACAAATCCATAAAACACTCCAAGTGGCTTTGTTGAAAATACATTTTTTTTTGAAAAATAGCACATTTTTTTAAAAAAAATACATTTTTTTGAAAAAAACACCATTTTTTTTATTTTTTTTGCCTCTTTCAGGGCAAGGCACGCCTTGCCCCTACATTCTATTATTCTACGTTGGAATAATATTTTTCTATATTAGGTCTTATGACAGAAGAAAATTTAGCCAAGTGCAATGACAAGGCAAGTGTTGAGAGCCTGTGGGAAAGGTACAAAATAACCGAATATCGGGAAAAGATAAAATTATTGAGGAAAAGCATGGGTAACCCGATTACGTTTTGCTGTTTTGGAAAAGAAATGGATGAAGCTAGCGAATATGCGGTTGAGCTTGAGATATTTATTTTAGGCGAATGGAGAATAGTAGATTTGTACAAAAGAGCAGGAATTGGAATATGATGGACGATTTTGTTATTGATGAGCAAAAATTAAAGCAATTAGCGGATAGATTCAATATCGAAGAAGATATTTGCAAAACGCTATTTAAATTATACGAAGATTCTGTTTCCAAAAACATAAAAGCACAGTACTTGGCGCATATCATCCGTTCCCTTGAATTATCCATGAGGAAAATGACGGGAAACGAGCTGTTTGTGATAAAATGCGTGCCAATGCCAAAAAAGAACATCATTCAGAATGTTCAAGGCAGATACAACGAGGGTCTTTGTTTTATAATATACTTTAACGAAGATTTGCTGGAATACGAAAAAAGAAGTGCGGTAGCGCATGAACTGGGGCATTTGTTCATGGTGGCACTGGCAAATGAGCATTTCAAAAGAAATCCGCAGTTGAGTGAGCCGCTCGCTTCTCTGTTTGGGATTTTTGCAATAGCTTCGAAAAATCAATTTTACCAAAATGATGCTTTGACATATGCGAAAAATATAGATGCGCAAGGTTGGGACGGATTTTTAGACGATTTTCTGCCAAAATGAGTTCTGCGAATGTAAAATATAGCGAGGCTGTTAAGCGGCTGGAAGAGATTCTGGAAAACATTGATCGTTCTAACGTGGGCATAGACGAGTTGGCGGAATTGGTAAAAGAAGCCTCATTTTTGATAAAAACCTGCCGAACCTTGCTCACAAACACGGAGCAGAGCGTGAAGGAATCGCTGGAAGATTTGGAGTAATTGAGGCAAATACGAGATTTGCCCCTAAAATGCAAATTTACCTCACAGCCATCTTCAACATCTTTTTCTCACTGCCAAACGATGCTTTCACAATATACATACCCTTTGGCAAATGCCCCAGCGATACGGCATATACTCCGCTGCCGAAATTCTGCCGGCTTACTAAATTGCCGTCCAAGCCGTAAACTTCAAGCACGGCTTTGTTCGCAGTTTGGAGGTTTATGCCGTTGTGGATTTGCGTGGCTCGGTTGGAGAGAGCTAGGCTGGGCAAACGAATTAGCAAGGCTTCTGTCACGGTTAGGAACAGATCTTCGTTATCGTAGGCGATATCGTAGTTGGCTGAAGTTCGGCTGCCTATCAAGGTTACGGCATAGGTTCCGACTGGGGGAGTGGTGTTGAATGGAAGATCAGGCAGGTCGTCCGGGAATGTTAGTATGGTTGTGCCGCTTATTACGCTTGGGTCTTCACCGTTGGCAAGCCCGTCATAGGAAATATGGCTATTTGCTACAGACATCGGGTCTGATGAAGCTATTGTCACTGCTTTGGGGGACAGCGTGATTATGAGGGGCGCTTTCGCTATACTTGCTCTTAGGCCTGCCGGATTGATCACTTGGTAGTTGCCTGCTTGCTCGCCTGTGAGTATTACATTGGTGACTGTTATATTGTTGCCCACATTTTTGCTTGCAAATATGCCGTGGTCTATGGATACATCGTCTCCCTCTATTACTCCCTCCAAAGTACCGGTTACGGCAACTGCTGTTGTGCCGTCGTATATTTTGCCTTCTGCGGCTACGTCGCTGATAGTCAGCGGTTTTGGGACTATATTGAATGATATTGTTTCTTCCATATCAGCATAACCATTTATGCCTGTTATTGTTACTGTGCCTTCACCGGCATTTTTGTTTGTTCCGTAGATTAGATAGTAGTCATCGCCTTTGATTAAAACAGCTTCATCGCTTGCTCGGCGAATTACCGGGTCAGGTTTTATTTGGGTGCCGGTGTAAATTAGGTCGGGGATTTGTTCAATTTCCAGGCCAAAATCCGAATTTAGGGAGACATAAAATATCAAATACGGATAGCTTACCCCCTCATTAATTTTCCAAATATTATCGAAATCCCAATTGGAAAAGGTCGCTTTTTGTTTCAAATCATCGCTGGAGATTGCTGAAACTCCTGCCGGATTGCCATAGCCAGCCGCTCTGCTTGCTCCTTCCGATTTGTAATACACGGAAGTCATTGTGCCGCTTTGATAAACACCGAAAATGCCGCCGATATTGGGGAGGATGGGGTTTTGGGTGGTACTGCCGGTGATATTCCCGCTGGCATAGCTATTGGTTATGTTAACTGTATAATCTGATGCTGCTGCATATCCAACCAAGCCGCCGCTGTAGCTGCCGCCTCGGTCGCTGTTGATAGCGTTGACATTCCCACTGGCGTAGCTGTTGTTTATGAGAGTAGTGTAGCTTACATAACCCACCAAGCCACCGCTGTAGCTGAAGACATTGCCATTACTGCCACTGCCAGTAGCGTTGACATTCCCGCTGGCATAGCTGTTGGAGATGGTGAGTGCTGCGCCTGCATACCCTATCAAACCGCCGCTGTGGCCGTTGCCACTGCTACCGCTAGCGTTGACATTCCCGCTGGCATAGCTGCCGGAAATGGTGAGTGCTGCGCCTGCATACCCTATCAAGCCGCCGCTGCTGCCATTGCTGCCATTGGCACTGCCGGTGGCAACTATAGAGTCCGCCTTAACGCTGCTGTTTTCTATAGGTTCCACAGAGTTATAAGAACCTGCCAAACCACCTGCAAAAGCAGGATTATTTGCTACCGTTGAGGTTGCCTTTATTTTTGTGGCAATAACATTGACATTCCTTATTTGCCCGTTTTCGCCTACATAGCCAAACAAACCGGCATACCGAATGTCGCCGTCAATCGATAAGCCGGAAATGGTATAGCCCTGCCCGTCAAAAACCCCCTTAAAGGGGTAAGAGTTATCGCCTATCGGCGTCCAATTGCCGCTCAAAACAATGTCATTTGCCAGCAAAATCGTTTTGCCGTCAAAGTTATCTTGACCGTCAGCAACCAAATATTGAAGCCCTTTCAGATCATTTGCTGTTGAAATGCTGTAAGGACCGTCTCCGCTGTGCCAGCCAATGGCTTGGGCAAAAAGCAGAGCGGGGATTAATGCGACGAGGGAAAGAATCTGTTTCATTTTGAAACTCCTTTTGTTTTAGGGAGTTTGGATAAAATCGAAACGAAATAGTCCTCCCCCCCCTGAGTACATTTAGATATAATATATATATTTTTTCGGGAAATAGGTAAAAATTTAGTAGCCCGCTAACTTATCCGCCAACAAAAGGGCATCTCTTAGCGAACTGGGGTCTGCTCGGTTTTGCCATGCTATGTCAAAACCTACTCCGTGGTCAACGCTGGTGCGCAAAACCGGTAGCCCGAGCGTGGTATTCACTCCGCCTACTTTGCGCTCTTTGCCCAAATTAAAAGCGAGGGTTTTTGTGACCACATGTCCTTGGTCGTGGTACATGGCTATCACGCCATCGTATATCCCGCTGTGCAGTTGCGGAAACACAACATCGGCGGGCAAGGGGCCTATGGCGTTGATTTTCATGGAGCGGAGTTTTTTTACGGCGGGCATTATGTTCAGCATTTCCTCTTTGCCAAATAAGCCGTGCTCGCCGGCATGGGGATTTATCCCAGCAACGCCAATTTTGGGATTTTTAATGCCCTTGTACTTTTTCAGAAATTCGTTCAGCAGCTTCCCTACCTTTATAATTCGCTCCGGTTTGGCCTTTTTTATGGCCTCCGCTAGAGATACGTGCGTGCTTGCATGGGCTACCACCCAATCGCCGTGGACAAGGGCCAGCACCGGTTCCTTATCTCCGCACATCTCGCCTATAAACTCTGTGTGCCCTTGGAATTTCGGGATTGTTTTTTCCACCGCCTCTTTGCACAAGGGAGCCGTTACCACTGCCGCCGCATAGCCGGCTTGCGCAATTTCCACCGCTTGGCGAACCCAAGCTATGCTTGCAGCCCCAGCCGCCTTTGAAACTTTGCCCGGTTCAATTTTCCCTGCAAATTCTTCGCTATCTGCATATACCGGAGCATTGCATTTTTCGCCGAGTACCTTTATATCGCCTATTAAAACAACCGGATGCTCTGTTTTTGGCGGTTTTGCCATGAGTTTGAGGCAAATTTCAGGCCCAATGCCGTTTGGGTCGCCTATGGTTATGAGGATTGGGTTTTTCATGGGAGAAATGTAGAATTTTTTAAAAAACCTTGACGTCCGGTCAATTTTTTACTATATTTATGAGTTCAAAATTTTGAGGTTTTTATGTCCAAGCTTAATATAGAGGCAGTACATCAAGAAAATAAAAAGAAAGACGCCTTTGACTTCCGTGCCGGCGATACCGTTACGGTCAATGTCAAAATCATGGAAAAAACTGCGGACGGCAAGGTAAAAAGCCGTATTCAGCCCTTTAAAGGCGTGGTTATCCAGCGCAAAGGCACGGGCGTAAGCACCTCTGTAACCGTTCGTAAAATCTCCAGCGGCATTGGCGTTGAGCGCATTTTCCAAATGCACTCCCCGTTAATAGATTCCATAATCACCGATACCCACGGCAGTGTTCGCCAAGCCCGCATATTCTATATGCGCAACCTTAGGGGCAAGGCTGCCCGCATTACCGAGCGCAGAATTCACGCACCTGCCGCCGCTCAACCTGAAGCGGCACCCGCTACTGAGGCAGTGGAAAAAGAAGCGTAAAATTACAGTAAATTGGGATTTCGCAAATCCCTGTCGCTCAAAACAGGCTCGTTTACAGGCCATTTTATCGCTATTTTAGGGTCGTCCCAGGCATAGCCGGCCTCCTCGGCTCCATTATACACAGAACTGCATTTGTATTGAACCTCGGCAAAGTCGGATAGCACGCAAAACCCGTGGGCAAACCCGATGGGAATGTAAAAGAATGTTTTGTTCTCTTCGCTTAGCTTCACGGCATGCCATTTGCCATAAGTCGGGCTGTTTTTGCGAATATCAACAGCCACATCCCAAATTTCACCGCGAGTGCAGCGAACAAGTTTTATTTGCCCCGGATTTTTTTGGTAATGCAAGCCCCTCAGGGTATTTTTCACAGAACGGCTATGGTTATCCTGAACAAAAACAGTATTTATGCCAAGGGCTTTGAATTTTTCAATATTATAGGACTCATAAAACCACCCCCGCGGATCCGGAAACAAATCCGGCTCAACAACCAAAAGCCCATCTATAAAACAACTCTCAACTCTCAACTCAGTTACCCATCCCTTCCAACTCTTTCTGAATGCCGGGCAAAATTTCAAATTCTTCGTGGTGCAACGCGCTCATTTTTTGGCATAGCAAGGCTAGGTTTTTAGAATCGTTTGAATTGGAATGTTTTTTTTCGTTTATGTTTTGCAAAATGGAAATCATCTTTTCTATATCTTGCTGGTGCGGATATGTGCGCATAAAACGGCGGAATGAACTTATGCCGGTTCTAAAATTTTCTTGGTCGTTTTCCTCTATGGCATACATTATTTTAGGCAGAACTTGGGAACCGAGCAGTTCCAGCAAATTTCCTTTGTAGGTGCTCAATTCTCCATCTAAATACACCGTTTCTATTCCCTTTGTCAAGGTTTTTTGCCCATCTATTTCCGCCAAAAGCTCATCCACCTGCCTTTCCTTCTCCAGCTCGGCCTGCTCCCTGTATTTCGCCTGATAGAGTATCGGGAACCCAGTCAAAAACAAATGCGCGCTGCTCAGAGATGAATATTCTCCCAAAAAATAAATATCGCAATCTTCGCTTAACAGCATATCTTCCGATTGAAATGGCGCGAGTTGTGCCGGCACAGGGAAAAAATCGCCTATTCTGCTGCCCTTTTGGGGGATAACGCTCACGCTTATTTTCTTTGTTCTTTCCAGATTTTCCTTTATCTCATCATCTTCCAATATATGTTTTAAAATTTCCTGCAAGCCTTTGGGCAGGGTTTGTTGCAAATTGCTGCGAAAAGTTTCAAAATCCGGATTTTTGGAATAATCCCCCTGTATGGCCAAGATACCATCCGGGCTAACAAGAGCATCAAAAGGTGTTTCATCGCTGCTACCCGGCTCTGGCTTTGGAACTTTCACATAACCAATCACCTTTCCGCACAGCTTATTCTCATCACCTTTTTTTTGAATTATTCCGAACACGTTGTTTAATATAGAAAACTACTCCCACACCTCGCTAAACCCAAGTTCAGGATAATTCTTCACCGCTAAGTTCAGGCGATATTCATTTGGGAATAGGCAAACGAGGTTTCTGCGTTTATCGTGCAGGCAGTCGCCTTTGTATTCTTTTGCAAAATCTTCTTGCTTTTTTTGCTCTCCGCTAATCCACTTTGCGCAGAATACCGGAATTTTGTCCAACTGAACTTCCGCTCCGTACTCGTTTTCCAAGCGGTGCTTAAGAACGTCAAATTGCAATTCACCCACAACTCCTATAACGGGAAGCGCAGAACTGAGTGCGGTGAACAACTGTGTTGCGCCTTCTTCCGAAAGCTGCGAAAGGCCTTTGTTCAGTTGCTTGCTTTTTAACGGGTTCAAAAGCGTAACCCTTGCAAAAAATTCGGGGGCAAAATCCGGAATTCCGGAAAATTTAAATTTCTCGCCTTCCGTCAATGTATCGCCTATGTTGAAAATACCGGGGTCATTTACACCTACAATATCTCCGGCATAAGCTTTGTCTATAACCTCTTTGTCTTGGGCTAAAAAACTTGTCGGGGCAGCAAGGCGAATTTCCCGCCCCGTGCGGCAATGCAAAATCTTGTTCCCCCTTTCAAAAGAGCCGGAGCATATACGCAAAAATGCGGTGCGGTCTCTGTGGCGAGGGTCCATATTTGCCTGTATTTTAAATACAAATGCGCTGAATTTATCTTCCGCCGGTTCAATTATGCGTGCATCGGCTTCTCTGGGGATTGGGGGAGGGGCTATTTTTGCGAATGCGTCCAAAAGCTGCCTCACTCCGAAATTATTTACTGCGCTTCCAAAGAATACAGGGCATTGCTTGCCTGCTAAGTATTTTTCTCTATCAAAAGCTTCCATTGCCTGCGTTGCAACATCGTAGCGATTTTTAAATTCCTTTATGTATTCTTCGCCGCAAAGTTCAACGAGTTTAGGGTCATCTGCTCCGCTCATTTGCAGAACTTCCTGTTTTCCGCTATCTTTGTTAAATGTGTGCAAGGTGTTGTCTGCTATGCTGTAAACGCCTTTGAACAGTTTTCCGTAGCCTATGGGCAGGGTGAAGGGGCAGGTTTGAATTTGCAGAATTCTTTCGATTTCATCCAAAAGTTCGAGCACATCGCGGCCATCCAAATCCATTTTGTTTATGAATGTAATTATCGGCGTGTGGCGCATTCTGCACACATCCATCAGCTTTATTGTTTGCTTTTCCACACCGTTTACGGAATCGATCAAAACCAGAGCGGCATCCACGGCTGTGAGAGCACGGTAGGTATCTTCGCAAAAATCCTGATGCCCGGGCGTATCCACCAAATTAAAATAGCAGCCTTCAAAAGGAAAATTCAAAACCGATGAGCTTACGGAAATCCCTCTTTGCTGCTCTATTTTCATCCAATCGCTAACAGTATAGCTTTTATTGGCTTTCGCCCTTACGTGCCCGGCTTCCCTGATAACCTTTCCATACCAAAGAAATTTTTCCGTGAGCGTAGTTTTTCCCGCATCAGGATGTGAAACAATGGCAAACGTGCGCCGCAAGGATATTTCAGAAGAAAGTGACATGATGAGGAGCTTAAGATAGAAAATCCTAATCTCGTTTAAAACTCTTCCTATGAATTTCACAGTCTCCGAATTTTTTAATAGCGGCCAAATGTGCTCTTGTGCCGTAGCCTTTGTGTTTTTCAAAGCCGTAGTCTGGGAATTGTTCTTTGAATTTTACCATTAGCCTATCCCTGTGAACCTTTGCAAAAACAGATGCTGCCGCTATGCAAGCCACTCTGCCGTCTCCTTTGATTATGGGTATCTGCAAATTTTTGTCAATTTCCTTTATGTATAAATTCCCGTCAACGAGAATTTTATACGGCAATTTTTTTTCATCGAGTTGCGAAATAATCGGAGCGAGGGCACGCCTCATAGCCAAAAAATCCGCATTTAAAATTCCGATTTCATCTATTTCCTGAGCAGAGGCTTCGCCGATGGAATAATACTCGCAATAATCCGGCAGTTTCTCAAAAATTTGCTCTCTCTTTTTTTCGGGCAATTTTTTTGAATCATCTAAACCCAAATTTAAGTTCAATGGCAATCCGTTTTTTAACACCACAGCGGCTGCAACCACAGGCCCTGCCAAAGGCCCCCTGCCCGCCTCGTCAACGCCTATCAAAACGCAGTTTAAATGCTCTTTTAACTTGCTTTCCGCCTGCAAGAGGCTTAAATTTCTCGGCAAAAGCGCAGCGTGATGGAAAACGGCGATAGGCATTAGTTAATTAACTCCATTGTTAAGATAGAAATTTTGCTAAAGGGCAGAGGGATAAAGGTTTTGTCCCAGGATTTTAACCTGATAGCGTGGCCGTATTTTACTTTTACCTCTACCAATGGGGTTTTAGCCCTCTCGGAAAGCCATTTTGCCCCAGGTTTTGCGATAAGCGCAGGCCCTTTTGGCCCATCCAGGGCCATTCCGGCCGAATTTCCGTTTTTCAGAGCTTTCAGCAAATGTTTCACCTCGCTTTGTCCTTTGCTGCTTGAGCCTCTAAAAACATTATATCCAAGGCTTTCGGCTAATTTTGCAAATTTGCTCCCATCACCGCTTTGGCTTATCAAAACCGCTATATTTTTATGTTTAAACGCCGCCAAGCAAGCCGGCAAATCTTGGTGCCACAAACCTACAACCGCAGTCTGCGGCAAAGAATTCTCAAAGCGAACCCGCCAAGAAAGAACCAAAAGTTTTAAAATAAGATTGAGCAACGTCTAAATATAGTAAGTGATTTACTATATTCAAGGCAGGAGGTTTGT
>LIUG01000123.1 GCA_001462245.1 Candidatus Fibrimonas termitidis
TATCTCAACTCCTATTTTGGCTATCGGGGAGCCGATGGGGCCCATTGAAAAGGGGATTACATACAAGGTTCTGCCTTTCATGCAGCCTTTGTAGAGGCCGGTCATTGTGTTTTTCAGTTCCGCAGGGTCAATCCAGTTGTTTGTGGGGCCGGCGGCTTCCTGGGTTTTGCTGGCTATGTAGGTGCGGCTCTCTACACGGGCCACATCGGAGGGGTCGGAGCGGAAAAGGTAGGAATGGGGGCGTTTGGCCAAAGGCGTCGCTAGGCCGGCGTCTATGAGCGTCTTGACCATCTCATCGTATTCCTCTTTTGAGCCATTGCACCAATAAACAGATGAAGGCTCGGTAAGGGCGGTTATCTCTTTCACCCACGCATTCAATTTGGCGTGGCTTGTAGGCGAACTATCGGACATAATTCTCTCTCCTGGGTTAAAATAGTATGTTTCGCAACTTAATTTAGAAAAATTTTACTCTTCTTTGCTCGCTGCTATTGAGACTTTTTTTACTCTTGCCAGGTTGCATTCATCTAAGACATCAACTATTTTTCCGCTGGGAGCCTCCCGGTCTGCAACAACAACGGCTGCACGGTCGGGCTTTTCCGCAATCATTTGCTGTAAGATAGTTCTCAATGTTCTCAAATCAACTTGGCTTTCGTTAATATGAACTGTCCCTTCTCGGCTAATGCCTATCAAAATACTCTCCCTTGCAAGCTCCTGCGCAGAACTCGCTTTTGGCTTGTTCACATCTACGCCTGTTTCCCTTACAAAAGAACTTGTAACCACAAAAAATATCAGCAGAATAAATACCATATCCAGCATAGGCGCAATGTCTATGCCCGTACTATCTTTGCTCCTGTATTTTTTAACAAAAGACATAATTCAACCCTATGCTTGCCATGCTTCGGAACCACATACCATATTTCTACCCATTTTCTTCGCCTTGTAAAGCGCATTGTCTGCGGCAGAGATAAAATTATCAAGCGAACTGCTCTGTTCCGGTATTTGCGTATGAGCGCCGATGCTCACGGTTACAGCGGTTGATTTTTCAACATTTAAGCGTATGGATTCGGCTATCACCAGTGCACCCTTGGAATCGGTATTGGGTAATAGTACTGCAAATTCTTCGCCTCCCCAGCGAGCTGCAAAATCTCCCGGACGTTTTATCGTTTGCTCAATGCTTCTCGCAATTACCTTTAAAATCGCATCACCTTCTTGATGACCATAAGTATCGTTATGAATCTTAAACTTATCCACATCAAGCATCAAAAGACTTGTGGGCAATTTATCTCTTATGGCCCTGCGCCATTCCAAATTTAATCTATTATCAAAGTTGCGCCTGTTGGGCATATTCGTCAACTGGTCGGTCATGCTAATACGTTCAAGCAGTTTGTGCTGTTCGTTAAGTTCTGCGGTACGTTTTTGCACCAGAATTTCCAGCCGTTTTTCTTCGTTCAAAGTTCTATGGTATAAGATAAACAAAAGAACAATTACAAATAACAGCAAAACAGATACGCCTATGAGCCACGGTTGCCGTGATTGCGCTATCTTTACCCTATAATCGTAGGTTCTGTGCGTCCATCTGTCGGATATTTTCTTAATATCAATCTGGGTAAACGCTTTATCCATAATGGAACGCAAAGTGTATTCATTTTTGTTGAAACCTAAAAACGATTCAAAAGGATGGTCAAAGAGAACATTTATTTTATAGCCCGGAAGTTCCATATAATTTGTCAAAGAGAGAAGCAGGTTCCGGCTCGCCATCACCATATCCACCTCGTCTTGCTCCAAAGCGCTAAAGGCCTCTTCCGAATTTTCATACTCCACGGTATTGGGATGATTCGGAAACCAAGTTCTAAACAATTCCGTATGCGCCGTGCTTCTAAACAGCCCTATTTTCGAATGAAGGATTTCATTGATGTTTGCATTGGGGGTATTTTCCTTTGATATGAGGGCGTATTTATCCTGCAAAAGGGAGCTTTTCGGCCACAGAAAACGATCCTGCCGTTCTCTTGAGGGGACTAATTCGGATATCATCGATGCTTTTCCGGCCTCAAGCATTTTCAGCAATTCCGGCCATTCGACAAATTGGTTATTAACTTGCTTAAAGGAAATTCCGGTGAATGTTTCTATTTCTTTCAATACGTCAAAAAATATTCCCTCCCATTTCTCTTCATACGTATTGTAGAAACTCATGGGATAATTATCATATTCCGCCACAAAATACACAACAGATTTTTTTTCTATATATTGCCGTTCTTCTTCATCAAGGTAATACTTAAAAAATTTATGCTTCATATATTCTTGCTGCCCATCATTGTACACACCGGTCAAGTGACGAATGCTTTTGCTTTCCAACACTTTTTGCACAACCGAAATTATCGGCGCAAGCTCCGGCTTTCGTGTACTCATGGAAACCGGGTTGTAAATTAAGGGCTGGAAATTCTCGGCAACTATATCATCATAAACGTGAAAGAAAGCCTCCGCCACACTCTCTTCAAAAAAAGCGTCAATTTGGCCGTTTACAAGCATATCGTGAACGTTATTGTGGTCGGAAATAAATATAATTTCACTATTTTCGCTTATAAACGGAGAAATTTCATTCACTGTAATGACACCTTCCAAAAATCCATAGCGCAAAGGGCGCAACTTTGCAATTTCCTCAAGAGGCACACTATTCTTTATGCGAAAGTATTTTATTGAACGTTCGGCAATGCTGTTTGTCATGTAATATGTTTTGCGGCGTTCTTCGGTTGCCGTCAATTCACCGGTAAAATCAATGCTGCCGTTTTCAAGCCCTGCAATCAAATTATCCCATTCGTAAATCTCCGGTTTAAAATGCACCCCGAACAAATGGCTCAGGTAGTCGCAAAACAGCGCGGTATATCCTCTGACTTCGCCGCTTTCATTGTAAAAGGCCTCGGTGCTGATATTCATTCCGTAAATAAAATGGGTTCTTTTCTCTTGAAGTGCTTCTATGGCCTCTACTTCTTCCTGCGTTATGTTGGGAATATCCCGGAATGAGGAATATTTTAGCGATTCATAGGTATGTACACCTGCCGATTTATCACAGGATGTCATTAGTATTAAAATTATGGCCGCAAAAATTACAGGCATTTTGGGAATATAGTAAAACTTAAGCGCCTCACCGCCTCCTCCAGCACCGCCCGTGGGCAAGCCGCATTCAAACGCTGAAACCCTTTGCCGCCCGCTCCAAACGATGAGCCATCGTTTAACCACAGTTTTGCCTTATGCGTAATAAGGTTGTTCAGTTCGGCGGTGGAAAGCCCCAGCTCCGAGCAGTCGAGCCATGCTAAATATGTAGCTTCCGGCAAGGTGAATTTGATTTTTGGGATATTATTTGTTAAAAATTCCTGCAAAAAACGCATATTGCCGTCAAGATATTCCACCAACTCATCAACCCAGTCTGCACCGCTCTCATAGGCAGCTTGGCAAGACACAAGCCCCATAACTCCGGGCTGGCTTAAACCGCAGTTCGCATATTCGTGTTTGAATTTATCCCGCAAAATTTTATTTGATGTAAAGATATTCGCATGCAAAAGCCCCGCAAGGTTAAATGTCTTTGACGGGGAAGTGCAGGTTATGGCTATGTTTGCAAAGCGTGGGTCTAACCCGGCGAATACAAGGTGGCGGTGTCCCGGATACACAAAATCCTGATGAATTTCATCGGAAAGCACCAGCACATTGTGTTTAAGGCAAATCTCGCCCATAGCCATAAGCTCATCTCTAGTCCAAACCCGCCCCCCAGGGTTGTGCGGGCTGCACAAAATAAATAATTTTGCCTGCTTTATCTTGTTTTCAAAATCTTCAAAATCTATGCCGTATGTTCCATCTTTATATACAAGTTCGTTCACAAGCAATTTCCGCCCTGTTTGCACAACGGATGTTTCAAAAGGATAGTACACGGGCTGTTGAATTACAATACCATCGCCTGCATTCGTTAATGCACGAACCGCAACATAAATTGCATTCACAACACCCGGCGTAACCACAAGCCATTCCTTTTCAATATGCCAGCCAAAGCGTTTTTCAAACCACCCATTCACGGCAGCAAAATACTCCGCATCCGGCTCGGAATACCCAAAAATCCCATGCCTCACACGTTCTTCCAAAGCCTCTGCCACGCAAGGGGGAATTGAGAAATCCATATCGGCTACCCACAAAGGCAGCACATCTGCCGGTTTTCCACGGGCAAGGGGGTTGTACTTTATGCTGTATGTATTGCGTCTATCTATGATGCGGTCAAAATTGTATTTCATGCTAAACTCTAAAACGCCTGCTCCAAATCCGCAACCAGGTCCTTCGCCGACTCCAGCCCCACGGACAAACGCAGCAAGCGGGCATCAATGCCCCGTGCGTTTCGCTCGGCTTCCGGCATATCTGCGTGGGTTTGAATCATAGGATAGGTGATTAGGCTCTCTACACCGCCAAGGCTTTCCGCATATTGTATGATTTTCACGCTTTCAAGTATTTTAATTGCCGTTTGCTCATCGCAAAGCGAAAAAGAAAGCATACCGCCGATGCCGCTGTAATACACTTTTGCCACTTCGCTTTTCGCCTCCAGCCATTTTACTATTATACGTGCGTTCTCCTGTGAACGCTCCATGCGTATTGCCAAAGTTTTAATTCCGCGAATTATCATGTAGCTATCAAAAGGCGAAAGACCGGCACCGGTTGTTTTCGCTATAAAACGCAAGCGTTCATTTAAGTCGGTATCTTTTGTCACCAGCAGTCCCGCAATAGTGTCGTTGTGGCCGCCCAAATATTTCGTTGCGCTGTGCAGCACTATGTCTGCGCCCAAAGAAAGAGGTCTTTGAAAGTATGGGGTTAAAAAGGTGTTGTCCACTACGAGCAGCAAATTGTGTTTTTGCGAAATTTTAGAAACTTCTGCAATGTCGGTTAAACGCATCATCGGGTTGGTTGGCGTTTCTATGAACAGAGCTTTGGTTGCCGGCTTTATTGCCTCTTCTATCTCTTCTAAAGAGTTGATGTATGAAAATTCAATACCGTTCTTAGAAGATATATTGTCGAACAAGCGATATGTTCCTCCGTAAAGGTCATCGGAAGACACAATATGATCACCGGGCGAAAAAAGTTCCATAAGCGCAGAAACAGCCGCCATGCCGGAAGAAAAGGCTATGGCGTGTTCGCCGCCTTCCAGTTTTGCAACCGTGTGTTCCAAATACTCACGAGTCGGATTTTGCGAGCGAGAGTAGTCAAAACCCGTGCTCTTTCCCACCCCGGGGTGCGCAAAGGTTGCAGATGCGAAAATAGGAACGGCAACCGCTCCGGTTGTATCGTAGCGTTTATCACAGCCATGTACGCAAATTGTGCTTATATCCATATTCATTGCCTAAAAGTGTTAGTGAATATAGAAAATTTTTTCTACATTTCCCCCCACGATGGCAATACCCAAATACGATGAAAGCAGCATCAAGAGCCTTGAATGGAACGAGCATATAAGAACCAGACCCGGTATGTACATAGGCAAGCTGGGGGATGGGCAAAGCCCGGATGATGGTATTTATGTCCTTGTCAAGGAGATTATAGACAACTCCATTGACGAATTCGTTATGGGAGCCGGCAGAAGAATTGAGATTGAGATTGCGGAACATTCCGCACGGGTGCGGGACTATGGGCGTGGCATTCCGCTGGGGAAAGTGGTGGAATGCGTGTCTAAAATAAATACAGGCGGCAAATATGATAGCGAGGCATTTCAAAAATCCGTGGGCTTGAACGGGGTTGGAACAAAAGCGGTAAATGCGCTTTCCTCCTATTTTTGCGTGGTTTCGCACAGAGACGGCAAATGCAAAAAAGCCGAATTCAAATTAGGCAAGCTGGTAAAGGAATACCCCGAAAAGCCCAGCAACGAAAGAAACGGCACGGAAGTCTATTTTGAACCGGACAAGGATATTTTCAAGAATTTCCGCTTTTTGCCCGCCTACATGGAAGAGCGAATTTGGAACTACGCCTACCTGAACACGGGGCTTTCCTTAAACTTGAACGGCAAAATTTACGAAAGCCAAAAAGGGCTTTTTGACCTGCTCTCCAACCAAATAAAAGACTCCGCACGTTACCCCGTAATCCACTGCAAAGGAAAAGACATTGAAATAGCCCTTACGCATGGCGAATTTTACGGCGAACATTATTTCAGTTTTGTGAACGGGCAGCACACAACGCAGGGCGGAACGCACCAAGCGGCTTTCAGGGAAGGTGTTGTGAAAGGCGTTAGGGATTTTTTCAAGAAAGACTTTGACCCCTCCGATATTCGCAATTACATTATCGCAGCGGTTTCCATCCGCATTCAAGAGCCGGTTTTTGAAAGCCAAACCAAAACCAAGCTGGGCAGCACAACGCTTACCCCCGGTGGGGCGGCTCTCCGCAGTTGGATGGTGGACTTCATAGCTAGGGAAATTGATAATTACCTGCACAAAAACCCGGACACAGCAAAAGCCATCCAAGAGCAGATTGCCAAGAACGAACGAGAGAGAAAGGACATAGCTGGAATTCGCAAGCTGGCAAACGAGCGAGCGAAAAAAGCCGCCATCCACAATCCAAAGTTAAGGGACTGCAAAGTGCACTTGGTTGATTTAAAAAACGAAAGAAAAAACGAAACCATGATATTCATAACCGAGGGAGATAGCGCAAGCGGCTCAATCACAACGGCACGGGATGTTCAAACCCAAGCGGTTTTCAGCTTGAGGGGCAAGCCCATGAACACCTTTGGCGAAAGCCGCAAGGTGGTTTATGAAAACAAGGAACTTAACCTTTTGCAGCACGCTTTGGATATTGAAAACGGTCTTGAAAATTTGCGCTACAACAAAGTGATAGTAGCTACCGATGCTGATGTTGACGGAATGCACATAAGACTTTTGATGGTATCTTTCTTTTTGCAGTTTTTCCCGGAGCTTGTGGAGCAGGAACATCTCTATATTCTGCAAACCCCGCTTTTCAGGGTGCGCAACAAAAAGGAAACCATCTATTGCTATAACGAAAACGAAAGAGATATAGCGCAGGCAAAACTCGGCACAAATTCCGAAACAACTCGTTTTAAGGGACTTGGCGAAATTGACCCCGAAGAGTTCGGTTTGTTCATAGGCGACAATATGCGGCTGGAAAGCGTGATTATGCCGCAAGAGGCGAATATCCAAAAAATGCTCGAATACTATATGGGCGATAACATCCCCCAACGCACCGAGCACGTGATAAACAACCTACGTGCAGATGCGGTGGCGGAGTTGTAAGCATTTCCGGCTTATGCACCACCAAGTTGCATTATGCACATCACTTTATTTTTCCTATTAGTCATTTATGAAAACCGTAGATGATGGTCCGTTCCAAACTATATTCCATCTAGACATTATGTCTCTGCCAAGCAAAATACCAAAATTTTTTGGGGATGGTTTTTGGGCAGAATTATAACCCAATTTGCAAGAATTTATTTTTAAATCAATAAACGGCGAAAGATTAGTTCCGGGAAATCCTATATTAACGGTAAAAACCGGCATGGGAATTTCGCCTGCCGCAGTCATAATATTGCAAACTCCCATAGTATCTAAATTCATTTCTTTGGCTAGATTTATATCTATACTGGTTGAGCTTGCCCCTGTATCAAAGTGGGCAAACACCAAAACAGACTCAACCTTTTTTTCAGGCGAAGAACTTAATAAAATGCTTGCCGTAGATATTTCAATAGGAAAATTTAAACCATTGATGAGCAAAAATTCGGGACGAAAAGAGGTTAAAACCGTAGTATTAGCTGCGGGTGCAGGCTCTATATGGAAAAGCGGATTGTGAAAAGCGATTGAACCCATTTAGATAGCCAACGCAGGATAAAGAAAATTCACTACTTCATCGTCTTTTATCAGTTCTTGCACAATATATTCACCCGGTCTATATTTAATTACAGCGTATTTCATGGCGTTTTCATGGGTATCAAAAATTCCAAGCAGTTCATTTCCGCTTATCAAAACAAACTTATGGCGATAAAGCGGATTGTTATACAATTCCTCAAATTTTTCCTTAAAAAACGCAAAACTATCTTTCTGTTTCGCAGAAAGAAACTCATCTACATACTTATTGTGCGAAATTTGCGCTTCCATAGCCATAATATACAAATTTTTTGCGAAAAAAGAGAGTTAGTTTCTTTTCTCGCAATAGCATGTACGAGATTTGAACTCGTGTTACCGGCGTGAGAGGCCAGCGTCCTAGGCCACTAGACGAACATGCCAAAGATAAAGCGTATAATATAGAAAAATTTATATGTTTTGTCAATGCCAAAAAACTATTTAGCCATAGATTACGGAGAGCGGCGCACGGGAATTGCCTTTGCGAGTGAGTCTGTAGGCATAGCCTTTCCCAGAGAAACCATAGACCAAAAAGAAAAAAAACTGTGGACAGAGCTGGAAAGGCTGGTTAAGGAAAATGCCGTGACGGATTTTGTGCTCGGAATGCCTATTCACCCCAACAACCACCCGGATAGCAAACAAAAAATCGTTGAAACCTTTGCAAAAGAACTACAGGAAAAATTCCCGCAAATAGAACTGCACCTGCAAGACGAAACCTACAGCACCCAAGAAGCAATGGCAATAGTGGGGGGGAAAAACAAAGAGAGAATAGACAAGGCAGCCGCCACCGTTATATTGCAAAGGTTTATTGAGGGAAACTTTTAATGCCCTTTTACTCGGACGAAACAATAAGGCAGTTGAAAGAAGCCGCAGAAATAAGCCTTGTGATAGAACAGTTTGTTCCTTTAAAACGAACAGGCGGCGGGAAATTTTTAGGCCTATGCCCCTTTCACAACGATAGCAGCCCGAGCATGACCGTGACCCCGAATATGGGTATTTACAAGTGCTTTGCTTGCGGTGCGGGCGGCGATGTGTTCAAATTCGTTATGGAACACGAAAAAATGGATTTTCATTCTGCGGTTGAATTTGTAGCGAATACGGTTGGCTTTGTTTTGCCAAAACTCTCTCAGGCACAAGACGAAAATTACGAAGAAAAAGATTTGATAAGAAAAATAAATGAACTTGCAAATTCATGGTTTAAGGAGCAACTCGCAAAATCGGATTTTGCAAAATCCTATTTGGAAAAAAGGGATATAACACAAAAAACAATAGATTTATTCAGGCTTGGGTATGCACCGCAGAGCGGATTTTTGGAGATTGCCGGCAAAAGCGGATTTAAGCCGGAGCTTGTTGTAAAAGCCGGCTTGGCTGTTGAGAAAGAGGGCAGGGCGGTGGATAAGTTCAGGGATAGGCTGATGATCCCGATATGCAGTTTATCGGGCATGGTTGTGGGTTTTGGCGGGCGTGATTTGAGCGGGAACAGTCCGGCAAAATACATGAATTCCCCCGAAACCCCGATTTACAACAAAAGCGAAATCCTTTTTGGATTGAACAACAGCCGCAAGGCGATACCAAAAGAGAATTCCGTAATTTTGGTTGAGGGTTATTTTGATGTAATATCCATGTTCCAGAGCGGGGTGGAAAATGTGGTTGCGATATCGGGTATTGCGCTTTCCGAAATTCAGGCAAAGCTGCTGGCTAGGTACACAAAGGCCGCATATGTGAGTTTAGACGGGGATGCCGCCGGGCAAGCTGCAACGGAGCGGTGCATAGAGGTTTTGCTTACGCAGAGTTTTTCCGTTAATATTGTGGATTTGATGAGAGAGAACGGCGAAAAAATAGATCCCGATTTGCTTGTGAGGCAGGGCGGAGCGGAGGCCTTTAAAAAATGCCAAAGCAGGGCTAAAAACTGGCTGAACTACCTTGCGGATAAAAATCCGCTCACAGGTCCGGAAGAAAAAGCCGCTTTTGTTTCAAGGGCAAAAAGGCTAATCGCCTCGATGAACAATCCCGAGCTAAAAAACCAATACTTGAATTTATTGAACGAAAGATTTGGAGCCTCTAAAACCCTGCCTGTTCTTCAAGCCAAAAAGTCTTTTGCAAAGGAAATCGAGGTGGTTCAAAAGGAGGAAATTCCGGAAATCCCTTGGAGCTCCTTGCCCAGCAATGAAATCTGGCTTATAAGCGTGATTTTCCGAAATCCGGAATTGCAAGCAGCAGCCATCCAAATTTGCGACCCCAGTCTTTTAACGTCTCGCTGGCTAGCCGAGCTTTTAGACTATGGCTACGCTCTTTACGAGGAAACCGGCAAAATAGATTTTAAAATTCTTTACGATAAACTGCCCCCAGCGCACAGGGAGCTTCTAGCTCGTTTGCCGGAAAAACCGTGGACAAGCGAGTCTTCAATAATGGATTTTTCAAACGCCATCCTAAAACTCCGTGCTTCACGTCTCAAAACAGAATTAAGGGAAGCGAGGGATAATTTTGAACTATACAAAGAAATTCAGGGCAAAATAAAGCATTGCGAAAATTTGGCAAGGCGAGCCAAGGACGGGGAGAACGTTTTGGGGTTTTTGTGAGAAAAATTTAACCCTGATATTCCACATTTCGTGGCATCATATCCACACGTAGGGGCGTTGCCACCCATGTCCCCATTGTGCGTTTTGCGAATGCACACCGGGTTGCATAACGGGGCAGGCTAAATCCTTTTCATCGGGGGTATCGGGGTTCAGACATTTTAGCAACAAAGGGCAAACTTAGTGGGTTACTTTTTCATAATTGCCCGGATTATTCCGGCGAATGGAATTGAGACTATCGATATGGCTACATATGTATGCCCTCGCACGGCTAAATAACAGCATGCGGCGATGGCTCCCAGACAAATCGCAAGGCTAAAAACTTGTCCAACCGCATTTCCTATAAAACTGAAATCCAATTCTTTTTTTTCAAGCATAATGCTGCTCTTATCCATTTCATGCCTATGCGTCTGCTCTTCGCTGAATTTGTCTAAAAATATTTTCACTGCGCCTTGATGGTGCTTTTCGTAAACCTCAATGTATTCCGGCGATGGCAAATCGCTTTCGGTGTATCGCATCTCATATTTGGATTCTGCGTTTATCTCGTGAATTTCTTCCTGGTTGTCTTTATCTATCAGTTCTGATGACATACTTCATTGCCCTCTTCATATCTCCCTTAATATTCGCCCAGTCGGAGGCTCGGATTCTCAATTTCCGTTTTTTTCTTTTTATTTCTGGTATGGAAAGAGAAAGTGGTAAGTTAAGCCCTTTGAAAAATCCACTTGAGAAAGCAGATATCGCCGTTTCATTTGCCTCATAATTAGACCTTGAGCCTCTAGCTTTTGAAAATGTTTTTTCCATACCTTATAATATACAAAAATATAAAAAAAGGAGCGCATTCACATGCGCTCCTTGGGGTCGTCCCCGCCTTTTTGTGCGGGGAGCGAACCGCCACGTGGCAAAATGTAAAACCATATCCAAACCGTAGGGGCGTTGCGGGCAACGCCCTGTGTCTGCGAT
>LIUG01000124.1:0-550 GCA_001462245.1 Candidatus Fibrimonas termitidis
CCGAAGCTTTTAGCCAAATTGAGAAATACAAGAAAGACCTGCGTTTTGCAAAAAGAGACGATATTAAATTCATTGCGCTTGTGTTTGCAGGGAAAGGGGATTATGAAGCGAAAGAGGTTTACGCCTAAAACCCAACCATAATATCCAAAATTTTCTTGCCTTTATGCTCCACCCAGCCGATTTGAGGCTTGCCGATATTCTCTGTTTTGCGGAAATCAAAGGTGAGAAGGTAGCCAGTATCCTTGTTTTTGCTTTCCAAATATCCGGATAATTGCTCATAAGCCTCCTCATGAGCTACATCGCCATACCATAACTTCAATTCAACTATAAACTGTTCGGATTGGTAATCCACTATAACATCCGTTCTTTTTCCGTTTCTGGTTTCTCCCTCCAAATGGTAAAAACCTACGCCGTTTATATAAGGTCTCAAATAAGTTATAAAAAGCAAGCGGCATTCTCTTTCCAAAAAATCTATATCCTTGCTGTGGTATATTTCGTAATAATGGTTCGCAAATTTTTCCAGAAGCAAAGGCATATTCAATTTATTTTC
>LIUG01000124.1:717-5231 GCA_001462245.1 Candidatus Fibrimonas termitidis
CTTGATATTATTTTCATATCGCTTATTTCCTTTTCCGTTGCAAAATAATTCGTTATCCTGATTTCAAATATGCGGTTGTGTATAACTAACCTGTCATTTTTTTGTGCCAAAATTCCAAATACAAGCCCTAGTTCCATTCCTGAATTATCCGAATTAAAGGCAAATGATTTTCCGTTTATAACAATGCCGTAAAGCACGTCTCTCAATTCCGAATTGCTTTTTATATTCTTAAACAAGTCGTCAAATAATGTACTTTGCTCTATTAATATTATTTTTACAGCCTTTTGAACTCCTCTTACAGTCCAATCTCTGTCCAATTCTTCTTCTATTTTTTGGCATATTCTGGATACAAGATAAGGATAACCGCTGGTGTAGGAACGAATTTCCTTGGATATTTTTTCTATATCCATTCCCGTTTTATGGTCTTTTTCATATTCTGCAAGCATTGATGCAATTTCTTTTTCGCTGAGCGACATATCCACATTGAAATCAATCGCTATGTTCCAAGGGGAATTTATTCTTTTTTCGCCGTCTTTAAGTTGATGTGTGCCAGCTTGAACCATTTTTAGTTTGAGGTTTTTAATATCATAAACGCCGGCAAGAATAACAGATTGAAATGAATGATCATCTCCAGCATTGCGGCGTAAATATTTATCACGTAGCATTCCTAAAAATTTCAAAAATATAAGATTATTCGATGTTTTGTCCACTTCATCTATCATCAAAATATATTTCTTATTGCGACAAATTCTTGTCAAAAATTTATCTAGTAAGGCAAAATCCATTATAGAATCGTCTTTCCAATTTTCCGCTTCTGGTAATTCTTTATTTTCAAAATATTTTGCGCACTGATAGAGCAGACCTTGGCAAAAGTTAGCTTCCGCTTCAAACATGCTGTCACTTACGCCTTCAAAGCTGGTTTTTATTACGGTATATTCCTTAGGCAATTGCTTTTCCAGCAAATTAAGCGTTGTGGTTTTTCCATACTGCCTGCCGCGGTTTATGGTAAAGTATTTTCCCTTTTCTATTAATTCCATTATCTTAGCGAGTTTCTCGCTTGTATTTGCCATATAATGCATTCCAGGCACGCAAAGCCCTGTTACAGTAAATTCACGCATATATGGAAAGTAGAAATTTCAAAGTCGCCTTCGGCACAATCTTCCCAATCCCCTCAAAATCCCACTCCTTAAGCAACTTCCTCACAAGGCTCGCACTCACCGCACCTCCTTCCTTCTCCAGCCTCGGAATTTCCACCACCTCGCAGCCATATTCAGGCAATATCTTCTTCATCTCCTCGTTGTAATGCCTTGTAACAGGGTCAAATGGCTCTTGGCCTACAAACCTTGTTTTTATGCTCAACTCAGGAGCTATCCCCGCCGCAAATATGAGCAAATCCAAACTTACATCCTGTTCTGCGGCTTGTTCTTCCGAAGTGCCGCTTTTACCGAAATACTCATCGAAGGTTACGGAAGATATGATAAATTTTCCGGATGGCAAAACGGTGACATTTTTTAAATCAGCCGTGTTTTTCTTGACAAGTTTGTATCTGTCGGCAAAGGAAAATTCGGATTTATCTTCTTCCACTACGAATATGTAGAGATGTTCCGTCTGTGTCCTAGGGTGAAGGGGTTGCAGTTAATCCTAAAAATATATTGAAGATAGGTGTATCTTTTGGTGGTGGTTGACTTTCTAGGGTAAATTTCCAAGTTTATTTGACGGTTATTTGATAGTTTGCCGAATTTGAGACTTTTCTATATTCAAATAACGGCAAATATTTAAACCGCAAGGTGTTATGACAGAGCAGCAATTAATAGAGTTTTTGGACGATTTGGTCAAAAAACCGCATGAAAATGAATG
The DNA here is from genome assembly GCA_001462245.1 of Candidatus Fibrimonas termitidis. Classification (GTDB taxonomy): domain Bacteria; phylum Fibrobacterota; class Fibrobacteria; order Fibrobacterales; family Fibrobacteraceae; genus Fibrimonas; species Fibrimonas termitidis. Next base: position 2,575 of record LIUG01000124.1, read on the forward strand.
GATTGAGTTCAAACTCAATTTTCATTCGCTTGATGAAATAGGCAAAAGCATATCTGCTTTGTCAAATGGAGCGTGTATTTGCAATCAACTTTGCGGGTGTTTGGTATTTGGAGTAGAAGATGCAACTCATATAATAAAGGGCACGACATTCAAAGGAAAATCTTTTAAAAAAGGGAATGAAGATATAGAACACTGGTTAATTAATAGGTTGAATCCTAGAATAGATTTCAGAATTTATGAATTTGACTACGATGCCCAGCGGCATATCACCGTATTTTTGATACCGGCGGCAAAGAATCAACCTGTTGAATTTTTGCACCAAGCCTATATCAGAATCGGCAGTATAACTCGAGACCTAAGAGAATTTCCCGAAAAACAATCTAAAATCTGGAAAAAACAAATGGTTCCTTTTGAAAAAGAAATTGCAAAAGAAGATTTATCTGCATCTGACATATCAAAATATTTAAGTATGGAAGCATATTTTGATTTAATGAAATTACCGTATCCTTCTACTCGGCAGGGAATAATTGATAAATTTCAAGAAGAAGGTCTTATTGTAAAAAATAAAAACTATGCCATAACAAAGCTGGGTGCTGTGCTTTTTGCAAAAAATATAAAAGATTTTGAATGTTTAGAACGAAAGACTCCTAGAGTAATTGTTTACAAAGGTAAAAATAGAGTTGAAACTCAAAGAGAGCAATTTGAATTCAGAGGCTATGCTATCGGGTTTGAAAGTTTGGTTACATGGATAAACGGCCAACTTCCAGCCAACGAAGAAATAGGAAAATCCCTGCGAAAAGAAACAAGAATATATCCAGAAATTGCTATCAGGGAATTAGTTGCAAATGCGTTAATCCATCAAGACTTAAACGAAAAAGGATTTCCAATGATTGAAATTTTTACTGACAGGATAGAAATTTCTAATTCTGGAATTCCACTGGTGACCCCAGAACGTTTTATAGATGCTTATGTTTCCCGAAAATCACAGACCTCGACCCTATCCTACTAAACAACTTCATAATAAAGTTGCAAACCGAAAAACCCAAACTCGCAAACCTCGAAAAAAATGAAATTCTAAAACTGCAAGGAATTGCCATTGACAACAAACCTACAGTCGCAGAAATTATGATCTTTGGCAAATATCCGCAAGGGTTCTTCCCGCAGCTTGCAATCACAGCCATTGTGGTTAAAAGTTTAGAGGCATTTGATTTTGATAGCGGAGAACGGTTTATCGACAATCAAAGAATAGAAGGGGAGCTATCGCCGCACTTCGTAATCGCACAGTGTGCTTTTGGCAATGCCGGTCAAATCAGAGAGGGCTTTCAGAGTTAAGCCTTTATCCAATCGCAATGCTTTCAGTTTTTGGCCTGCGCTTGAACTGTTCTCAAGCAAATTAAGCAACTCTATCTTTTGCTCTTTTATTTTACTCTTGTTTATTCGCAAATCTTTAGGATTGCTTTTTGCATATGTCTTCGCACTGAACTCGGCGGTGATATGACCTGCAAGGGCTTGCACCGAAGGCTCGGACGAAGCCCCTTGCCGTGGCTATGGATGATGCAGGAATCGAACCTGCGACCCGCTGATTAAGAGTCAGCTGCTCTACCAACTGAGCTAATCATCCGTGAGTAGTTGGAATGTAGAAAATTCCGGGGATGGGGTATAGCTTTGCGCTCAGTCTCGAACATAACGAACAGACAACAAGTTCGACTTATCTACGTCGAACCTGTACACATTGCTGATATCGTAGCCCATATACCGACAGTAGGCGTTTCCGCTATTGTACTCGCTGGCACTCCACCAGTAGCCGAGGTAGCCGGCAAGGTAAAAGACGTTACCGAAACCGCCGTTGCCGCCCGGAAAAGCCGAAAAGCCGTAATTATCCGTGCCGTTGCCTCTGCTGCTCCAGCCTATTTCTGCCTTCAATTTAGTCCCCGCTGTACTCGAACCGCCAACGGCTGCCATTAACGCATCCCATTCCGCATCGCTGGGCAAATGCCACCCATCCGGGCAAACCATCTTAGCTGTTTCCCAATCATACAAACGGCCGTATAAAATGCAGTTGGAAAAATCGTTGCCGTAGCAGGCAGAAATGCCTGAGCTGGGGTTGTAATTCAAATTCTCGGTCATCCAAACTTGACCATTTATATTCACAGTATTGTAAGTTTTGCTGTCTCGGCTATCTGTAAAGAAACCATATCGTATTATATTGTTCATAATGAAATCCTTTTTTTGGTGACAATAGCAATATTTACGTCATAGTTTAGGCCAAAAGTGTTAGGCCATGTCTGCACTGCAAGCTCCTTTTAGTGTATTTTGGACGTTATACAGCATCATAGATTCAAATATAGAAATATTTTGCCAAATTGTCAAGACACCAAGCGACAGTGTGTCGTTATCTAGCGACAGTGCTAAAATCTATAAATGATCCCGGCTCCGTTTGGCACAACATAAAATGAAATTTTGCTCTCTTCTTCTTCTTTGCCGTCTCGCAAGCGAGCGAAATTTTTACCAACAGTTCTTCCGGCGGCAATGCCAATTAAAGCCCCCGCAACAATATCGGATGCCCAATGAGCCATCAAAGACATTCCAAGGCCTACAAATGCAGCATAAGAGTATGCTCCTACCACAATGGAGGTGTTGTTGGGGTATAATTCCGC
>LIUG01000124.1:5335-16300 GCA_001462245.1 Candidatus Fibrimonas termitidis
GTTGGGGTATAATTCCGCCAAAGCACCTGCCATTGCAAAGGCGGTGGCGGTGTGGCTGCTAGGCCAACCGTTAAATGCGCCCCGCCTGTAAAAACCAAACTTAAAATCATCGCTGTAATCGTCTTTTTCTCCGCTTTTGCCCCTAATATCGGGCTCATGGCGGCCCGTGAAAACCTTTATGCCGGAACTTATGCTGAACCCGAGCAATGCTGCCTGCCCAAGGGCAAGGCCCGTTATTTGCAACTCTCTGGATTCTTGGCTTCTGCCATAGTAATAAAAGCCAAGGGGGGCCGCAACGGGAACTAAAAATCCTATTAACCCGGACGGCATTCCTGCATAAGTTAATTCTTGATTGTTATATGCCATGCGGTTCCATTTCCAATCAACACCGCTCTCAATCATTCCATAAGTGGCAAATGTGCCAACCGCATAATTCATTCCGTAATTGTGAGCAAAACTTCCTAAAAAATTATACCCTATATTATCAAACATAAGGGAAAACGGAACTTCCTCTTTTTGGGCAAAAACACTGCTTGCAAAATAAGAGAAAACAATGAGAAAGAGAAGGGGCATTTTGATAATCTAGAATTATCTGCCCCTGAATAAACTAAGCAATAACCTTCGCCATTTCCAGCACTTTATTGCTGTAGCCCCATTCGTTGTCGTACCAGCTTATCAGTTTTACAAAGTTGGAATCCAGCATAATGCCGGCTTCTGCGTCGAATATGGAGGTCAAAGCGCAGCCGCGGAAATCCGTGGAAACCACTTTGTCTTCGGTGTAGCCTAAGATGCCTTTCAATTCGCCTTCGCTCGCTGCTTTAACTGCGGCTTTGATTTCATCGTAGCTAGCGGCTGTTTTTAGAACAGCGGTTAAATCCACAACGGAAACATCGGAAGTGGGAACACGGAAAGACATGCCTGTGAGCTTTTTGTTCAGTTCGGGAATAACTTTGCCAACCGCTTTTGCTGCGCCGGTGCTGGAAGGAATTATGTTTTCCAAAATTCCACGGCCCCCGCGCCAATCCTTGTTGGATGGGCCATCAACGGTTTTCTGCGTTGCGGTGGCGGCATGAACGGTGGTCATTAAACCTTTCTCAATGCCGAATTTATCGTGGATCACTTTAGCGAGCGGCGCAAGGCAGTTTGTGGTGCAGCTTGCATTGGAGATAATTGTTTGCCCAGCGTAGGTTTTGTGATTAACGCCGTAAACGAACATCGGAGTATCGTCTTTGGAAGGCGCGCTCATGATAACTTTCTTTGCGCCGGCTTTAATATGAGCGTCTGCGCCCGGCTTGTTGCCATCGGCTTCTTTTGTGAGGAAAAGACCGGTGGATTCAACCACTACATCTGCTCCAACATCGCCCCATTTTAGAGAAGCAGGATCTCTCTCTGCGGTTAAACGGATTTTTTTGCCGTTCACCACCAAGTTCGTGCCATCTATGGCAACTTCGCCTTTGAAACGACCGTGAACAGAATCGTATTTGAGCATATAAGCCAGATAATCCGGCTCTAGTAAATCGTTAATTCCCACGATTTCTATATCGTTGAAATTCTGGACGGCAGCGCGGAAAACCATGCGACCGATACGGCCGAACCCGTTGATACCTACTTTAATGGACATAAATAACCTCTTTGGTTTGTTGTTCGGATGGAATATAGAAATTTCTCCTCCTCCATTCCTCAATAGGAACAGCGGGGAACCCTGCAACCCTTGCTCCCGGCTTAATGCTCTTTGTAACCCCGGCTTTGGCGGCTATCACGCAACCCTTGCCCAAGGTTAAATGCCCGGCAACCTGCGCACCGCCCGCAAGCGTTATGTTATCCTCGGCTATAACGGAGCCTGCAAGCCCGGATTGCGAACAAAAAACAGCGTTATTCCCGACTATGCAATTATGCCCGATTTGCACAAAACTATCCAGTTTGCAATAATTTCCAAGCCTTGTCGGTTCCAAAAAACCTGCGGCTATAACAGAATTTGGGCCAATTTCGCAATTTTCTCCGATTATAGCTCCGCCAAAATGCGGCACCTCAATTTGCTCGCCGCTTTTGCCCTCGCAAAAACCAAAGCCGCGTGAACCGGCCACAACACCGGAATGCAAAACCGTTCCGTTTCCTATAACGACATTCGGATAAAGATGCACCCCTGAATGCAAAACGCAATTTTCGCCAACGCTTGCGCCTGCCGGAACATAGCAAAAGGCTTCTACTACCGAGTTTGCGCCCACCGAGCCGAGAACAAAAGCATTAGGGCTTACCTGCGCAGTGGAATGGACTAGGCCTTTGCCGAATTCTTTTTTATTTAAAATTTTTGCGCATTCTATTATTGCAATATAAGGATTTTCAACCCTTGCCAGCACTCTGGCTTCGCCTGCCCAGCCGGTGAAATTCTCAGGAACAAAAACCACTCCGGCTTTTGTTGTTCTTGTTGCCCCGTAAGCGGATTTGTCCACGCAAAAAGACGCATCGTTTTCCGTTGCAAAGGCTAAGGTTGCGCATTTGGCAACGCTGCCTTGAACATCGCCTTCGAGTATTGCCCCTGTAAGCTCGGATAGTTCGGAAAAGGATAACATCAGCAGGAAAACGGCTCGGTTGAAATAGAAGGGTGAAAGTAGCAAATTTTTTGCGCAATGCGGGAATAGCTTTCTTCAAAAAGCCATTGGCCGCAATTTAGAACCACGCCCTCCGGCACTCTCCACACCCCGCCACGGTGATTATGCCCGTGCACAAAGGTATCGCAATTGTTTTTTCGCATAATTTTCCTTATGCTATCCAAATATTCCTCTTCCGGAACCATGCGTTTTTTATTCAAATCCCTGCTGTTTGAACCGATGGAAAGAGCAAGGCGCATTCCGATATCGGGGTGGAGCCATTTAAAAAGAAATCTGTTCGGTTTAAAATCCAGAATTTTCCTGAAAAACCTGTAAGAGCCATCCCTCTTGGCCAAGCCGTCTCCATGGCAAACATAAACCCGCCTGCCGTGAAGCGTTTCCGCAAAATGCGATCGAGTTTCTATTCCAAGCTCTTTTTCAAAAAAATTCCCGCAAGCAAAATCATGATTCCCCCTTACAAGCTTAACTTCGCAACCCTTGTTCTTTAAATCCGCCAAAGCCTTCAAAAGCTTGAAGTGCTTGGACGGAACATAAAAATTATATTCATACCAAAATTCAAATAAATCGCCGACAATAAAAAGGTGAGTTGCCTTGCCCTCAAGCTCTTTTAAAAAAGCGAGCAAATGCTCCTCTCGCCCCGGCGCCGCGCCCTTTGGAGAAATGCCCAGATGCGCATCGGATATAAAGTAAGCAGACATCACTTCGCAAGCCCCTTGAAATCTCTATAAACGCTGCGCATTCGTGCCTCATCCAAATCCCCGTAAACAGCAATGACAACCCCGTTGGAAAGCCTATCTATAAGAGCGAATCTGTCCGGTTCATAAACGCTCTTCTGCCGTTTTGTTCTATAGTTTTCCCACTCTTTTTCGGAAACGGTTCTTGTGCTGCGAGCGCAGGCCCAAGTAAAATTTGCATCTCTATAGCGGCGAACAAGCATGCTAAAAGAGGCTTCAACACCGAGAAAATATTCCCTCTGCACGGAAACATCTTCATCCGGGCGGCTGTTTTTCAAAGGGAAATTCTGAAACCCTGCGCTTGCGCTGGTATCTGCGGCGGGAAATCTCCTTGTGAATTTAATAAGGGAATCCAGAGTGGAAGAATTTTCCGATATTGAAAATGTATAAGAAAAAATGAAAAGCCGCCTGCCATGCCTGATGAATCGTTTTCTTTCATTTTCTATTAAAAATTCGGTTTTTTCCTCTATATTGTCCGAGTTGTAAAAAAAAGCCTTTGCAAGCGTTGCGGTTTCAAATTCGCAAACCGAAATTTTCATTGTATCGCCGTTGCTTATGGCGTAGAGCAAATTTGCCTGTTTGCTCGCATACATATAAGGCTTTGGTTCCTCAAAATAGGCATCAAAAGGAGGAGTGCCGTTCAGGTGTATTCTTTGCAAATCAAATTCCGCAATGCTCGGGTCTTCGATGGAGCAAGCAAAAAAAACGGTGGATATTAAGGCTAAACATAAACGCATGGCTAATTTATGGCGGTGTTTTTGAAATGCTCTTTAAGAGCAAAGCCAGCACATCCGGGGTTATGTCTGCTATTTTTGAGAGCGCAGTCTGAGCCTTCTCTATAGGCAAAACTTTAACATCATCGCCCTTGAGCACCAGGAATGCCACCGGGTCTATGCGAAGCCCTCCGCCGCTGGATGCCGTGTCGCCTTTGCCGGTATGCCCGGCCATTCCCATTCCAACAGATATTCGGCTTACAGGAACAACGGTTGAGTCGCCGGAATGTATTGGCTCGCCAATCACAGTCTCAATCTTGGCTATGGTTTTTAGCTTTTCTAAAAGCGTTTCCGCAATGGTTTCTACTGACATAGTTGTAATATAGAAAGTAACTTAAATCTTCTATATAGGAATGGAAATCAAAGATTTATACAATTTACTATATTTATAGAAATATGTATAAAATTCGGTTCAAAATGAATATGCAGAAGGCTGTAGAGTGCGTTCTTTGGTTCATTGAGCGGGGCGAATCCAATATGTACAATATCTGGAAAATGCTGTTCGCCGCCGAAAAGCACAGTTTGAACAATTACGGATGCCCAATAACAGGCGATGTCTATTACGCCATGAAGCACGGGACAGTGCCTACGGATTTATACAGCATTGCGAAAAGCGATAAAAGAGGCGTAGGCTTTCACAGAGAAGGCAGGGACACATTAGTAGCTGAGAAATCCTACGAGGACGGCTGGCTTTCGGATACCGATTTAAAATCTATGGAAGTCGGTTACAATGAATATAAAGGCATGAGTTTTTCTGAGGTTGAGGATAAAAACCACAAAGAGCCCTGCTGGAAAAAAAACTATATCCAAAACACGAGTGTAGCTATCCCGTTTGAAGACTTCATCGAACATGATTGGGTGTTGGAAGACCTGCGAGGGGTGGCTCACCGCATGGTATTGTAATGACGGCTATATCCGATGTGTTCATTCTAGATGTTTCAGATAACAAAGAATTAGAATATCGCAATACGAAATACTGCGTGTGCGTGTCTATATTGAACAATAAATGCCTTTTAATCAATTCAAAGAATAGTGGTATTTACGATGAACTTGAAATAGATTCTTCTGATTACGACCCAAACGGCGGGGTTCGCTTCGTTGCCTGCAAGAATGTTTTTGAGTTTAGCGAAAATGAAATCATAAGAAGGCTGGGAAGCCTTAATCATGCTAATATGAAGAAGATTCTGGATATGCTGAAAGCTAAAAACAGAAAGCAGTTAACCGATATAATAATCGAACTTGATGAATGGATAAGTTGCTACAGTCATAATAAACTTTTGGGTATTTATAAAAATCGCTAATGCTACAGAAATCATTTCAGCTAAGGTAGCAATTATTAAGTTTCCTGCGAACATAAGCAAGGTAAATCTAAAAAAATCGCCTACAAACCCCTATTTTACAAGGGGTAGGTTTCAAAAAAACAAAGAGTGCGGAAAACAGGAGCATTTTTTTACACATTACTGACAATTCCTCCGGTTTACCCATAGAAGGTATCGAAAATCCTAAAAAAATAATACCCCCCATGGCTAAACAACCTATAACTCCATAAAAACGCAGAATTTGGCTCAAAAATGCGGTTTTTTTATCCCCTAAATCCTAAAAATCGGGGGTATCGGGGTTCTGACAATTGATAAAAATGTAAAATTTTAAAAAAAATCTTGACGTTTGTCAAAAAATATTCTATATTATTTGCAAATGGCGTATATTGATGCAAATTTACAACTTACGGCGGTGTTCATCGCTGTTGGGTCGTATGCTGCGGCTCCCCTACGAGCATTATGTCAAAAAACTTTCAGGCAATTCCGCTTGGAAATCACCCCAAAAACCCAGGAGGTTTTATGAACAAAATCAAGTCCCTCGCAGCAGGTGCTGCTGCTGTCCTTCTCACCGCTACTTTAGCTAGTGCGCAGCCTGTTGACAACACAGATTGGACGAACTACACTGGCGATACAGAAATACTTTTTAGCGTCACGGTTGAGCCACTCGTTAAATTAGAGGTACACCAAGCTGCTACGCTTGTGCCTGTAACTGAAACGGCTTCTACTCATTCTGGTATATTGACAAGTGGTGGTACTAATGGTGTAGTTACAGACTTAAAACCGGTAGGTACAGTTGATGTCTTAACCAATTTAGCATCATGGAATGTGACTGTTAAATCCTTAAATAATGGTAAACTGATAAATGAAGCTGATGGTAGTGTTTTGAAAAGAGTCAGGACAGGTACAGTTACTGATGCTGTGATTAGAGCAAATGTTTGCTATGGCACCGGCCCGTCAGCAGCAGCCACCGCTACACTGAATGGTGGATCAGCTGGAACAACATGTACCAGAGCGGCTAATATTACTAATATTGCTCAGGCTGCGCTTATTGATGCAACCGGTCTTGTTTCTAGTGGTAGTTTGGGAACTATCCTTGGTAAAACAGGCGGTTATTTTGATCAAACAGATTTGGCTACTGGGGCTACTGGGCAAAACGGCCATTTTGCAATTTTCGCTTTCATTGATGCCTCCTACGCTGAATTAGCAGGTGATGGCACCTATGAAGAAAAGCTCGAATTTACCCTTGTTTCTGGGTTCTAATTTTATTCCAGGCTCCAGTTTAAACTGGAGCCATTGTTATGCTAAAATTTTTGCTTTGCTATAGCTTTCCTGTTTTTGCAGCTTTGCCTATTGTTAGGTGGGCGTATGGGGAAGAGATTTCTAATTCCAACGCAGGAGCAGAGGAGCGTTTAGGCTATTTTTCAATCATAGGGGATAGCGAGAGAACTCCATTCAAATTGCAAATAACCTTTGAAAATTGCCGTGAACTAAAAGACCGTTATGGCAAGGCCCTCCCTTTGACTTCCATTAAGTTGAGGTATAAAACTTCCCAAAATGGTTGGATAGCAGAGCCTATGAATTTGAGAATATCAGAAAAAGGGCAAAACTGTTTTAATGTTATTGAATTTTTCAATGATGTGCAAGAGAGATATGATATGGAATTATTGACTTCCTGGGATAAGCAAAGAGCGAATGCCGGAATTTTCTATGGAAGGGCCTCTTTTAAAATATTACCCAGATACTGAGGAAATTTATGCCCCTGCTTTTAATTTTACTCTGCTTTTCCTTTGTCGGTGCCTCCTTTACCATTAGCCCCCAGCATCTCATATTAAAAGTAAACACGGGCGAAAAAGTGGGCTGGGTGGAGCTTACCCACACAGGCAAAGCGCCTATTGCGGTGGAACTTACCGTGCATGAGCGCATTTTAGATTTAGACGGCAATCTCATAAACGATTCTCTGCGCAAAAGCGATGATTTCACAGTTTATCCATCGCAAATCTTGCTGTATCCCGGCAACAGAGTAAAATCACAGGTGGTTTTAAAGAGCAAAGAAAGGATAAACGCAGACAAAGCCTATATACTCTATGCAAAAGAAACTCCTTTTAACTTTTCTAAAGAAAATGCAGGAAAAGTTAGCGTAGGCCTTTCTATGACGGTAAATTACCAAACCATAATAGCCTTGGAAACCGACAAGCCCGGTTCTTTGAAATTTGTTTCCTCCAAAGCCTTGAACTACGGCAATATAGAGGTAATAGTGGAAAACAATAGTTCGGGGCGTGTTCCCGTAAAACGGCTTTACATAATGGCTGGCAATAAAAAAATCACCGAATTCACCGGAAAAGAAAATTCCATTATGCCCGGCCAAAAACGCCGTTTTACCCTTAAACACGATAAACCCCTAACCGAAAAAGAATTCCGTTACGATATGGACTAAAGGCGATAATTGATGAAAACGGCGTGCTTTGTATTTCTGGCCCTCCTGCTTTTGGAAACACACGCCCAATCCGATACCGCTCTCTTTGATGCGGATTACTATTTAACCATACCTTGGCAAACCGCAGCCGATTCTACGCCCGAGATGCAGAGAATTCTGCGCGATACGATTCTTGCCCTTATAGGGCGGGAGAAAATGGGGTATAAGAGACCAACAGAAGAGGAAATTCGGCAGCTCTTAAAAAGCTTGAGCCAGGAAGGTTTATTAAAAGCAGAACAGGAAGGAAAAGAGCAAAAGAGTCCGGAAAACTCATTAAAAACAGAATGGGAAGAAAGATGGAAAAAGATACAAAAAAAAGAGGATTTAGGGAGCATGAGTCCAGAAGATTTATTTTTGGCTGCTTTTAAAAAAGAACGAGTCCGGGCGCATTATTTTATGGTTCATTTTACCGGAGATGGCAAAAACCTTGGAAATACGGAGGTCTCCTACGATTCCGCCTTTGCCGATTTTACCTTTTATTCCATTCCCTTCTCTCAATATTTGGATTCCATATTAATACCGAGCGCACGCTCAAAAATAAACGGCACAGATGGCTTATTTCACAGCAAGCAATTAAAAGATTTTGGTTTTGAAGTAAACCTGAATGAATGGGTATATGAACTTCGCATTGATTTGCCGCCGGAGATAAAAGTGCTGCAGAGCATGAATTTCGGCGGAACATCAGAACCGAGAGGCACCCAAATAAAACCGGCTTTTTTTTCTTTCTATGCAAATTTATCTGCAAGGGAGGGTTTTAACTACAATAATTACAGATACTATGAGCCTTCTTATACAAAAGAATATGACTATAACCGAGGCGCAATATACTTGGACATGGATGGAGCTATGGCATTGGGGGGCTTTGTTTTGGAAAGCAGCTACAGCCTTAAAGAACCGCAAGGGGAAGAAACGCTTAAAGAGAACATCAGCCGCGGTGATGTAAGGCTGGTGAAAGATTTTTATTCCCTAAGTTCACGCCTAACCTTGGGCGATGTAGGCGGGGTTTCAAATCTTATGATTTATGAAAGCATGGCCGGAATTCGATATGAGCATAACGAGCGAATGTTTGATCACAGCAGGCCAGTAAGAAGCCATAAAGTAAGCTTCTATTTACCCCGTGCTTCGCAGGTGGAAATTCACATAGACGGCAAATTGAACCGCCGTTTGTTTTTGCCCTCCGGCTACCATGAAATATACGGAATCACCGGGCATAGCGGCCTAAATACCGTGCAGGTTTTTGTGCCGGATGCAAGCGGAACCTTAAAAGAAGTGAGATACGATTTTGAGCTTGGCGATGGCCGCACCCTATTCAAGGGGGAATCCCGCTATTCCCTAACATCGGGTATTATGCGAAGCCCTACCCACCGTCCTGCAACTTTTAAATATCACACGGATGAACCCGGGCTTAACGCAGAATATATTTACGGCTTATTCCACTCCCTGAGCGCAGGTTTTTTATCGCAGCTTTCAAAGCAAAATACTATGATGGGTTTGCAGCTTTTAAGCTCTAATCCCTTGGGTTATACGGAATTGTTCGGGCTTGTAAACGCTGATTCCTTATTTTTGGGTAAGCAATTGAGTTTGAAGCACACCGATTCCTCAGCGCTGGGGAAGCGTGTGGAGCTGAGGCACAGTGTTTATATAGACCGGCCCTCGGAATATTTGGAGAATTTAAATTTTTCATTATCAGGCTACTTTCAAAGTTCCAAATACAATCCCTATTTATTTAGACCAAGAGATTATGCTTCTGATAACTTTGCGGGGGTTTTCGGCAATGTTAGCACCGCTTTTTTGCAAACCTATGCATCTGCCCACTTGGGAGTTTCTTTTTATAAAGAAAGTGAATATCAAGGTTTTACGGACTGGCTCTATGGAATATCGGTTTCAAAAGGCATATATGGACTTTCTTTGACCGCTAATGCAACTTCCAATGTTGGCAAATACTACACCTCATATAGTTTCTCCATAGGAGCCTTTTACGCCTTTGGAATAGACAAGCACCGCATAAGGCTTTCCGGCAACTTGAGCAGGCAATACTATAATATGGATTCGTACTATGTAAAAAATCTGGATCAAAATGAACCGCCGGATTTTGATTATGAAACGGATTACGAGGGAGATGAATATATGGAAATCCCCGGATATTCCGGTTCTAGATTATACAAAAGAGCAACTTTGGACTGGTCCTGGTCTGATGGTGGCAGAAATATCGGAGGGCAGAGTTATTCCGCCAATGTTGCGATACAGGATAATCTAGGGAACGTGTACTCAGGCTTTGCTGCTCGCCATTACTTTAATCGTGCGGAAATAGGTGTTAGCTCCAATTTCTCCTATTACGAAAATCCTTATGGTAACCGTGACACACGGGTATTGGTCATAGGGGGGAGGGTGGCTACTTCCTTTATGTTTGCAGATGGCTTATGGGCATTCGGGAGGCCAGTGCGGCAGGGATTTGTGCTTGCGGATGTCAACAACAGTTTAAGCGGCTCAACCGTGCGTGTCAACTACTCCGCTGCATACAACACGGATTACAGCCGCAGCGGTTCGCTTGGAGCGGCTTATCAAAATAATATTGGTAACTATGGCGTTAACACAATAAACATCCGTCTAAGCGATATGCCCATAGGCGCTTGGGTTGAGCAAGATCAGTACTATGCCATAGGTGCATACAAGCAGGGCTATGCACTGCGTTTGGGCAACGATGTGCGCACTTTCATGCAAGTGAGCCTAAAAGATGAAAGAGGCTTCCTGTCAAATATCTATGTAGCCATCTTCCAACTGGATAGCAAAAATAAAATCACAAACAAACGTGCAACCTTCACCGCCAAAGACGGTACCCTGCAAATGGGCAACCTAATACCCGGCGAAAAATACCGCCTCGGCTTCGACCCCAGCACCTACATAAAAGACATAGAAATAGAAATCCCCAAAGACGCCGGCCCATTCCTGGAATTGCCAACAATAACAGTGGAAAGGGAGTAAATTTTCTAAATTCACTCTAATGCTTCGCAAACTTCCTCTTTCCGGCGTGCAAGACTTTGCAAAAATACGCAACGA
>LIUG01000125.1:0-19180 GCA_001462245.1 Candidatus Fibrimonas termitidis
GGCAAAGTCTCTGTCTGTGTGTCTAGTACCACTTTGCTATCCTCACGTAGGAACCCGGAGGGAGAGAATTTAGCCTCTGGTCGAAGGTCAAATAGCATTTTTGGCAAGCCATGGGGAAAAGGCAAAGCCCCAGCCCGAAGGTCTAGCCCGTCGCTAAATGCCGTATTGTAGCCCGAAAGGTTCATCTGCATGAACGTAGTAAATTTTAGGGTCTTCGGACTACCTTGCAACCGAAAGGACAATTTATCGTTGATTGAAGGTTGTATCAACGGTAAAATCCACTTTCTCTTTCTCTGAGAATGTTACCGATGTACAAATAGCGTTAATTATAGATTTTTTAACCCCATCGGGAATCTCACCTAGTGGCTTGACTTCTCTTTTTTTGTAAGATTTTCGAAACTCTTTTTCAGAGATTTCATTTAAGTGCCCTTCATCGCATTGAATGCACGAGTCTTTTTTAAGGACATTCCATTCGCTTTTTTTAATTTCTACCAATGAACTTATATCATTTTTAGCTACCCTACGGCATTTCTCGATTTTTGAAGTAACGTGAAAATACTTTAAAATATTATCTTTTTTATAAACGATAATTATTATATGCTCAACCTCAGATTTAGGAGGATATTTTCCTTTAAAAGATTTCCATTTTTCCACGTGAAAATATTCATCGGGAAATAAAATACCGTTCATTAAAATCTTCCTTTAATAATTTCAAAAATCTTTTATCATCTTTAAACGGATCTTCATTTTTATTGAATTTTATAAAACAAGACTTACTTTTCGGATCATCAAAAAAATCTCTTATGTCCATAGGTATTCGCCTATCTTTTTCTGACAACTTGGTCTCATGTTTTTTCCATTCTGGATAATAATGCGAAATTTCGCTTAAGTCTGCACTGCTGTAGTTACCAAATTCTTCTAATGCAAAAGACAACGATTTCTTGAAACTCTCAGATAGCTCATCATCTTCCTGTGGTTCAATAAAAATTTCAGACTTGTTTGTTTTTTTGACAGCATCCGAATTAATATGTGTTTTTTTTTCTAAGATATCTTTTGTGAGTGATGCAACAGGTCCTCGGTACATTACGTAATAACGATCATTTGTTGCTAAACAACCCCAATGGCGTAAGTGATATCTATCCGCAAAGAATATCATTTTCAGCAGATACACTATATTATAGCGGTCTTTATTGCAAGAGGGTGCTTTGCTTTGTATATAATACAAGGCTTGCAATATCTTAAGAATGGAAGGCCGTTTTTTCATTTTTTCCTCAATTTATAATATACAAAATAGATGTCTAGTACCGGGTAAAGCCTCAACCGGAAGGTCTGGTTCAAATTTTTCTACATTAATTCAATGATCAAATTTTTTCTTTTTCTCGTTATTTGTGCCTCCGCTGCATTTTCCGCAGACTTGACTGTTATAGCTATGGATTATAAGCAGCAGTATCCGCAACGCCATAAAACAATCATATTAAGGGGCAAAAAAGGCACCGCTTTTGATGCCACCACAAATGCTAGCGGCATTGCCCGCCTTAGCGTTGCAAACGGAGATACTTATACAATTTGGTGCGATGGCATAACAGGCGAATTTGACTGCGGTTTTGGCAATTCCTGGCCGGTTCCCCACGATGCCGGCTCCGGAGAAATTCACATTTACTACGATGATGACCGCTTTGACTTAAAAGGCGTAAATTTTAACACGGGAAAAGCCGAACTTTTGCCGTCTTCGTTCAAAATTCTGGAAACAACCGTGAAGGGTTTGCAAAAATATGACTCGGTTAGAGTCGAAATTTCCGGACACACCGACAATCAAGGAGGCTTGGAATACAACGACAAACTGTCACAGGCAAGAGCGGATGCGGTTCGCAGCTACCTTATAAAAAAAGGCATTGCGGAAAACAGGATAACGGCTGTGGGATATGGCTATTCGCGCCCAAGGGCAGACAACAAAACCGAAAGCGGCCGTGCTCAGAACCGTCGCATTGAGATATCGATAATTCAGTAAGGGAAAGTTTATGCCGAATAAAATAGTTAGCCCTGGTAATTTTTTGCTGGCAACCCCGGCTCTCAAGGATAGCTATTTTCAGGATTGCGTGATTTTTATGGTGGAATGCTCTGCGAAAGCCGGCTCTTGGGGTTTGATTATAAATCGTCAGGTTCATATGCCATTGGATGAGGTTTTTAAAAAGAATGCAAAAACACCAGACAGAATTATCCCATGGGAAATTAAAGGCGTAGCCCGGCAGTTGCATACATTCTTTTTTGGAGGGCCGGTTCAAAACACAGACCCTTTTCAAAAACTTTCGGTTTCTATCTTAGAGGTTGGAATTTCCGTTTTTGATGGGGCTTATGAAATTTCAAAAGGGGTTTTTATATCAAGAATACCCTTGGATATGGAGCTTCCCGTGTCTAGGCTAATAGCTCCGCAAAACAAAACAGCACGTATGTTCTTTGGCTACAGCGGTTGGGGAACCGGACAACTTGAAGATGAAATTTTAAATGGGGCATGGGAAGTTTCAAACCCGATTCCTTTTGAGGTCTTTTCCAAAAACAGAGATGAAGAAAATATAACAGCAAACAAATTTCGCGAGAGCTATGAAAACTACCGAACCAGATAAACAATATAGCACCCATAACGCTCTCAGGCAAATTAAGATTGAGCACAAAAGATGGAGCCTTCAAGGTTTCTCCATTTCCGGGCTTTCCACTTATTTCCAAATACCCGAGCTTGATTTATGCGTGGACATGGGTGAATGCCCAATGAGCGCGCTTAGCTTGAACCATGTTATTTTAACCCACTCTCACGGCGACCACAGCCGTTGCTTGATGCGTCACAATTCGCTCCGACGCATGATGCAAAATCCGACCCAAGCGGTGTATTATATTCCCGAACCGATTTATGACCTTGCGGTGAATTTGATAAAAGCCGAAACCCTGTTTGAAGGCGTTTCCGAGGAGCGTTTTGATTTGCCGCGCCTTGAAAGCGTTAAAGCCGGAGAGCGTTTTGAACTCGCATATCGCAAGGATTTGGAAGTATTTCCGTTTAATGTAAAACATTCAATTCCAGCCTTTGGCTATACCGTTTTTTGCAAAAAGAAAAAATTGAAAAAAGAATATACGGAATGTTCAAGGGAGCAAATTATATCTTTAAAAAAATCCGGAGTTGAAATTGAAAATGCCGTTCGCGAACCTGTAATATCTTTTATGGGCGATTGTCTTGGCGAGTCTTTGTGGGAAGAGAGGCATATTTGGGATTCTCCGGCGGTGATTTGCGAATGCACATTTTTGGAACAGGACGAAGTTGGCATGGCACGCAAAAAGGGCCATACGCACATAGAGCATTTGGCGCAGATACTTAGCAAAATCGGCAGTTCCATGGCTTGCCAAAACATAATTTTAACGCATTTTTCCATGAAATATTCAAGGAAACAAGTTTTTGATGTTGTAAATGAAATTATACCGGAAGAGTTTAAGGAAAGGGTTAAGGTATTCTTATGAGAAACGGTCGATGGCTAGCGGTTTTTATTTTAGCTGCGAACATGGCACATGCTTTGGATCCCATGTATGATTATCGTTATACGCTCGCTCCTGAAATTTTGGTTCCGGATGCTCTGCATGTTGGCCTTGGCGCATATACCTATCGTAATAATGATATTAAGTTAATATCCAATGTTCAAATAGGCCTGGCGCAAACATTTGAAGTAGGTTTAAAATATTTGCTTGGAACAAATAACGATTGGATTATTACAAGAAGCAAAGACGAGCATAAGCATAATTTGTCAATTCTCAATATCGGTGCAAAGTATGCTATTAAACCGCATTTATCCTTACAGGCGGATGTTCCTTTTGCTCCCAATAAAGACTGGTGGGGAGGAGTGATTTCGCTTACGCAATGGGATGGTTATACGAAAAATGTGTCTTTTCTGTATGAGGGAAGGCTCGGTTTCGGAGATGCCGCCGGAGAGGATAGATATGTGAAGCCCGCTGTAGCTTTTTTCCCGTATTTTCAAATGGGGGAATCTCTAAGGCTTTCCGCCGGAGCGCTAGCTTCCGGCAGCAAAGATGATTTTATACTTGATATTTTGCCTAGAGTAGAAGCCGGATTTGCGTGGTTTCGTTTGGCGGGAGAAGTTTCCTTTGGAATTTTAACTTGGCGGGCCGAAAAATATAATAGGTATGCAATGTTTATTGTAGCGGATGTTTAACCCCTAGCCGCATTTAAAATATCCATCACCTCAAATTCAAAAGAATATCCGTTTTCGCCGGCTATTTTGTTTTTGACCGCTTGAATTGCATTTGTAATGGAAGAGGCATCCCGGTTAAAGAATTTGCCTATTTCGCTTAAAGAAAGACCGGTTTGCTTGCACAGATAAATGGCTATTTGGCGAGGTTTATTTATTTTTGCCATGCGGCATTTTCCGCAAAGAGATTCCATAGGGATGCCGTAAGCAAGGGCGGCAGCAGTGGCTATGGATTCCATCGATGGAGTTTTGCCGCTTGTATTTTTCTCTCCGTAGATAGAGCGAACTATTTGCGGGGTTATCTCGCACTTCAAGTGAACCTGCCTTGCAGCGAGTTCATTTATGGCTCCTTCAAGCGAACATACGCTATCTCCGAATTTTTCCGCTATAAATTTCCAGCAATCTTCAAGCGTGGTCGCCGGCAGCCCTTTTTCCTTAGCTTTTTGGCGCAAAATAGCTATGCGTGTTCGCAAATCAGGTTTTTTAAGCTCGCATTTTATGCCCATTTTCAAAAAATTTTCAAATTCGGTTAAAGGCTGATTTTTGCTCTTTGGATTAACAGCCACAACTATTGAACAGCCTTTGTTTTTTAAATTCTTTAATATGTTCAAAAATTCATTTTGCGGATTTTCGTGGCTGTAAATATCTTGTAAATTATCAAAAAGCAGAATATCCGACTGATAAAGAACTAAATTGCCATTGTTCCTCTCTTTGAAAAAACGGTCGGAATCCCACAGAATGGCTTTCTTTGCCCAGTTTGCCGAAGCCTCGCGGCCAATAGCGTGCAATAGGTGAGTTTTGCCTAGCCCCGCCGTCCCTTTTATCACTAGGAAATTATCATGGTCGCTTGGCTTGGCTGCTATTATTTTTGCGCATTCCAAAGCAAACTCGTTGGAGGTCTCGGCAATAAAATTATCTAGCCTATATTTTTTGCAAAAATTGCCGGACTTGGATTTTTCCGGTTTTTTAAACTCAGGCAACTTTGCTGATTTTTCTTCTTTTATTTGGGGAGCAAAAACGGAAATTTTGTTTATATCGGGGTTTATGCTCTTAGCGATTTTCAAAAAAGATTCGTAAAAACTGCATAAAAACCATTCTTTGGCAAATTCGCTTGGCATTTCAATGTTTAAAATATCATTTTCTATTGATATGTGCTTTATGGCTGAGAGCCACTGCAAATCACGGAGTTCTTTGGGTTTAGAAAGCAAAAATACCGACAGACACTGCTCCCAAAGAGGAGCAGGCTGTTCGGCAGCGTTTAGATTGACATTCACAAACACCCTTAAAATATCTAAAATTTCTTTGGACTTTACAAGAGGCTCTCGGAGGCTTTGGCTACGGAAGCTAGCCATTCTTGGTTTTTTTATTTTTCCGGAAATTATTAACAAATTATCTTCATAATATTCACAAAATATAATATAGTTATTAAGTAGTTATTAACTTATTATTAACAAAATTTTTTTATTTTTAGCTTGGCTAACTTGGTTTCAAAATGGAACTTTTAAAACTGCGATAGTGTTTCAAAATGAAACGTCATCAATGCAAAATAGCGGTTTTTCGCTCAAAAACGCCATTTTTTGTTATGGCATAACTTTTGCCTTTTAATAGAGCAAAAGAAAATTTTCACTTAACCGAGAGGTAAAATATGTCCATTAAACCACTTGCAGACCGGGTTCTGATAGAACCGGTTGAAGCAGAAACTAAAACTCAGGGCGGAATCTTTATTCCCGACAACGCAAAGGAAAAGCCCATGCAGGGCATAGTACAAGCTGTTGGAGCAGGCCGCAGGAGCGATAAAGGCGAAGTTATAGCCATGGAGCTTAAGGTAGGCGATAAAGTGCTTTACGGCAAATACAGCGGAACAGAGGTTACCGTTGACGGCAAAAACTATCTCATCGTTAAAGAAAACGATGTTTTGGCGGTTCTTTAACATAAAGGTTCAAAAAACAGGAGAAGACAATGGCAAAACAGTTGAAATTCGACATCCAGGCCCGCGAAGCTCTAATGCGCGGCGTAGATAAACTTGCAAATGCAGTGAAAGTAACGCTTGGCCCAAAAGGCCGCAACGTTATGCTCGGCAAATCCTTTGGCGCACCCACGGTCACAAAAGACGGTGTAACAGTTGCCAAAGATATTGAGCTGGAAGATGCATTTGAAAACCTTGGCGCTCAAATGGCACGCGACGCGGCTTCCAAAACCAGCGATATTGCCGGAGATGGAACCACAACCGCAACCGTTTTGGCTCAATCCATAGCTCGTGAAGGCTTAAAAAATGTTGCAGCCGGCGCAAACCCCATGGATATAAAGAGGGGTATTGATGCTGCGGTTGTAGCAGTTACAGAGGCCATAAGCAAAGCTTCCGTAAAGGTGAACGGCAAGGAGCACATCACTCAGGTCGCTTCCATCTCCGCAAACAACGACCCAGAGATAGGCAGGTTCCTCGCAGATGCCATGGAAAAGGTTGGCAAAGACGGTGTAATTACACTTGAGGAATCCAAAACCGCAGATACTACCCTTGAAGTTGTTGAGGGTATGCAGTTTGACCGTGGATACCTGACTCCATACTTTGTCACCAATACCGAAACTATGGAAGTCCAGTTGGAAAATCCCAATATTTTGCTATACGACAAAAAAATCAGTTCCATGAAGGACTTGCTTCCCACATTGGAATACATAGCAAAAGCCGGAAAATCCCTGCTCATAATAGCCGAGGATGTTGACGGCGAGGCTCTTGCAACGCTCATAATAAACAGGATGCGTGGTACAATTAAGGTTGCTGCCGTTAAGGCACCCGGCTTTGGCGATCGCAGAAAAGCGATGCTGGAAGATATTGCAATTTTAACCGGTGGCCAGCTTGTAAGCGAAGAGACCGGCGCAAAATTGGAAGATGTTCCGCCCAGCGTTCTTGGCCAAGCAAAGTCCGTTATCATAGACAAGGATAATACCACCATAGTTGAAGGCGCAGGAAAGTCCGGAGAAATAAAGGCTCGCATTGGGCAAATCAAAAAGCAGATTGAAGACACCACAAGCGACTACGACCGTGAAAAATTGCAGGAACGTTTAGCGAAACTTTCGGGCGGCGTTGCCGTTATTAAGGTTGGCGCAGACACAGAAATCGCCATGAAGGAGAAAAAAGACCGCTTTGACGATGCTTTGCATGCAACACGTGCTGCTATTGAAGAGGGTATTGTAGCCGGTGGCGGTGTGGCCTTTATTCGCGCTGCTTCCGCAATAGAAGCCTTGGAATTTGAAAACCCAGACCAGAAAACCGGTGCCGCTATCATTCGCCGTGCTTTGGAAGAGCCTTTGCGCCAGATTGCGGAAAACGCAGGTTTGGAAGGTTCCGTTGTGGTTAACATGGTTAAGGAAGGCAAGGGCGGCTTTGGTTACAACGCCAAATCCGGTGTTTACGAAGATCTTTCCAAAGCGGGTGTTATTGACCCTGCAAAAGTTTCCAAGACCGCTCTCTTAAAAGCAGCTTCCATAGCGTCCATGATTTTAATAACGGATTGCGTTGTTGCTGAGAAAAAAGAGGAAAAACCCGCTATGCCCGGTGGTGGCATGGGTGGCATGGGTGGTATGGGCGGAATGGATATGTAAAAAATTCATTTTTTTCATTTTTTCGTATTTTTTTTCTTGTAATTTCCGTCTAAGGATATGTGAAAGCATATCCTTTTTTATTTTTCGCTTTTAGCCTGGTTTCGGGCTCTTTTTGCTTTGCTCAAAGTGGTTTTTCCTATTGGTGGCTAAGCGATGGCTTGATAGATTATACGCAAATGGAGGAACTGGATGACCTTGACGGTGACCAGGAGTTATGGTGCGCTTTGGCGGAACTTTATGTTGGCCAAGAACTTGCAGAAGAAGCGGACTGTGTTTTTGAAGAGGATGAAGCCCCAGAAACTTCCAATAAACGGAAAAAAATATGGAAACTCGGCTTGAACGGCGGCGCAAATTTGGACACAAACGGGAACTTGGAAAAAAAGTTCGCAAAAATCAGCGGCAAAGCAGGGGGATTTTCCGGAGAAGTGAAAATTAAGGAAGACGATAGGGTAAAAGGAACTGCGGCTTTCCGGCATGGGATTTTTTATGTAAAGGGAGGCGATTTAACGAGCAAAAACAGCGGAGTTTTATCGGAACTCAAGTTGAACGATTTGCGTTTGGGCGGCCAGCGTTTTTTTAGGGACGGGAGAGATTCCTCGTGGATTTATGGAAAATTCAACAAAAAATTTTGGGAAAAGAGGGTTTACGCAGGCGGTAATTTTAGGATAGTTGAGCCATATGTTCATGGAACAAGGCTTTGGAGCAGAACTTGGCAAGGAGTGCGGTTTTTGGATTGGAATTTTAAATTAACGGAAATTGCGGTAGCAAAGGAAAATGAAAATACCCTTGATTTTGCTCAACTTTTAGAACGAAAAAGGAAAGGCGCAAGGCTTGCCCTTGAGCATGATAAAAAGAAAAGCAGCATTAGCGCAGGAATTAAACCGATTTTGCAAGGCACAGACAGTTTATGGGCAAAAGCCGAGCATCCTTTGCGTTTGCGGATTGGCTGGAACAAAAAAATGCCAAATGTACGAATTTCGCATTCGCTTTTGCTCAAAGAGAATTGGGAGCAGGGGAAACCTTTGGAATTTAGAAGCGAGAGCAAGATAAAATTCCCATTATCGCTTTCACCTCTCTTAACCATGAGATGGACAGCGAATATTTACAAAGACAAGAAAGTCGATTTAAAACAGTTCTATGTGGGGTTGGGGATGAATGTTTGAAATTTTTCTAAATTACACCTATGCCGATAATTTATCTCCTAATTTTGGCGGTGTTTTCTTATGGGGCGGACAATCTTTTGCAAAAATATGTGGATATTGCCATGCAAAACAATCCTGCCTTGCAAGCTGTTCAAAAAAAACATGAGGCAGCGGAGAAGAAAATTGCAGGAGTAGGCACTCTGAATTACCCGCAATTGGATATAGGGTTTTACACAGACAAAGAAGAAATTGAAATGAACGGCATATTGGAAAGCGTTTCTATTATGCAAATGTTTAACTGGCCGGGTACGCAGAATAAATTTCAAAACGAAGCAAGGGCAATGGCTAAAATGCAAGCCGCAACCATAAACAAAACAAAAGACAGCCTCATCGCTCAAGTTAAAATCGGTTGGCATAACTTATGCCTTGTAAATTTGAAAATAAAATATATGAAGGAAAATTTGGACTTAATGAGACAGATGGAAAATCTGGCGAGAGCGGAGCTTGCGAGAGGTGGAAGTTTAGCGGAACTCTTAATGATTCAGGAAGAAATTCTGGAAATGGATTATGAAATAGAGGCTATGAAACTTGAACAGGCAGCTATGGGCACAGCCTTTAACGCAATGCTGAATACACCGCAGCCAAGCGAAATTCTGCTTGCAGACACAATAATTTTGCAAATATTTGACTTTGAAAAAAATTCCGAACCGCCGATGCTCATGATGCTCGGCGCAGAAAGCGAAATTTATAAGGCACAGCGGGAAATGAACAAGGCTATGGGTTACCCGATGTTTGGCTTGGGTGTTCAGTATAAAAAAGAGATGGAAAAAGGGATGTTTATGGCAATGGTGAGCCTTACGCTTCCCATATGGCGCGCAAAAACAAATGCCGGATTGCTGGAGAACGAATTGCAAGCCGAGGCATCTCAAAAAATGCTGTTGGATGCAAAAAACAATCTGGATGCAGAAAGGGTGATGGCAAAAAGCAATTTGCAAAATTTAAGCAAAAAAATAACGCTTTACAAGCAACAAAAGGAGCTGGCGGAAAGTAGCCAAAAAATAGCCTTGCAAAATTTTAGCGCAGGAAGGGGAATGCTCTCGGATGTTCTGCAAATAAACAGAAAATTACTAGATTATAAAACGAAAGAATTGGAAGCGTCAGCAGAGTATAATAAAGCAGTAGCACTGGCGGAGGTTTTGTTTTGAAAATTCTTATTTATGTTTTGCTTGTTGCGCTGGGAATGCTGGGGGGCTGGTTTATTTTCGGCTCTTCCGAGAGGCATTCTCATGAATCGCACTCGCAATCGGTTGCGCAGGAATATACCTGCTCAATGCATCCGCAAATCAGAACCCAAGATGCTTCAGCTAAATGCCCCTTGTGCGGAATGGATTTGATTCCCGTTGCAAGCGAAGACGGCGACTCTCAAGATGATGATTCTTTTACAATGTCTGCAGCTGCGGTTGCTCTTTCCAATGTTGAGATATTAACGGCAAAAAAAAGCGAGCCGCAGAAAATGCTGCGGCTTTACGGAAGTATTCAAGCCAATGAACTCAAAAAACATTCGCAAACAGCTCACATAGCCGGGCGCATAGAGAAATTGTTTGTGAATTTTGAAGGCGAGCAGGTGAAAAAAGGGCAAATTCTGGCGAACATTTATTCGCCGGAACTTTTAGTTGCGCAAACCGAATTTTTAGAAGCCCTAAAGCAAAAACAACCTGTGATAACCGAGGCTGCAAAAGAACGTTTGCGGTTTTTAAAAATCACGGAAAACCAAATTTCGGAGCTGGAAAGAACCGGCAGGGCAAATCCTTATATAAATGTATTTGCGGATGCGAACGGAATTGTTATAGCAAAAAAAATGGAGCGCGGAGAATACGTAGAAACAGGAGCCGTTTTATTTGACCTAGCGGATTTGTCTTCGGTTTGGGCGATGTTTAACGCTTATGAATCCGATTTGCCGTATTTGAAAATCGGAGATCTGATAGGTTATACGGTGAATTCTCTGCCAGGTTCGGTTTTTACCGGACGTGTTGAATTTATTTCGCCGGTTGTGGAAACTGGGTCGCGCACTGCTAAAGTGCGAATGGAAACTGCGAATAAAAATTTAAAGCTAAAACCCGGAATGCTCGCAAATGCTTTGATTCATAATGCAAAAATCAGCGAAGAGACCATTATTTTACCCAAAACCGCCGTGCTTTGGACGGGTGAGCGTTCCGTTGTTTATGTGGCAAAAAAACTTGAGAACTCCGCTTTGAATTTCAGTTTGAGAGAAATTTTGCTCGGTCCTGCGCTTGGAGATTCTGTTGTAGTAATTTCCGGAATTTCGGAAGGAGAATCAATTGTCGCAAGCGGAGTTTTTGCCATTGATGCCAGCGCACAGCTTGCAGGAAAAAAGTCCATGATGAATTTACCCCCTCAACAAGGAGATGCTATGAATGCAATCACAAAACTCGCTGTTGCCGCAATCTGCACCACCGCATTTGCATGCAACGATGAACACAAGGCTCACCAACAACCCGTCGCTCAAGAAAAAGCGGCAACTGTACAGACACAAGATGCTTCTGTGCAAAAAATAGCGCTTTCAGTGCAAGGGGCGTGTGAGATGTGCAAAATGAAAATTGAGAGCACTGCAAAATCCATTGACGGCGTTAAGTCTGCCGAGTGGAATTTGAGCGCTAAGATTTTGAACGTCGAGTTTGTTCCCGAAAAAACCTCGCCGAGCGCAATCAGCAAAGCCATAGCCGCAGTTGGCTACGATACCGAAATGGACAAGGCCAGCGATGCGGTATATAACGCTTTGCCGGGTTGCTGCAAGTATAGGAAGTAGGAATCTTTTTGGGGATGAGAATTTTAACGCCCATTTTCAAAAGGTTTTAATGTAAATTGTTTATATAATAAGTTACGAAAATGCCAAATCTTGAAAATTTGGCTAAAAAGGGGGGTTTTTATTAGAATTGACCCACCGGCGAGGATTTTTATATATAGTAAACGCTGATTTAAGGGTATGGGGTATGGGGTTTAGGGTATGGACGATGCAAAAAAGCATGAATTTAAGCAAATTTAAGCGTTTTTTGGACAAAATTCCCTATACCCCAAACCCTATACCCAAGTGGGTTAATCAGCGTTTACTATAATAAATTACGAAAGCAATGTTAGAGACCGCGCAAAATTTGAAAATAATTAGTGAAAATTATTTATATAATAATATATACCCTCCTAAAAACCGCCCCACCCTCTTAACACCCACTTTTGAAAGTTTTTTATGAAAATTGTTTATATAATAACTTATGGAAATGAGAAAGTGTGAAAATTTGGCCAAAAAAGCGGTTTTTTATTAGAATTGGCCAGCCAAACCCTGTGCCTTAAAAGTGATGGTTATCTTAAATGGAGGAATAAAAATGGAAAATGCAGTATTTCCAAAATCATCGGTCGAGACATTTACCGACCCAAGAGACGGCAAAATCTATAGAACTGTCAAAATAAGCAGTCAAAGGAGGTTTAAATGAAAGAAATAGTGCAAGAAATTGAAATAGTGAACAGCGACATATTGAGTATGTTAGACAAATTTGAAGCTGAACAAGAAGCCGAAAAATGGAAAAAGAGGGAGAGAACACTATTATGGAAAGCAATACTGTGGCTAGATCCTAAATTATATCGTATATGGAATTTCACGAAATCTCTCTTCAAGAAAGGCTAAAGTATCGTCAGTGAAATTTAAACCAATGTGCTGTAGTGGCACGAAACAATAGGAGTTAGGAGATGGAAAAGTCAAACTTTAAATATGGATTTTCCCTAAAAGATGTCCCTGAGGACATTAGAACGCCGGAATTTTGCCTAGCCGCTGTGAAAGGCAGGGGCAAAGTCCTAAAACATGTTCCGGAGGATATGATAACGGAGGAACTGTGCTTGGCCGCAGTGCTAAACGATTGCGATGCCTTTGAATATGTCCCGGAGGATATGATAACGGGGGAAATGTGCCAAGCTGTCTTGCTAAAAGATGTCAATGCCTTTAAGTATATTCCGGATAATTTGAAAACGGAGAAAATATGCCTAGCCGTAGTGCAAAAACATGGCTGGGCCCTTCAGTATGTCCCGAAACATTTGAAAACGAAGGAGATATGCCTAGCCGCAGTGCAAGACGATGGCTGTGCTATTGCGCATGTTCCGGATGATATGATAACAGTAGAGATGTGCCAAGCTTCAGTGCAAGAAGATAGGCATGCCTTTACAGGTATCCCGGAATATTTGCAGACGGAGGAAACATGCCTAGCCGCCGTGAAAAACGATGCCTTTGCCCTTGAGCATGTCCCGGAAAATATGAAAACGGAGGAAATGTGCTTAATTGCCGTGCAACAATATGGCTGGACCCTTAAATATGTCCCGGAAAATATGAAAACGGAGGAAATGTGCCGGATCGCCGTGCAAAACGACGGTAATGCCTTTAAGTATATCCCGGAATATATGAAGACAGCGGAGAGGTGCTTGGCTGCCCTGCAAGATTTTAGCATTGATGATTTTAACCTTAGGGATGTCCCTGAGAATTTGAGGACGGCGGAGATATACCTAGCCGCAGTGCAAAAATATGGTTTTGACATTGCGAATGTCCCGTATGAGATGATAACTGAGGAGATGTGCCTAGCCGCCGTGCAACAAGGCGGTTTTGGCGTGATTATGAATTATATCCCGGAGAAAATGAAAACGGCAGAATTGTACCTAGCCGCTGTTATAAATTTACAAGAATTGGTTTAGTATTTGTATTTTCTCGCAAAAATTTATGCCGAGTGGCATGAACCTACCAGCTTTCTCCCCAAAAGTCTGGTAGGGTAAACTCACCCCCGGGGAATGGAGTTGGAATATGGAAGAAAAAACATTTGTAGAATTAAAAGAACACAAATTCAGTAACGGGCTAAACCTTAAACATGTTGCAAGTTTCGCAATTTGGGATAAGAATAATCCAACTGATTCAAGTGTGATTGAACGTTCTATTGATAAATTAAATGGCCGGTATGTTTTTGTGGCACTAAATTTCGGTGGGAATAAAAACCTCCCCGAAGATCCGGAAAAATTGAAAAGCTTGGATTGGAAAAATTTTCATTATACTTTCGATCCGAGTCCGCATAACGGAGATTCTAGAATAAGAGACGTATTGGAAGGTACAAGATTTGAAGGGGCGTACATGACAGATATTATAAAAAATTATGCCACTGAGCAAGCTCCCAACGCCATTCAATTTATAAGCGAACATCCAGAGCATCTTGACTGGTTTATTGAAGAAATAAACCTCTTAAGTGCCGATAATATCGAAATGTATTTGTTTGGTGGAGATGTTGAAAATGTCTTTAAAAAATACAAAACGAAGCTTTATTCTGATCTTAAAACAAAAGTTCAACTATGCCAACGAATAGACCATTTTTCTCCAGCCACAACAAGATTTCCAAAATGGGCACCAGTGCAATTGGGTCTAAAGGAAAATGGTATTGGAGCTAAAATTAAAAAATATGATCCAGTATGGAAGAATAAATAATATCAAGAACCCTCCAAGCCTTAACCTTCCCCAAAGGTTTGGCAGGGTAAACAAAAACCGGGGAAATATAGGAGATCAAAAATGGAAAAGTCAATTTTTACCGACTCCAGAGACGGCAAAGAATACAAATGCGTGAAAATCGGTAGCCAAATCTGGATGGCTGAGAACTTGAACTACGAAGCGGAAGGTAGCAGGTGTTACAATAACGACCCGGCCAATGGCCAAAAATACGGTAGGCTATACGACTGGAACACGGCTAAGAAAGCCTGCCCAGAAGGTTGGCATTTGCCTAGCAAAGAGGAATGGGATACATTAATAGCGGTAGTTGGTGGTATAAAATCGGCAGGCAAACATTTGAAGGCGAAATTTGATTGGAACGAAAAAAATGGCAACGGCGAGGACACTTACGGTTTTTCGGCTCTGCCGGGCAGTATCAGCCACTTGAACAGTTGTCACTTCGGTGCTCTCGGCCATCACGGCCAATGGTGGAGTGCCAGTGAGTTAGAAGGCAACAGCTACTACCCTTATAGTTTGCTCATGTACGGCGGGCGTGCCGATTGCGAGGATAATGCTACTTGCAGGAAGCTCGGCTGCACAAAGTATTGCTGGAAAAATGCCGTCCACTGGAGCTGCTATGATAAACCTTCCATGTTCTCTGTGCGTTGTTTGAAAGATGAATACAAAGGTACCCAATCCAAGGAGGAACAATGACATTAACCGCTTTAATACTAGCAACAACAACCTGCTTGTGGACCGACCAGGAAAACGGTATCGAAATAAAATTTGATACTGCGGCAGGCAAGGTTGTTAACTCAAACTATTCAATTCCTGAAAATATTGAATACGGATTGTTGAGGAATTGCCGCTTCGACAAAGGATGTGTCGCAGAGCAACATGCTTCTTTCCAAAAAAGCCTTCTCGAATTTATAGAAGGGAAAACAATAGATAAAGTATTTTCTAAAAGAGATTTTTCATGCGAACCCCCCAAGCAAAAACTGGGGAAACATAAATAGGAATTCAACAACCAATGGAGGTTACAATGAATGAGAATGAAAGCCCAGAGATGCTTACAGCGGAGTTTTGCCTAGTCGCAGTAAAAGATAGCGGCAGGGCACTTAGGGTTATTCCGGAACATTTGCAAACGGCAGAGTTATGTCAAATTGCCATGCAAACCAGTCGCTCTGCCTTTAAGTGGGTTTGCGAAAGGTTGGTGACGGCAGAGCTATGCCTAACCGCCGTGCAACAAAGGGGAATTAACCTTTGTTATGTACCGGAACATTTGAAGACTGCAGAAATATTGAAAACTGCGGAGCTGAGCCTAGCTGCCCAAGCCGCCGCTCGTAAAGAATATGAACTAATGACCTCTAAATTGGTATCCGAAGTTGAAAATATCGTCCCAAGAAAACAAGAGTTTATGGATACCCCGGATAATTTGAAGACTGAAGAGCTGTGCCTAACCGCCGTGCAAATAAGTGGCTTTAACCTTGCTTATGTCCCAGATAATTTGAAAACGGTGGATATATGCTTAGCCGCTGTGAAAAACCGTGGCGAAGCCCTTAAATATGTCCCAGAACACCTGAAAACAGCGAAGATGTGTATGACTGCCATGCGGCGAGCTTATGGTAAGATTGAGGATGTCCCAGAGCATTTGAAGACAGCAGAAATGTGCTTGGCCGCCGTGAAACAATGGCGTTATAACTTTATTTATGTCCCGGAACATTTGAAAACAAAAGAGTTGTTCCTAACCGCTGTGAAAGGTTTTGAACTGGCTTGGCCACTACGCAAGGAGGAATTCAAAAATGAATGTAAAATTCACGCTTGAATAATTTCTATTTTTTTTCACCACAAATTAGGGAAAAATAGCAATGAAAATAAATATCGAAATCTTTAAAAGACTCGTGAAAGATGGAGATAAATTAGGGATTTTACGTTGCTTGCAAATAGATGGCAATGTCCTTAAGTTTGTCCCGAATCCTTCGGCGGAGTTGTGCCTAACCGCCGTGCAACGAAATGGCGATGCCCTTGAGTATGTCCCGGAAAATTTAAGAAAAAATGTATATTATGCACTAAGAGAAAGATTTAGCCCCTAGGGGAAAAACCAAATAAACACAAACAGGAGTTCAAAAATGAAAAAGTCTATTTTTACCGATCCTAGAGACGGTAGAGAGTATAAGTATGTCAAAATCGGCACCCAAGTTTGGATGGCCGAGAATTTGAACTACGAAGCAGAAGGTAGCAAGTGCTACAATGACGACCCAGCCAATGGCCAAAAATACGGAAGGCTATACGACTGGAACACGGCTAAGGAAGCCTGCCCAAAAGGTTGGCATTTGCCTAGCAATAACGAATGGAAAAGGCTCGTGTATTTTGCAGGCGGTGAAAAAGCCGCAGGAAAGAGACTCAAAGCGGAAAGCGGTTGGAATAGTGACGGCAACGGCACGGACGAGTTCGGTTTCTCTGCCCTGCCGGGCGGCTACGGCAACTCAGACGGATTCAATGATATTGACAACGGCGGCTATTGGTGGACAGCCTCCGAAGACAATAGCTTGGCTCCTCGCCGCTACATGAGCTATTGCTACGATGCTGCAGGCTGGGACTACCTGGATAAGTCTCTCCTGTTTAGCATTCGTTGCGTACAGAATGAATGTGAATTGGGGAAATATAAGTATGCCATTGAGTATGTCCCGGAACATTTAAAAACAGCGGAGATGTACTTGGCCGCTGTGAAAAACGACAACTCATTCTTGTGCGAAGACTCTGCCCTTGAGCATGTCCCGGAGAATTTTAAAACGGCAGAACTGTGCTTGGCCGCTGTGCAACGATATGCCTATGCCCTTAAATTTGTCCCGGAACATTTGAAAACGGCAGAGCTATGCTTGGCTACCGTCCAAACAGCAGGTTATGCCATTGAGTTTGTCCCGGAGAATTTAAAAACGGCAGAGCTATGTATGATCGCTGTGCAACGATATGCCTATGCCCTTGAGTATGTCCCAGAGAATTTAAAAACAGCGGAGATGTACTTGGCTGCCGTGCAAAAAAATGGTCGTGCCATTAAGTGTGTCCCAGAACATTTGAAGACGGAAAATATGTGCTTGGCCGCCGTGCAAAATGATGGTTTTGCCCTTGAGTATGTCCCAGAGAATTTAAAAACAGCGGAGATGTACTTGGCCGCCGTGCAAGAAAGCGGTTGGGTTCTTAAGTATGTCCCGGAGCATTTAAAGACGGCGGAGATGTGCTTGGCCGCTGTGCAAAAAGAAGGCAGAGCACTTGAGTATGTCCCGGAGAATTTGAAAACGCCGGAGTTGTGCTTGGCCACTGTGCAAAAAAATAGCGAGGCTCTTGAGTATGTCCCGAAGAATTTGAAGACAGCGGAGCTATGCTTAGCCGCCGTGCAAGACTTTGGTTTGGCTCTTATGCATGTCCCGGAGAATTTGAAAACGGCAGAGCTATGCTTAGCCGCCGTGCAATCATGTGGCCATGCCATTGAGTTTGTCCCGGAGAATTTGAAAACTCCAGAGCTGTGTTTGTTAGCCGTGAAAACAGGTCCTTTTGCTTCTCTTGAGTGTATCCAAGATAATTTGAAAACTGAGGAGCTATGCTGGGCCGCTGTGCAACAAATGGATAGGTTTTCGGCATCCCTTCAGTATGTCCCGGAGCATTTAAAGACGCCGGAGTTGTGCTTGGCCGCCGTGCAAAAAGTTGGTTCTGAACTTGAGCATGTCCCGGAGCATTTGAAAACAGCGGAGCTATGTTTAATCGCTGTGCAACGATGTGGCTATATCCTTGAGTATGTCCCAGAGCATTTGAAGACTGAGGAACTATGCTTGGCTGCTGTGCAAAAAGAAGGCATAGCCCTTGAATATGTCCCAGAGCATTTGAAAACTGCGGAAATGTGCTTGGCCGCTGCGCTGGGAGGTGTATAATGTCTGAGAAAACAGATAGAAAAGAAAAAACAGCGGCAGAATGGTTTGCTGAAGTGCAAAAAAATAGCCGTGCCTTTAAATATGTCCCGGAACATTTGAAGACCGCAGAGATGTGTCTAGTTGCCGTGCAACGAGATTTTCATGCCCTTGAACATGTCCCGGAACATTTGAAAACTGTGGAGATGTTCATAGCCGTTGTGAAAAGTAATCCCGATGAATATCTCTTTGAATATGCCCTTAAATATGTCCTTGAGCATATTCCGGAAAATTTGAAGTATGAATTGTGCCTAGCCGCCGTGCAACTAGATGCCCGTGCCTTTGCGTATGTTCCTGAAAATTTGAAGACTGCTGAACTGTGCCTAGCCGCTGTGCAACGCTCTGATTATCTTTCTGCCCTTAGGTCTGTCCCGGATAATTTGAAAACATTTGAGTTATGCTTGGCTGCCGTGAAGCAAGATAGCCGTGCCCTTAGATATGTCCCGGAAAATTTGAAGACTGCGGAGATGTGCTTGGCTGCCGTGCAACAAAACAACTATGCCTTTGAGTATGTTCCGGAAAATTTGAAGTATGAACTATACCTAGCCATCGTGCAACAAGATGGCCATACACTTTGGTATGTTCCCGAAAATTTGAAGACTGCGGAGCTGTGTCTAATCGCCGTGCAAAAATATGGCTTTGCCCTTAATTATGTTCCGAAGCATTTGAAAACATCGGAGTTGTGCCTAACCGCCGTGCAAAAATATGGCT
>LIUG01000125.1:19439-37083 GCA_001462245.1 Candidatus Fibrimonas termitidis
CGGCAGAATTGTGCTTAACCGCCGCGCAACAAGTTGGCTGGAATTTTGAAGATGTCCTTCCGTATGTCCCTGAAGATTTAAAACGCAAAACAATACAGCTACTATTCTGCCATCTGGGGGTGGGGGGAGGAGAGGAGGTACATTCTGCATTCCAGAGGGGATCCGCAAGTGCGGGGTGCGCTATTTTGCCATTTTTGCCATGAAGTTGGGTCATATTTTGCGGGTTTGGCAAGAAAAAAAGCGAAATTTGTGATTTTCCCATACCCTATACCCAAGGCTCTAAACCCAAGCATTAAATTTTTCTACATTTTCGTTGTGAAAATTTTATTTAATCCTCTTTCGGGCAGTTATTCGGAATTAAAAAACCATATTCCTATTAAACCTCATTGCCTAGTCAAAAAAAATGAGGTTGTTAAGTTCGTTGATACCCTACGCTGCTTGCTGTTCCCCGGTTATTTCAGCGACGAGCGCACAGAAGACCTTTTCAGAAAAGCGGATTATTTATTGCACAGGATATTGTTCTTTTTGCTGAGAAAAAACCCAGAAAGGATAAAAAACGAATTTTTGGCAAAACTTCCCAAAATAAGGGCAAGCATCGCAACCGATATAGAAGCCTCTTATGATGGCGACCCTGCCGCAGTAAACAAGGAGGAGATAATAATTTCCTATCCCGGGATTTACGCAATCTCTGTTTATAGGCTGGCTCACGAACTGCATATTTTAAAAGTTCCAATGCTTCCCCGCATAATGACAGAACACGCTCATTCCATAACAGGCATAGATATTCACCCCGGTGCGGAAATCGGCAACTATTTTTTCATAGACCACGGGACAGGCATAGTTATAGGCGAAACTACGGTGATAGGCGAACATGTTAAAATTTACCAAGGCGTAACTCTAGGAGCGCTTTCAACAAGAGGGGGGCAAGTTTTAAGAGGGCAAAAACGCCACCCTACGGTAGAAGATGATGTGACAATATATTCCGGCGCATCCATTTTCGGCGGCAATACGATTATAGGCAAAGGCGCCGTGCTTGGCAGCAATGTGTTTGTAACCGACTCCGTTCCATTAGGCTCAAAACTCAGCATAAATGATGTTTCTCGAAAAAATCAAAAAATTTTAGGTAACGATGTCTGGTATTTTGAAATCTGATATTTTTTTGAACTCATTTCGCAAAAGCCCTTTTTTGGGCATAGCTCGCGGCTTGCCACCGGAGCAGGCTGTTGCTTGCGCACAGTGCTGCGTAAACACCAAGCTCAAATTTATAGAAGTTCCGTTGAACACCTCAAACTCCGTTGCTGCCCTTAAAAATCTGTGCGAAGAAGGCGAAAAAAGAGAATTGATCGTGGGAGCAGGAACAATAATAACCGAGCAGGATTTGCAAATAGCCCTTGACTGCGGAGCCAAATTCATAGTAACACCCGGTACAAATCCCGATGTAGTTCGGAAATGCGTCGAAAAAAATATCCCATGCATTCCGGGTGCATTAACCCCAACAGAAATAATGCGAGCTTACGCATTAGGAGCAACGGCTGTAAAAGTTTTCCCTGTTTCTTCACTCGGAGGCTCTAAATACATAAAAGAATTGCGAGGCCCGTTTAAAAACATCCCGCTGCTGGCGTGCGGCGGGGTTAAAGCGGAAAATGTCCAAGATTTTTTTAAAGCCGGCTGTGACTTTGTCTCTTTTGGTGCCAGCGTATTTTCCGTTTCAGATATGGAAAACGGAAACTGGCAGAAGATTGATCATTTAATCTCGTTGATCTGCTCTTCCGTTTCCACCGAATAAACCTTTATATTGCGGTTAATGCCACGCATAAGGCCCATCAAGACCTTGCCGGCTCCAACCTCAATTCCTCTTTCAACGCCGAGCGAAATTGCCGTTTCCATTCCCTGTTGCCAGCGAACCGGAGAAATGAGCTGTTTTGTCAAAAGTTCCGGCAAATCCGAGCCTTTGCTTACAGCTTGCGAAGTCACGTTTGCAATCAACGGAACTTTCAAATCGCTGAAACTTGTTTTTGCTATTGCCTCTTTTAGGCCCGGCAAAGCGTATTCCATTAAAGGGCTGTGAAACGCACCGGAAACAGGGAGCGGAACAACCTTTTTAGCACCTTTTGCAGTTGCAGTTTCACCGGCTTTTGCAACGCCTTCCTTTGAGCCGCTAATCACAATTTGCCCCGGTGAATTGAAATTCGCTGCAACCACAACACCTGCGCTTTGTGCTTCTGCGAGGGCGGCATTTAAATCTTCTTCCGAAAGCCCCAGCACCGCAGACATTGCGCCTGGTTTCAGCACACCAGCCTGAGCCATAAGCTCCCCGCGAACCCGCACCAAACGAAGACCGTCTTCAAACGAAAATCCGCCTGCCGCATATATCGCAGAATACTCGCCGAGCGAGTGCCCTGCCACGTAGTCAAAGGAAATGCCTTTGCTCTTTAAAAGTTCCATTGCCATGCAGGAGCAAACATAAAGAGCCGGTTGGGTATTATCCGTGCTTTTAAGCGTTTCTTCCGGCCCTTCTTGCATTATTTTGGAAAGTTCGTAGCCTAGAACCTCATCTGCTTTCTTCAGAATCTGTTTTGCAGGTTCAAAAGTTTCGGACAAGACTTTGCCCATTCCAACATACTGGGCACCCTGCCCCGGAAATAAAAGGATGGTTTTTGACATGGGATTAATGTAGTAAATTTCGTTATGTTCATGTTGCATGAGTTGCAATAACCTTCAAAAACCTCTCGCCATACCGTTCCAGTTTCACCTGCCCCACACCCGATACACTCAATAATTCCGCCTTTGTCGCCGGAAGTTTAAGGCACATATCGATCAGCGTGCTGTCGGGGAAAATTACAAATGCCGGTACATTCTGCTCGTTTGCAATTGCAAACCTGAGTTCACGCAAAGCGGCAAATAATCTGTTGTCAATTTGCTTAACGGAAAATTGCTTTTTGCTTATTTCCGGTTGCGGTTTTTCTTTTGACAATTTCATCTGGACTGTGCCACCGCCTCGCAAAACCTCACTTGCTCGTTCTCCGAGTTTAATCACGGGATATTCGTCATCTGTTTTTATAAGATAGCCGGTCAATATCAGTTGGTTGATTATTTCCCGTAGTTGCTTATCTGTTTTTTCGCTTATGCCGTGGGTTGAGAGTTTATCAAGCCCAAGGCGCAGAACTTTCTCGCTTTTGCTGCCGCGAAGCACATCTGTCAGCATTTTTATTCCATAACGTTCCCTCATTCTCGCTACGCAGGAGAGAATTTTCTGTGCATCAATCGTTATGTCTGCCGTTTCAAAATTCGTGCTGCAACTGCCGCAATTTCCGCAGTAATTCGGCGGGTTTTCTCCGAAATATTTGAGAATATATCCACGCAAACAATCGTTTGTCGCACAGTAAAAAGTTATCTCACGCAATCGCTTGCGGTCACGTTCTTTGAGCAATTCTTCCGTTTCCTTGTCCGGATATTCCACATCTTTGTTGTTCTCAATCATCCACAAATTTGTACGCACATCCTGCCCGCTATAAAGCAAAAGACAATCGGCCGGCTCACCACCCCGCCCCGCCCGCCCAGCTTCTTGATAATAACTTTCCATATCTTTTGGCATATTGTAATGCACAACGAATGATACATTGGATTTATCTATCCCCATTCCAAAAGCATTTGTCGCAACCATTATTTTTACACGGTCGTATAGAAAATCGTCTTGATTATCGTGCCGCTCGCTGTCTAAAAGCCCGGCATGATAGCGAGATGAATTGTATCCGTCTTTTTTTAATTTTTCGCAAACCTCCTCAACCGTGGCACGAGTGGAGCAATAAACAATTCCGCTGTTTTCCTTTTTGTTGCTCAAAAATGCTGTGAGTGCTGCGTATTTATCCTTGGGTTTTTGTACCTCAAAATAGAGATTTTTGCGGTCAAAGCCTGTAATCAAAACAATAGGTTCATTTAAGCCGAGCAAAGCAGCTATATCCTCCCGCACTTTGGAAGTTGCCGTAGCCGTAAACGCCGACAAAACAGGACGCTTGGGCAAACTTGCGATAAATTCCGGTATTTTGGAATAGCTTGGGCGAAAATCCTGCCCCCATTGCGATATGCAGTGCGCTTCATCGACGGTAAGCATTGAGATTTTGATAGATTGCGCAAATTGCAAAAAATCCGGCGCAAGCAATCTTTCGGGGGCAACGTAAATCAATTTATACGCTCCGTTCCGGGCATTTTGCAATGCTTTATCTATTTGCCATCCGGTGAGCGAGGAATTGATAAATGCCGCAGGAATGCCGGATTGGGTCAGGGCATTTACCTGATCTTTCATAAGCGAGATGAGCGGCGACACTATAAGTGTAATGCCGTCCGTCATAAGGGCTGGTATTTGGAAGCATATAGACTTCCCTGCTCCGGTAGGCATCACGCCCAGAACATCTTTGCCTGCAAGTATGCCATCTATAAGCGTTTCTTGCCCGCTGCGAAAACCATCATAGCCAAAATACCGTTTAAGCGTTTCGAGTGCTGTCATATTGGGGGAATATAAATTTCTACATTCCCACACATGCGTAAAAAACTTTTATCAGAAGGCTCAAAGGAATTTAAGTATGAAATTCGTGAAATAGTAAAAAAAGCGAACCAGCTTAAAGCTCTCGGACTTGCTATTCATTGGGAAAACATAGGCGACCCCATAGAGAAAAAATGCCAAATTCCGGCTTGGATAAAAGACATTATGGCAGGCTTGGTTCAGCAAAACCACTCATACGGTTATTGCCCATCAAAAGGCAATTTGCAAACCAGAGAGTTTCTGTGCAAAAGAACCAACGCTTTGGGCGGTGCGCAAATAGTGCCGGAAGATATTCTGTTTTTCAACGGGCTTGGAGATGCAATTTCCACAACCTATCAACTCTTAGACATAACGAGCAGAGTAATAGGGCCTTCTCCCGCATATAGCACACATAGCTCCGCAGAAGCCGCCCATGCAAACACCGAACCTATAACCTACAGACTGGACCCTGCCAACCACTGGTACCCAGACCTAGAGGAACTGGAAAACAAGGTCAAATACAACCCCAACATAGTCGGCATTTTGATAATAAACCCGGACAACCCTACCGGCATGGTATATCCGCTGGAAAGTTTGAAAAAGATAATTGAGATAGCGAAAAAATACAAGGTATTCGTTATATCGGATGAGGTTTATAATAAAATTGTGTATAACGGCGCAAAGTCTTATTCTCTTTCGGAATATATAGATGATGTTCCGGGCATTGCCATGAAAGCGCTCTCAAAAGAGTTTCCATGGCCGGGTTCCCGCTGTGGCTGGCTTGAATTTTACAACAGAGAAAAAGACCCGGAATTCACCGCCTTTTGCAGTGCGCTGGACAATGCGAAAATGATAGAGGTTTGCTCCACAACGCTTCCGCAGTTGGCTTTACCGTTGGTTTTGGGCGATAGCCGCTACGAAACGCACCGTGCGAACTTAAACGAGCAAATCGGCAGGCGAAGTGCCTTGATAAACAAAATCCTAGGCGAGGTTCCGGAGTTGATGTTCAATCCGACTTACGGCGCATTTTACAATTCCATAATTTTCAGAGACGGAGTCTTGAACAACAAGCAAACTCTGCCTATTGAGAATCCAAAGATAAAAGAAAAGGTCGAGGAATGGTGCAAAGGCGTTAGCCACGATTATCGCTTTGTTTATTACCTTTTGGGCGCAACGGGAATTTGCGTTGTTCCCATGAGCAGTTTCTGCTCGGAGCTTCAAGGTTTTCGCATAACCCTTTTGGAAGAAGACGAAGAAGAGCTAAACAGGATTTTCACCTCGTTGAGGGACGCAATTAAGAATTATGTTAGGAGTTAATACCCCACCGCCTCCAGCACCAGGCCCTGTGGCGGCGCCCATGTCCTTTCTCCTTTGAACTCACCGCTAAAGATTTGAGCCACCACCCCAGGCTCAAAACGCCCCCTGCCCACATCGAAAAGCAAACCGACCATCGCACGAACCTGCTTGTGCAAAAAACGATTGCCGCGTATATGCCAACGCAACACATCGCAATGCGCCTCCACAGGTTCCAAGCGAAATTCAGTTATAGTGCAAACCGTGCTTTTGCCATCATTTCTCGAAACGGAAAATGCGTTAAAATCGTGCTCGCCCAAAAAACTCTTTGCCTCTTTTTCCATAAGCTCGGTGTTTAGCTTATACTCGCACTGCCAAACCAGCTCTCTGCCTAAAACTACGGGACCCGGGCAGAGCGTGTATTGGTAATACCTCTCTTTTGCGCTGTAACGGGCATGGAAATCGCTTGGACAAGGCTCCAAATTCCTTATACATACATTTTCATCGCTTATGGCATTTACGGAATTTTCCATAACGGGGCAGTTTATCTCACCCTCTAGGTCAAAATGGGCCACCTGCCCCCTAGCGTGAACCCCGGCATCTGTCCTGCCTGCCCCAACAATGCGGATTTTTTGCCTCAAAGCTATGAAAAAAGCCCTCTCCAGCTCAGTTTGCACGGTTTTTTCGCGAATAATGCCGTTTTTCAACTGTTCTTGCCACCCGGAAAAGGCAGAACCACTATATTCGCAACTGAATTTATAACGCATATTTACCGAAATAATCACAAAAAAAATACAAATTTACTTTTTTTATATACACGTATGAAAAAAAATATATATATTGTGCTTGCGTAATTTGCTATATTCAGGAGGTTAGTATTATGAAGTATCCTTTGCAACTAGGTAGGCGCCCAAAAGGGGGCAGTGGTGATAGTTTCTTGCCGGTGTCAGACCAAGACGAAGACTTGGACGAATTTGACGAGCTTGGCGAGGAAGATGATGATTTGATGGAAGAAGAGGCCCTCGACGAAGAGCTAAACTTTGATAGGCCGCGTTTTCGTCGTTTAGGCCTTGACTATGAAGAAGAGGAAGAAGAGTGAGATCTTTTAAAACCCATGCTTCTCTTTTATTATCAGCGTTTTTGCTGTTTGCGTGTTCGGCTGGTCCACGCAAAAACGAGGCTATTGCTTTAGCGGAGCCGCATATAAAAGAGAATAAAGCGCTTACAGAGTTAATAGAGCCTAGGGGGGCGGCAGGCAAAACTTCTTGGGCAGAATACAAGTCAGGTATTCAGGCTCTTGACAAAGACCCTTTAGCCGCTATCTACTATTTTGACCTTGCCCTAAATGAGATTTATTCCGAACAACAGTCGGATTCTCTCAAATCGCCGGAAGATTCCGCTTATTTTTCCGCAATGCCTGTGCAAATAATATTTGCCATGGAGAGCCTCTACCCCAGGCTCGCAGACTTGTCGGAAGCGGAATATGTGCACTCAATGCTAAACGATTACGAAAACTTTGACTTATTTGAAGAAACCCCGTTGGACAGCGTAGAAAAGGAAACCATTGAAAACTATCTGGACTCAATGGATTTGTCCCAGTTTTCGCTGCCTATTGAGATAAACGATAGAGTTATGCAGGAAATTCATTTTTTAACGGTAAATGCCCGGAACTTTACCGGCACTTCTCTTTCTCGCAAAACGGTTTTAGACAGCATGATTTATTCAAAACTTAAGGCACGTAATATGCCGCCGGATTTAATTTACCTAGCATTTATAGAGAGCGGTTTTAAGTTAAGCGCCTACAGCAAAGCGAAGGCTGCCGGCGTATGGCAGTTTATACCGTCAACCGGCAAGCGCTATGGATTGCCCTCGGATTTTTGGGTGGATATGCGTCGAAATCCGGAAGCAGCAACCGATGCGGCTTTAGATTACCTTTCCGAACTCTACAATGAATTTAACGACTGGTACCTAGCGATGGCGGCTTATAATTGCGGAGAAGGCAGAATAAGAAGGCTTGTCAAGGAAAGTTTGGCTGCAGACCCTGCCAAAAAAGTTTCTTATTGGGATTTGCGGTTGCCGCGTGAAACAATGCATTATGTTCCACGGATTATAGCAGCGACAATTATAGGGCATAATCCGGCGCATTACTCATTTGAGGTTGAAAAACTGTACCGTATCCCATTTGACACGGTCACCGTTAAAGACTGTGTTCCTCTCGATAAGGTTGGCGACGCAGTTGGCGCAAGCATCAATACCGTACGCGAACTGAATCCTGAGCTTGTTCGCTGGTGCACGCCTCCGAATCTCAAATCTTATACCCTTAGGGTTCCGCAGGGTTCCAGAGAAAAATTTTTAGCAGCTTATGCAAAAATGGACAAAACTCAGCTTGTGCGCTGGCAGCAGTATAAAGTGCAAAAGGGCGATAATCTCGGTTATATATCAAAGCAATTCGGTGTAAAAGTCTCGGACATCCAGGCTGCGAATAATTTAAATAACTCAAAACTGAGAGTTGGGCAAGTTCTTATTATTCCCATGCCGGCCGGTGCGACAATGTTAAAGAGTGAACCGGCAAAAGACGTCGATAAAACAAATAAATCCCAAACGAGCAATGGTACGCGAACTTATGTTGTTCGCAAGGGTGATAACTTGGGTTCTATTTCCAGGCGGTTTGGAATATCTTCGCAAAATATTATAGATTGGAATAGTTTGCAGGGCAATAAAGTTCAGGTAGGCCAAAAGCTTTACCTGCAAGCTCCCACCACAGCCCCTGTGAAAAAAGATGCCCCTACAGCAACTCAGGGCACGTATGAAATAAAGTCCGGCGATAACTTATGGGACATAGCTCAAACTCATAACGTAACCGTTCAACAGCTTTTGGAATGGAACCCGGGCTTGGATAAAAAAATCTTTCCGGGCATGAAAATTAAGGTTGGGGAAAACTAGGCGTTAATTCTACGCACTTTGCTCTTTTGGGAGGCGTAGTTTCGAAAACCAATTCTTTGTTTGCATTTATTCTTGCTATAATCTGCCATTCGTGCCCAGCATAGCATTTGCCCAAATTTTTCTTATTTCTTGCCGACCAAACAGCCATATCATTTTGAGCGCTTGTTTTATAAATAAAATTTTTGGTTTCTCCGTAATTGCTTGGGCCTTTAGCTCCCGGAGGAGTGTATTTTATTTTTACGGCATCGCCAACACCATTTGCCTCCGCATTATAAGACCGTTGCAATTTAAACCAAGTATTTGCTGCCGGGATAATTTCTTGTGCCTTTGCCGATGGGCCAAGCGGGCCGCTTTCGCAGGCGGTCAGAGTTAAACCGGCAAGCAGAACTATGCCCAACGCACTAATTAACGATAAGTTTTTCCTCACTTAAAACTCCTTATGCAGAAGTTTGGAATTTAGAAACTTAACCGCTAAGCCATGAATTTATATCTTCGTCCTCCGGCAAAAGCCCAAAAGAACGGGTTTCCAAACCGGCGTCTTTTAACAAGGCGGAGATGCGTTTTTCTCCTGCTTTGCCGGCTTCATCGTTATCCAAGCATAGAATAACTTTTTTATTGCGGAAAAGGCTTACCCATTCGGGCTTAAAGGAATTTGCCCCCGGAATGCCGACTGCGTTAAATCCGTTCCCCAAAAGGGTTAACGTATCTATGGCTCCTTCGCACAAATAAATTGTTCCGAATTTTCCGTCCAAGGCTTCTCTGTTATATGGGAAAGGAATGGCGCCTTGAAAGTTTAATTCTTTTGGTTGAATGTTTTTGTCTATGGCCCTTGCTTGGAAAAAGAAAGGGCGGTGCATTTCGTCAACATACGGAATAATAAGCGGATGTTTGCCGTAACGCAAATTTCCTTGGCTGTTGAATAAACCTGCAAATCGCAAATCTTCCAAAGAATGCTCTGCCAGCAATTTCCTGCTCACATGGTCATAATCGTCAAGCAGCCGCAAAAGAACTTTGTCCCAGGTGGGCTTGTAAATATGCCTTTTTGCGAGCCACCATCCCGCTGCGCTGTTCGGCGGTATTGGAGAAAGCAAGCTGAGAAAATCAAAGATAATTTTTTCCTTGAAAAATTTCGG
Organism: Candidatus Fibrimonas termitidis; assembly: GCA_001462245.1. Lineage (GTDB taxonomy): Bacteria > Fibrobacterota > Fibrobacteria > Fibrobacterales > Fibrobacteraceae > Fibrimonas > Fibrimonas termitidis. Next base: position 29,328 of record LIUG01000125.1, read on the forward strand.
ATGTTCTTCTTTTTTTTGTCCGCTCTGCGTATTTTTTTTAGTGGGATATTTTTGCGAATCTCTGATTATTGACGGGGTATCGTCTTTAAGCCATTTTAACGCTTCTAAAAAAGGAATTCCGAGCGCAATCTGAACGAGGGAAATCACATCGCCTTTAACATTATCGCACACAAAGCAGCGAAAGCAGCCTTTTTCTTCATTGATGCTTACAGAAGGGGTTCTGTCTCCATGCGCATGGCGTTCCGGAAAAAAACAGCGAAAACGCCTATTCACAACATTTAGCCCAAGCCTCTGAGCCACAACGGTTATTGAAAGCATCGATTTCAACTCTTTTATTTCGCTCTCGCTTGGCATATAACTCAAACATAGAATTTTCTACCTTGTAGCTCCATGCCGGTAATTCAGACAGATATTGAAAATTTTGAGCAGGTTGTTATAAACGGTTCCGCTGAAAAAGCCATTGCGGTATCGTTTGAGATTTCTCCTGCGCTTGAGAAACTCTCCAACGAGCTTAAATTCACAATAGCCAAGCTTGACCCCGAAGACCCTAATAACCAGTCTCTCGCCGGTTATCTGCGCTTGGGCAGTTTAAGCGATATTCGTATTTTCAAAAACAAGCAACTTGCAGGCGGCGCAGACGGCAACCTGCCGGAAAGCGAACTGAAAAAGCAATTGCAACCGTTCTTTTTATCGGAAGAAGATGCCCTGCTTTTGAATGCGGAAGATGCTCTCAATTTAGGGCAAACAAGCGCAGCCTTAAAAACCTTGCAAAAGTTATTTGAGAAAAAACCGGAGAATAAAAAAGTTTGTTACTTATTTGCAAAGGCGAAAACCATGAGCGGCAAAAGAGAAGAAGCAAAAACCATTTTGCAAAGCATAAAAGAAACGGATGATTTTTACAAGGAATCAAAATCGCTTTTGGATTTAATGGAATTTTACGAAGACACCGCGCCGCCCTACGACAAACCATATAAACTCGCAAGCCAAAACAAATTCAAAGAGGCATTGGACTCATTTTTGGAAATTATCGAAAACAAGCAAGACAGCGAAGATAAAGCAAAAAAAGCTATCATAACTCTGTTTTCCGTTCTTGGGCCAAAACACGAACTCACATGGGAATACAGGGCAAAGCTGAACAGATTGATTTATATTTGAAAACTGCCCGCCATTCCGATTTTTCTACCTTCCCCCTATGGCAAAATTCGGCACTCCTTTTAAATCCAATTCCAAAAAAGCCCTCATGCTTGGCTCCGGAGAGCTTGGCAAAGAGGTGGTGATTGAGCTTCAAAGGCTTGGCATAGAGACCATAGCTTGCGACTCCTACGAAAACGCTCCTGCGATGCAGGTCGCTCACCGCAGCCATGTGTTCTCCATGCTAAACGGCGAGGCTTTGCGCAAGGTTATAGAACAGGAAAAACCCGATTGCATAATTCCTGAGGTTGAAGCCATAGCAACGGATACCCTTTTGGAATTGGAAAAAGAAGGCTACAACGTTATTCCGACCGCAAAAGCCGCAAAATTAACCATGAACAGGGAAGGCATTCGCCGCCTTGCCGCAGAAGAATTAAAATTGAAAACAAGCGCATATAAATTTGCAGAAACAAAAGATGAATTTTTAGCAGCCGTAAAGGAAATAGGAATTCCTTGCGTTGTAAAACCCATAATGAGTTCGAGCGGGCGTGGGCAAAGCACGGTAAAAACGGAAGCGGATATTGAACACGCTTGGGATTATTCGCAGAGCGGCGGCAGAGCTGGCGGCGGCAAAGTTATAGTTGAGGGCTTTGTTCCATTTGATTACGAGATAACGCTTTTAACGGTTCGCCATGCAAAAGGCGTTTCTTTTTGCGCACCGATAGGTCATGTGCAAATTGAAGGCGACTATCGCTGGAGTTGGCAACCGCAGGATATGAGCGAAAATGCTCTGAGAGAATCCGAGCGCATAGCAAAAGCTATTACCGATGCCTTGGGCGGTTATGGAATTTTTGGGGTTGAGCTTTTTGTCAAGGGCGATGAAGTTTTTTTCTCCGAAGTTTCTCCTCGTCCGCACGATACGGGAATGGTCACCTTGATTTCCCAAGATTTGAGCGAATTCGCCTTGCACGCAAGAGCTATTTTAGGCCTTCCTGTTCCAAACATAAAACAACACGGGCCAAGCGCATCTGTAGCTTTGAGAGTTGACGGCAAAAGCGATTTGATTTCATATTCGGGTTTGGAAGAGGCTTTGAGCGAACCCGATACTTCGCTTCGTCTTTTCGGCAAACCGAGCATCAACGGGCATCGCAGGCTGGGCGTGGTCTTGGCAAGGGGAGCAAGCGTTGCCGAAGCCATTGAAAAAGCCAAAAATGCGGCAAACAAAATTGAGGTGGAATTCGCATGACAAATTTAATTTTAGAATTCGCAAACGGGACTCCCCTTCGCTACGGGGAAAATTCGCATCAGCAGGCGATGTTCTACAAAGACCCTAACTGCACGGAAGCCAGCTTGGCAACCGCAGAGCAACTGCACGGCAAAGAACTCTCCTACAACAATATTGTTGACGCAGACGCGGCTCTTGAAATGATCCGAGAATTTTCGGACTCAAATGCGGTTGCGATTATTAAACACTTAAATCCCTGCGGTCTTGCCACAGGAGCTACTTTGGCGGAGGCATTTTCTGCGGCGTGGGAAGGCGATCCGGTGAGCGCATTTGGCTCGGTGATTGCGGTTAACAGAAAGGTTGATTTGAAAACAGCGGAATTGTTAAAGGGCCGGTTTGTTGAAATTTTGCTCGCTCCGGATTTTGATGCGGATGCTTTGGAATTTTTGAAAAATAAATCCAAGGATATTCGTTTGCTAAAAGTCGGTGAAATTAAACCGGCAAAAAGTTGCAAGGTGTATAAGCACGTTATTGGCGGAATGCTTGTTCAGGATAGAGATATTGAGGTTTGGGAAAAATTTGAATGCGTGACCAAGGCACAGTTCCCAAAAGAAAAAATAGAACTTGCAAAATTTTCTTGGCTGGTTTGCAAATATACAAAATCCAATGCCATAGTCGTGTGCTATGAATATAAAGCCGGTTATTTTATGGTGCTAGGGCTAGGTCCCGGGCAGCCTAATCGCATAGATTCAAATTTAAGGCTTTGCCAGCCAAGGGTTAAAGACAATATGTCAAGAATGCCGCTTACCGCAGATAAAATCGGCGAAATGGTAATGGCTTCAGATGCTTTTTTCCCCTTTGCCGATAATATTGATGCTTCAAATTCCGCTGGCATTAAGTACATTGTGCAGCCCGGCGGTTCCAAAAAAGACGGTGAGGTTATAGAAGCTTGCGATAAATACGGCATAGCCATGGCGTTTACCGGAACCAGACATTTTAGGCATTGATGTACGATACCGAATTCATAATCTTTGTTGTCCAGTGTGCTATCATTTGGATTACGCTTTTTATTGCGATAATAATGTGCGTGCGGCACAAGGATGAAGACTTGCAGGGAGCAAGTGCGAAAGGCAATAAGGAATACAGGGGAAAAAGAGCGGATTCATCGAAACCAAGCGCACCTATGCTAAATTTTGTGACCGTTGATGAGATATATAGCATGCCCTTGGAGGTTTTGCAAAGCGTGCCCGAGGAGCATATGAATCAACTGCCTCTTGATAAAAAAGCGATAGTTAAGAGGAGGATTAATGAATTGATACAAGCCGAACGTGCGGAGAGGAATAAGTGATAATAGCAAAAAGCAGCCGGGTTACCGGCTGCTTTTGTTGAATGGTTGTTATTTCGCTAATCTAACTGTTTTGCTTCCTGCCTTTACAATATACACGCCTTTGGGGAGGTGCGCTACGGAGATGCTTTCGTTTGGCATTGCCGTGCGGGTCATGAATACTTTGCCTTGCAGGTTGTATATGCTCACAGGGGTTGCCTGGGATATTCCAACTACTTGGAAGCTTTCGCCGTTTAGCACTATGCCGAAGCTGTTTGAGGCGATGGCATTGAGGGTTGGGGTGATAGCTTCATACAATGCTGTAACGGTGAGGTTGCTTGTGACATTGGCAAACGCTTTGTCCCAGCCGGTGAAGGTGTAGCCTTCTCTTGAGGGATTGGCGGGTGCGGTGGCAGCTTCGCCTTCGTTTACTGTTTGTGTTTTCAGCACTGTGCCGTTCCAGTCCACGAATGTGACGGTGTAGGTTGTAATCTCTTCATACAATGCTGTAACCGTGAGGTCGCTTGTGACATTGCTGAATGTTTTATCCCATCCGGTGAATGCGTAGCCTGCTCTTGCGGGAGCGGCAGGTGCGATGGCAGCCGTGTTTTCGTTTACTGTTTGTGTTTTCAGCACTGTGCCGTCCCAGTCCACGAATGTGACTGTGTATGTGGGCAGAGAGTCGTCAACATACAATGCTGTGACGGTGAGGTCGCTTTGGACATCGCTAAACTCTGTGTCCCATCCGGTGAAGGTGTAGCCTTCTCTTGAGGGGGCAGCGGGAGCGGTTGCGGCTTCGCCTTTGTTTACTGTTTCTGTTTTCAGCTCTGTGCCGTCCCAGTCCACGAATGTGACTGTGTATGTGACCGGTATCAGTTCATACACTGCTGTGACGGTTAGGTTGCTTTGAACACCGGTAAACGGTATATCCCATCCGACGAATGTGTAGCCTTCTCTTCCGAGGGGGGTTGGGGCAGTGGCCGCTCCGTTGCGAGCTACATTTTGAGTTTTCAGCAGGGTGCCGTCCCAGTCTCTAAAGGTGACGGTGTAGGTTACACTGTTTGTCCTATACTGCGCTGTGACGGTTAGGTCGCTTGTGATGTTGTTAAACGTTGATGGACTCCAGCCAGTGAATGTCCAGCCTGATCTTGTTGGATTGGGCTAAGGAGGTGTTGCTGCTGTACCGTGGGCTACATTTTCGGTTTTTAACACTGTGCCGTCCCAGTTCTTAAAGACAACTTCATGGGTTGCGCTAAAGATGGTTGCAGTAAGCGTAATCGGCGAAAGCGCGTAGTTCCCAGCATCAGCACCGTCAAGTGAGTATCCAGTGATGGTTACTGTTTTGTCTGCTCCAGCATTAGCATCGGCAAATGTTGCTGTGATGGGTCCGGTTTCATCTAACGTCACAACATCGGGGGCAATTACGCCACCGAGTACCGGTGTTCCGGTAATCTCAGCTGTCGTATTGCCGTCGTGTACCTTGTCGCTTGCGATTAGGCCGGTGACGGTGAGAGGCTTTGCGGTGATGTCTGCTGTGACGGTTATAGGCTGAGCAGAAAGCTCATAGTTCCCGACATCAACACCGGCAAGCGTATATGTGCCATCGAATTCTACTGTTTTGCTTGACCCAACATTCTTGTCCCCAAATGTTGGTGTGGTGCCACTTGCGGTTAAACCATCGCCGTCAATTTTGCCGATGATTTTAATCGTAGCGTTAGCATTGCCGTCGTATACCTTGTCTTCTGCGCCAAGGGTGACGTCTTTTACGGCGATGTCCACCGTGATGCCTTGAGGCTGTTCCAGCGTGTAATTTCCCGCATCGCTGCCGGTCAGCGTAATGTTCGTTGTAACCGCCTTGCCGTCGCCAGCATTCTTGTCCGCAATTGTGCCACCGCTGCTGAGATCAGGGTCGACATCATCGCCCGAAATCGGGGTTACAAGCGAACCGCCGGTTAGCGTAACCTCTTCAGTGCCGTTATAATCGCGGTCTGTTGCTGATACGCCGGTGATGGTGATGGGCTTTGGGGTGATCTCTGCTGTGCTTGCAAACGTAAAGCCAAGCTCGTAGTTATCTTTATCACTGCCGTCAAGAACACATCCGCTTACGGTCACTGGTTTGTTCGTTCCAACATTCTTATCGGCAAATACTCCTGTGCATGTTCCATCTAACTCCACATCATCGCCTTCAATTTTGCCGTCGATTATCGCTGTCCCGCTAATATCAGCGCCAGTAGTGCCGTCGTACACCCTATCATTTACGGTTAGGCCGGCGATGGTGACGGGCCTTGCGGTGATCGCTGCTGTGGTTTGTGAGTGGTCAAGCGTGTAGTTGCCAGCATCAGCACCGACAAGTGTAAATCCAGTGTATGTAACCCCTATGGTTGCTCCAACATCCTTAGTGATAAATGCTGCTGTGCCGCCGGTTGCGGTTACAACATCGTTGGAAATCACGCCGACGATATCAAATTCAGCATCAGGAGTGCCGTCGTATACCTTGCCTTCTGTGAAAAAGGTGACGGTTTTTGGAGTGATGTTTACATAGGCAAGCTCAGGCTGAGCAGAAAGAAAGTAGTTCCCGGCATCAGTGCCATCTAGCTCATAGCCGCTGAATGTGACCGTTTTGCCGCCTCCAACATTCTTATCGGCAGATGCCGTGCCATCAATTACATCTAAATTATCGTTGGAAATTTTGCCAACAATTTTCGCTGTCCCGGTAAACGGAACATCAGTAGTGCCGTCGTATACCTTACTTGATATGCTCAAGTTTTCGATTTCAATGGTAACGGATTTTGGAGTGATCCCATCTACGCTTACAATCGTAAACTCAAGCTCATAGTTCCCGGCATCAGCGCCGCTTACCGTACATCCGTTTACTGTCACTGATCTGTTCGCTCCAACATTCTTATCGGTAAATTCTCCTGTGCAGGTGTTTTCTTCTACACTCACATCATCGTTGCCATATGGGTAGACTGCTGGAGTCCCTACAACGATAGCACTATTAGTACCGTCGTATTCCCTGCCGAATACCCACATATCGTAAACGTGGAGAAGCGCTTTGCCGATGTTTGCTGTGCTGCTTGAAGGTTGGCTAAGATTGTAGTTAGCGGCATCATTGCCGACAAGCGAATAGCCGCTGAATGTGACCGCTATGTTGCTTCCAACATTCTTACTGGCAAATGCTGCCGTGCCGCCGGTTGCGGTTAAATTATCGCCGGATTCTATGCCTTCAATATCAAATTGATGAACGGCAACATCACCATTGTATGTCCTGTCCCTTGCGATAAGGGTGACGGATTTTGGAGTGATGTCTGCTGTGACGCTTGCAGGCTGACCAGAAAGCACGTAATTCCCAGCAACAGTACCGTCAAGCGAATAGCCGCTGAATGAGACCGTTTTGCCATCTCCAACATTCTTATCGGCGAATGCCGCCGTGCCGGTGCTTGCGGTTACATCATCGCTGCCAACTTTGCCGTCGATTGCCGCTGTCCCGTCAACCTCAGCATCAGGATTGCCGTCGTATACCTTGTTTTTTGCAGTTAGGTTGATGATAGTGACGGGCTTTGGAGTTATCGTGTAATTTCCAAGTGGAACTTCCGCATCATCAAAATCACCGTCATCTTCAACTTTAACCGTTATGGCATAAGTTCCCGCATTGGTCGGAGCAGTCGCAGAACCATCATACAGTACCTCTATTTCCGTTACATCATCTGATGTTACGCTAACTCCTTGCCCAGAGCCATTGTAAACGACGTCACTAAGGCTAAAGTTAAAACAGTCTAAGGTCACATTAGGTGCTTCACAAACCGCAAAAGCCGTTGTGGATAGCAGAGCCATCAATATTACTCTCAGGAATGGGTATCTAGTCATAAAAACCTCCCATGCCAAAAGTTGAACTGGATAGCCAAAAATAGGCTACGGGGAATGAGTATTGGGTCATATGAACTCCTTTTTTGAGGGGGTGAAAAAAGAACATCTTGATAAAAAAAAAGCGTTTAAAAGCCCCTTCACGGGCTTTTTCAGCGTACCCCTCTTTTTACCCTCCAAATCGAAAATAACGCCTAGAACAGGCTCTTTTA
>LIUG01000125.1:37327-50735 GCA_001462245.1 Candidatus Fibrimonas termitidis
TATAGAAAAAGAAAAGGAGGTTTGTCAAGGGGAATGTAAAAAAAATGTAAAAAACCTATAGCAAACACTGATTAATTGGCAGTGGCTAGTGACTAGTGGTTAGTGATCAGTGAAAAATGCCTAAATTCTTGCCTTTTTGCTAGCCACTAGCCACTAATCACTGGCCACTAGGAGTTACATTTACTATATTTCCCTAAGCGAACAATGTAAAGTGAAGAGGGTCAATTGGAAGAGAAAATCTGGCATATGGAAATGAACAAGCAGCAAGTGGGGCCTTTTAGCATAGATGAGCTTCTGCATAAAGGTTTGACCGGCGAGTCGCTTGTGTGGAAAGAAGGAATGGAAAAATGGATCACCGCAAAAGAGGTTTCTGAGATGGCTGCCGCTTTTGACTTGATTAAAATGAAAAATGAAATAGAAATAGATACGTTCAAATTTATGGCAGATGAAAACGCCGAGTTTCGCCTGCAGATTGAACGGCTGGAAAAGAGCTATGAAGAATTGCTCGACGAAAAATCCGGCATTAATGCAATACTCAAAGCCATGGAAGATAAAGACGCTGAACTTCGCTCGCAAATAGATTTACTGAAAGACAGCAACGAAGAATTGCCTAATTTGAAGCTTGGGCTTACGGTAGAACTTAAGGCTCTGGAAGACGAAAAGGTTGAATTGCGCTCAAAACTCAAACAGTTATTTAATAATCTAATCCGTGGAATAGCGGTCGAAAAGGAAGATGAATAACTTTGTCCACCTCCAAGTGCATTCCGAGTACTCCTTTCTGCAGGCTCCGGTTAAAATACCGGCTCTGTTGAAAAAAACAAAAGAATTGAGGCAAAATGCAGTAGCGCTAACCGATTACGGCTTTATGTTCGGCATTCTGGATTTTTACATGGAAATGGATAAAAAAAAGGAATTGCAAGCCGTTAAACGCATTTTAGGCAGCCATATTTACCTTAAAACAGACGGCGCAAAACCCAGCGACAAATCATCTTACAATCGCTTAACTCTTTTGGCGGAAAATCACGAAGGTTATAAAAATCTCATCAAAATTACCAGTGAAACCTATACAAGCAAGGAAAAATTTCAGGAAATTCCGGCAATTCCCTTGGATTTTTTGGCAACGCACAAAGATGGCTTAATAGCAATAGCCGGTGATTTGGCAAGCCGCTTTGGGCGAGATATTTGCGGAAATATGGAAAATAGGGCAAAACTGTTTTTAGATGAATTGCGCAAAATTTTCGATAACGAACATCTCTATTTTTCGCTGCAAAATCATTTCCTTGAAACGGAAATTCAGGTGAACGATTTTTTAAGAAATTACGCTAAGGAAAACAACAGGCAACTGGTTGTCACAAATAATGTACACTATATTTCAAAAAAAGATGCTCAAAGCCATACAGCTCTTCTGTGCATGGAACAAAAAAAGATATTGGCCGAATTCAGCGATGAATATTTTTCAACAGAGGAATTTTATCTAAAATCAGCAGAAGAAATGTATGAATTATTTCCGGACGATGCGGAAGCCTTGGAAAATACGGTTAAAATTGCAGACCGCTGCAATGTAAAAATACAAACCCAAGGGAAAGATATGGCACTTGGCTCCTCCTTTTGGCCTCGCTTTGAATATCCTACGGAATTTGCAAACGAATATGATTATTTGGAATATCTGGTCAAGGAAAAAACTCCTCTGAGATATGCAAATGGTTTAAACGAGGAAAAAATAATAGAAAGAATAAATACGGAACTCTCCACTATAAAGCAATTAAAGGTTTCGGGCTATTTTTTGATAATACAGGATTTTATCAACTGGGCAAAACGTGAAGGCATTCCAATGGGGCCGGGGCGCGGTTCTGCGGCGGGTTCAATAGTCGCTTATATTTTGGGAATTACGGAATTAGATCCTCTTCCGTATAATTTGCTTTTTGAAAGATTTTTGAACCCCGAGCGTATTAGTATGCCGGATATAGATATTGATGTTTCCGATAAGGACAGAAGCAGGCTTATAGATTATGTCACAAAAAAATACGGAGTAAAAAATGTAACGCAGTTGATAACCTACGGACGAATGAAGGCAAAGGCCGTTCTGTGGGCGGTCGGGCGAGTGCTCGATATGTCCAGAACCGATGTTGGAATGTTCGCAGACAAAATTCCTTTTAAACTCACTGCGTTAAAGGATGATAAGGGAGAAGATATAGAAGGCTCGGACAAGGTAAATTTGAAAAATGTCAGGGATAGAGATGAAGATTTGAATTCCTTGATAGAGAACACAGATGCCTATAAAGAGTTTTGGGAATTGGCAACCAAACTGGAAGGATTGATAAGCAACTCCGGCACACACGCCGCTGCGTTGATTATAGCCCCATGCGAAATGACGGAACTTGTGCCGATCTATCGCCTTGCTCCGGACGATGTTCCCGCTGTGCAATACGATAAGCATTATGCGGAAGAAATAGGATTGCTGAAAATGGATATTTTAGGGCTTAGGAATTTGTCCATGATCCGAGAAACCATAAATACCATTAAAGAGACAAGAAAACTTGATTTGGATATAGATAAAATTCCCATAAACGATGAAAGCACTTTTGAAGTGTTCAAGCAAGGGAACACCGTTGGCATATTCCAGTTTGAATCTTTTGGAATGCGTAAATACCTGCGAGATTTAAAGCCAAGTTCTATTGAAGATTTAATCGCTATGAATGCTCTGTACCGCCCTGGCCCAATGGATAATATTCCAAGATTTATCCGATGCAAAAATGGAATTGAGAAAATAAATTGCTACCATGAAGACCTTGAAATAGTTTTGAATAACACTTATGGAGTTATAGTATATCAAGAACAGGTTATGCACATAGTGCGAATTCTTGCGGGTTTTTCTTTTGGCAAAGCTGATGTTCTTCGCAGAGCCATGGGAAAAAAAGATCCGGAAGAAATGCTGAAAATGAAGCCGGAATTTATTGAAAACGGATTAAAGAGAAATTATCCAGAACCTCTTTTGCAAAAAATCTGGGACGATTTAAAACCCTTTTGCGGCTATGCATTCAACAAAAGCCATTCGGCAACATATTCGTATGTAGCGTATCAAACCGCATATTTAAAAGCGAATTTTCCGCAGGAATACATGGCTGCTGTTATGAGCGTTGAACCTATAGATCATTTGCCGATGGTTGTTGAAGAATGCCAAAGAATGGGAATTGAAGTTTTGCCGCCCGATGTGAATAAATCGAAATCCGCTTTTTCCGTTGAGGGCAAGGCCATTAGATGGGGGCTTTCGCAAATAAAAGGGTGCGGCGAGGTTGTAGCGCTAGATATTGAACAAGACCGAAAAAATAATGGCAATTATAAAAGCATTTTTGATATGGTCCGAAGGTTGCACTTATTTGAAAAAATCACCATAAATAAAATTGCATTGGAAAGTTTGGCAAAGGCTGGAGCTTTGGATGCTTTGCCCGGGACACGTGCTCAGAAATTCGCATCGGTGGAAAAGGCTTTGGCGGATGCATCTTCGTGGAAAGTTGAAAAGCAGTCTGCGCAGATGTCTTTTTTCGGTTCCGATTTTGAGGGGGAACCCGCTTTGGAAGAATTGGAAGACTGGTCTTTGCTGGACAGCCTTATGAAGGAGCAAAAGGTACTCGGGGTGCAGATAAGCGCGCATCCTTTGGACGAATATTATGCGGAAATCAAGGGCTTTACGGATTTCACGCTTTCCGATGAAGCCAAAATCAGAGAGCGAATAGATACATTTGTCAAGATAGCTGCATTTGTGCCGGGAGTCAATGAAAAGCAAACTAAAAGCGGCGAAACAATAGCGATAATAACTTTGCAGGATCAGCACGATAAATTGGAAGCATTTTGCGGTACGAAAATCTGGAAGAATTTGAGGGAAAAACTTCTTGAGGGTTCCCTTATTTTAGCCTCCGGCAGGCTCACAATATCTGCTTTCAACAATAGACCTCAACTTATGCTGAGTTCCATAGAATTTTTAGAAGACAAAATAAAGCAAGCAAAAACTTTTTGCATTGAAACCACCGCAGATTTTTTTGTTCCGGCGCAAACTCTTTTAATAGAGGAGTTTTTCAAGGAAAACAAAAAGGAAAAAGGAGCCTCATTCTGTTTTTACATTTCCGATGCCAAAGGCTATGCATACAAAATGGAAACCTCTAAGTATAAAATTTCTCAAACAAGGGAAAATTTAAAGAAATTGGGTTCTATTTTTGGCTCGAGGAATGTTTGGGTCGGTGGGGAGCTTTGTGTTTAAGCCATTCCACAAAGGCGGGGATTGCCGATATGCAAACTATAAATATAATCACAAGCTCAAAATGCGCTTTGACAAAGGGAATATTGCCTAAAAAATAACCTGCGCAAACGCATACGCATACCCAGCCCGTGCCGCCTAAAATGCTCCAAGGCAAAAAAGATTTAAAACGCATTCCGCTCATCCCGGCGATAAAAGGCACAAAAGTTCTAAAGAAGGGCATAAAACGGCAAATTGTGACAGCTTTGGGACCGTATTTTTCAAAAAAATTGTGCGTTTTATCGTAGTTTTTCTTGTTGAAAATTCTACCGGTGCCTTTTGCAAAGGCTTTGTGCCCTAGCTTCACACCCAAAAATCTGTTGAAATTATCTCCTAAAACGGCTGCTACCGGAAAAGCGGTTAAAACTATGCTTATATCCATAGCCCCGGTAGCGCATAAAGCGCCTATTGCAAAAAGCATGGAATCGCCCGGCAAAAACGGGGTGACAACCAAACCGACCTCGCAAAAAATGATTAAAGATATCAAAGCATAAACCCAAAAGCCGTAAGCCTCTACAATTTGCGCTAAATAAACATCTATATGCCGAATAAAATCAAGAGCCAGGGCTAGATATTCCATGGCAGGAATTTAGAAAATGCACGGCTTCCTCTAGGTTTTTCACATCCCCGTTCAATTGCATCTCAAAAACCTGCTTTATTATTTTACCGAGTTTCGGGCCGGGCTTTAAACCCATGTCCAAAAGCATTTGGCCTGTGATAAAGGGTTGAGGAGCTAGTTCCCAAATACCCATTTCATCGCCGAGTTTTTGCGCCTCGCTGTGAATATCAGGGTCATTTTGAATTGCGCTTTTTAATATTGCCGGGAGCTTTAAACCGTTTGTTTTCAAGGCGCATCTGCGCAAATCGCTTCTGTCGCTTAAATTCAGCAATGAGAGCGAATCCAACAGCGCGGGAACCTTTTTTATAAGGTTATTTACCGGAACCCATTTTTTCAAAAAATCAATGGGCTTTGCATTCGGCAGGCATAGAAGCCCGGCAAACATGATTGCTTCTGCTTCCTGCGGGGTTAAATTTTTTCTCTGTTTTGCCAAAAAATCCAAAATATCGCCACTGGTATGGATTTCAAAAAACATTTTTTGCAACCCGACCTCGCAAAAAAAATCAAGCCCGAACGAAGGCACTGCTCCTTTCAAGAGCCATTTGCGAAATTCCTCCTCTATTCTTTCCCTGGACAAATCGCTCAAAGAAAGCGTTCTGCAAAGCTCTATGGTTTCTTTTGCCGCTCTAAGCTTAAAGCGGGCCGCAAACTGAACCCCTCTCAAAACCCTAAGCGAATCTTCGGCAAAGGCTTCGCTCACATGCCTTAAAATTCCGTTTTCCAAATCCTTGCGGCCATTGTAAACATCCACAAGTTCCAGATTCGGAAGCTCCATGCCCATCGCATTAATGGTGAAATCTCTGCGCCTAGCGGCTTCTTCAAAACTCAAATTCGGATCTGTTTGAACATCAAAAGCCCTGTGCCCGATTCCCGTTTTGCTCTCGGTTCTTGGGAAGGAAAAATCGTAGTGAATGCCTTGCCTTGAGAGATGTATAACGCCAAAAGACTTTCCTATTAAATTCGGCTTGCCGTGCCGCGAAAGAATCTCCAGCAATTTTTCCTGGCTAATAGAATAAACCTCTATATCAAAATCGCGTATTTCGCCTTTAAAACCTAGCAAAGAATCCCGTGCAAAACCGCCGACCAAAAAAGCCCTGCCCCCTGCACTACGAATGTCATCAGCAATTTTCAGAAGTTTTTGAGGAATCACAAAACGCCCTTAGTACTCGGAATCTCGTCTGTGTTTTTCCCTTTGCCTATAGCCATCGCAACTGCTCTTGCCAATGCTTTGAAAATGGCTTCCATGCAGTGATGTCCGTCTTGCCCGTAGAGCAATTCTATGTGCAAATTCATCTTGGCGTTCTCCGCAAGGCTTTTAAAAAAATGCTCCCAAAGACTGGATTCCATTTCGCCTATTTTCGCCGGTAAATTCCCACGCAAAACATATGCGCTGCGGCCGCTGAAATCTATGGCTGCTCTCGCCAGAGATTCGTCCATCGGGGCAAAATAAAAACCAAAACGCTCAATGCCTTTTTTATCCCCGAGTGCCTGGTTTAATGCGCTTCCCAAAACTATGGCTATATCTTCCATGCTGTGGTGAAAATCTATTTCGGTATCGCCTTTGCACGCAAGGCTGAGTTCAATTCCGGCGTGTGATTGAAACAAATTCAACATATGGTCTAAAAATGCGCTCCCGCTTTTTATGCCGCTGCGCTTTCCCGAATCCAAATTCAAATACAACTCAATATCGGTCTCCGCCGTCTTTCTCGAAATTTTCGCTTCTCTCATTTTGGGTTCTCCGTTCCTTCCGCCTTTTCTCCCTTCTTCTCAATATCATCAAACCCGGTTAATGGTTTTGAATAACGTTCCGCCAAATTTTTGCTGAACTGATCCGTTCTTTTGCTGAGTTCCGCCACCTGCATGCTTGAGTATGCGAGCAAACCTATGGCTAATATAAAACCCAGAAAAAAGAGAACCATGTAAAGGGTCATGGGTTATCCTTATCTCAAATCTCTGTTTCTTTTATCAATTATTCGGCCATTGTGAAATAAAAGCGTATTGAATTTGCCGTATTCAAGCCTAGTCCCGTTTATCAACAGCCTAGTGCGCTCGGGAACAGTTATGGTTACCTGCGTAGTGTCTTTGTGGCTTATGTGACGGCTTATCATTCTCATAAAGTAGTTCATCTTTGAGTCATAACCCCTGAGAGATATGCCGCAGGTATTGTCTGTTGTCGAGGGAGAGCATTCAAAGCGGAGCGTGTCTTGCGTTCTTGAATCTACTGGGGGTTCCGGAGTAGGAACCTCGGGAACCGGGATGCCTTGGTCAAGCGTATCCGGAATGTTTTGCGCACTGTCTGTTTCCGCGGTTTCAACTGTGATTTTTTTAGGAGCTTCCGGAACAGGCTTTTCAGGTTCGCTGTTTAATACTTTGTTGACAAAAAACAAAATTGCTACAATCACGATAATGATTAGTATAGCTACTTTGGGAATGCTGCTCGATTTGGAATCGGCTTTTTGCTCATCGGCAAGATTCATTTGCATCACGTTGAAACTGGAATTTCTATCCGAAGAGAATTTTTTGATCACGGCCATTTTATCTACGGATAGTTTTTCGCACATAGACGAAATGTAGCTCCGTAGGTAAGCTTCCGTTGGAAATTCTTCCCAGCGATTACCTTCTATTGCCTGAAGGATATTTTTTCCCAGACAAATGGATTTTGCCAAATGCTCCAAATCCAAACCGCGAGCCTCTCGAACGCGGCGCAAATAACTGCCTACTTCTTCGTCTGCGTTCAAGTCTAAACTGTCTTTCTGCTCTTCTGCCATACTTTCTCCGTTCATTTTATTTTGCCGAGAGCTTCCATAGTCAAAGCTATGGGAAGCCCCATGACATTGTAAAAACATCCATTTATTGACTCAATAAAACGTGCGCCTCTTCCTTGCGCTCCGTAAGCACCGGCTTTGTCTGCATATTCCATTGTGGATATATAATCTAGAATTTCCGAATCGGGATAATCTCTAAAACGCACCTCAGTTTGGCTCTCGCCGGCAAATAAAAGGGTGTTATTTTTGCAAAGAGCAACCCCGCTAATCACTTTATGGGTTTTATTTCTCAATTTTTTTAGCATTTCAAAAGCTTCTTCCCCGTTTTTCGGTTTGCCTAAAGACTCATTTTCGCAAAAAACAAGGGTATCGCTCCCAAGCACAAAATCATTTTGGAATTTAGCCGATATCTCAAAAGCCTTTCTTTTGGCTAATTCTTTCGGAATTTTTTCCATGGGAATGCCGGTTGCATTTTCATCGCAGCATGGCGGTTCCATGCGGAATTCAACTCCCAGCAGCTCAAGAATTTGCGCCCTTCTAGGGCTTTTGCTAGCTAGGATTAACAGCACTGTAGTTTCCTGTATAAAGCGAACCGGAAAAATTGTTTATAAACGAGCTTTCCCCCAAAATGGAGTTGCGTATGGAGGAGTTGAGAAGCGTGGTTCCGTTTGGTATTATGCTGTTTTCAATGGCGGTTCCCTTTATCTTGCAGTTTTTCCCTATGTTTACGAAGGGTCCTATTCTGCAATTGCTGAGTTCTGTTTGGCTGCCTACAAAACACGGATATTCAAATTTGCAATCAGGGAACCTGCTTTCCAAGGATTCTTCCGGAGAAGCGGTTTTCAATAGGTGCCTATTGCTTTCCAGCAATATTTCCGGGGTTCCGCAATCAAGCCATTCCGTGATGGAAGCGGTGGTGAATTCGCAACCGTTTTTCAGCATATTTTGCAAGGCATCGGTGAGCTGGAATTCGCCCCGGGTTTTTATATTGTTGCTTATTAAATGGTTCAGCGAATTTTTTAATTCAACCGTGTTTGAAATGGCGTAAATGCCGACCAAAGCTTTGTTGCTCACAAATTCCTGCGGTTTTTCAACAAGAAGCGCAACCTTGCCGCTATCATCTGTTTTCACAACGCCAAATCGCTTTGGGTCTTCAATTTCCCGAACATAAAGCACATTGCCGGAGAGGGATTTTAGCGATGAGAAATCCGCTTCAAACAGAGTATCGCCTAAAATTATGAGTACAGGCTCAGTGTCGGTCAAAAAATCTTTGCACAAACTAATGGCTTCACCCAGCCCCTGCGGCTCGTTTTGCCAAATGAATTTTGCCGGGAGGTCCGGGTATTCGGTTTTTATATGGCTTTCCACATTCTTGCCCAAATAACCGATAACGAATATATACTCCGAGATATTCAGGTTCTCAAGCTTTGCTAAAATATGCCCTATAATAGTGCTTCCGGCAATGGGTAACAGGCATTTGGGTGTATTCAGCGTCATTGGCCGCATCCTGAGTCCTACGCCGGCAATGGGTATAATCACTTTCATAAAGCTGCCTCTGCTATAGCGAATCCAGATATTGCGGAAAGACTTTTATCGAATATAAATTTTTTGTTTCCAATAACCATTTTTTCTCTCTGTTTAGCCGTTTCTCCGAAAGCACTGCGCTTCGTATTTGCTCTACTGCGTCCGAGAAAGGGACGTAAGAGACGGAATCGATGCGAAACAATTCCTTGTTGTTTTCGTAAAAGTCCTGTAACTCATTGTCGGATTCCACTGTGATCGTGCTATCCAGGGTTAACCTGAGCCTGTCCACTAAGATTTTCTTCTCCGCATCCTTTATCAGTCTTTGTACATCAGGGTCTTTTTGCAAACCTTTTTTTAAGGCTTCCCTGTACATAACCTCAAAATTCACCCATGATTCTATATAGCGTATCCATTCTTCTTTTGGAATCGGGTCGTCCCCGTATTTGCTTTCCCTTAATTCTTCTATATGCAAGCGGGAGTTTTCAACCTCAGCTATAACGAGGGAGGATTCTTTCCAAAACCCAAAATCGCACGAAAATAAAAAAAAGCATAACAGAGCCTGCAACGCAAGGTTAGCTTTGTACATAATATGATTCATTCGGTGGTAATATAGAAAAATTCCAATCAAGCCTCGAAAATGCGCTTCAGAATATTCAGCCGTGTTCTACCCTTATTTGTCTCTTGGGTTTGATGCATTGTAATTTTAAACCCGGTTGGAGATTTATATCTAAGTATTTTTCTCACAAGCAACGCTCTGGTTTCGGAGTCAATTTCTTCATTTTCATAAGGTTCCAGCCATTTCATTGATGAGGGATAAGCATCAAAACCCAAAGATAGTGTTTCCCCTTTGATTGCAAGCATTCTGCCGGTAAAACGATTGTCTTTCAAAAAAGTGATTTTTAGCATATCCGAAAAAGACTCTATTTCTAATACGCTTGGTTCCAATTCAACATTCACTTCAATGCCTCCTTGGTTGGACCAACCATGAATACCATACACAGTGAGGGCATCTTTTAAATCACATACAAATTCTTCATTTCCAATGAAGTTTTTCTCATACAAAGAGACGCTCCAAATAATGCACCCGCGTCTCGGATTTGAATAATGCAATACAAATTCATATTCGTTTCCATTCCAATCAAAAAGAAACCAGCTATCGTCCGGATCGTCACGGCTATAAGAGCGCAAGTGCGTAAGGCACATATTGCGTTCCTTATCAATAGTATGATACACGGGTTTTGTGCGTATATATTTAAGCGAAGTGATATTACGTTTCATAAAATCACTCACCTGCTCTGTAGTTAATCTTTCATTGACAAATGCCATTATACAGTAATTTAGAAAATAACATTCAAACAACGCCGCTATAAAATCGGTTGATTTTTCTACATTATTATCTATGAAAACTCTATACCACGGTTCTTCCGAAGTCGTAGATAACCCGCAATTCGGCAAAGGCAATTTGCACAACGATTATGGGCTTGGGTTTTATTGCACGGAAACCTTGGAGCTTGCAAAAGAGTGGGCTTGCAGCAATGTTTCCGGTGGTTATGCCAATAAATATTCCATAGATTTAACAGGGCTTTCAGTAATCAACTTATCAGCGAAGGAATACAATATTTTGAATTGGCTCTCGTTGCTTCTGAATAACCGAACTTTTTCGTTAAATAACCAAATTTCCAGTGAGGGAAAAGATTATTTGATACAGAATTTTATGCCCAATATTGATGATTTTGATATTATCATTGGCTATAGAGCAGACGATTCCTATTTCGCTTTTGCACAGGATTTTCTGAACAATGCCATTTCAGTTAAAACTTTGGCACGGGCAATGAAGTTAGGAAACTTGGGGAAGCAGGTTGTTATAAAAAGCAAAAAAACTTTTGAGATATTATTGTTTGAAAATGCTGAACAGGTGGACGGAAATTTATATTTCAAGAAAAGACAAGAGCGAGATGACCAAGCAAGCAAAATGAATTCCGAAGATATCTTTTTGATAGATATTTTAAGGAGGCAGGTTAAGCAGAATGACATCAAATTTTAACGAACTTTATTTGGATAATATTTCTGCGGTTTTTGGCGATATGCTGAATTATGCGGTTAATGTTTGCGGAGAAAACGGCGATGATTTTTTGCGGAAATTTATTGCAAGCGGAATTGCGCAAGAATTCGAGAGAGGTAATCCGAAATACATAGTCGGAAAAAGCGGGGTTGAAATAGCTATGGAAATTCTTGGGCTTGTTGATTATCAGGAAAATTTTTTAAGCAATGCAACAAAGGAATATTGGGCAGCTTCGGTTTTGGCAAAGTTCAAATTCAATACGGAATTATCTTTTGAAGAAATTTTTAAACGTTTACCCTTTTCAAAAACTGTGGAATTATATCACCCTTTGCATGAGGCAGATGTGACTAAGTTTTTTGATGTTGCGAGGGACTTTCACATATTCTTGCATTCCGAATGATGCAAAAGAATACGGGCTTGTTTTAGAATGCAGCTAAAACGGCAGATCATTGACGCATTCAAAACTAAAACCTCTCCAATATCCATATACGATGCTCAATAGGCGGGTGGTGTTCTTTGAGAAATTCCTATATTTACAGCGTTTCTTTTATGTGAGAACAAAATATGAAGCTTATTGTAAAAATCCCCTTGCTTATAGGCATTGTCGTTCTACTAAGCGCTGTGGCTATCATTATCGGTGTGGATATAGAAGTTCGCAATTCCATGGAAAAAACAATTCTATCCTCCATGAGAGGCGAAGCTCGCGCAAGCGCAGATTATATAGAGGCAGAACTTCGCGGCCAATTGAATGTGCTATGGGAAGTTGCCAATCGCGCTAGGACCAGAACAATGAACTTGGATGTTGTGAGGCCAAGCCTGATTCCTGATGTGTCGCGTTTAAATAGCCTTGAAATAGGTATCGTGTTTCCCGATGGCACAACCCATTATGTAATGGAAAGTTCTACCACTAATCTGGGCGACCGAAAATATATCAAAGATGCTTTCGCCGGAAAAAACACCGTCTCGGATGTGCTCATCAGCCGAGCTAACGGCCAGCCGGTTGTTATGTTCGCAGCTCCGATTATGAAAAACGAAGAACGCAGTGCTCCCGTTGTCGGCGTATTGGTAGCCCGCAAAGATGGTGGCAAAGCCCTCTCCAGCCTTGTGGAATCTATATGGACAGGTCACAAAAGCGGATATTCATTTTTATTGAATGAAGAAGGAACTGTGATGGGCCACAAAAATAGAGAATTGGTATTAAAGCAATACAACCCCATAAAAGCGGCAGAGACCGATGAGTCTTCCAAATCTATGGCGGAAATGGTAAAAGTTGCTCTTCAGAAAAAAGAGGGAATAGCGGAATTCCAATTTGAAGGCAAAGACATTATATGTGCATACGTTCAAGTTCCGGGCCAGTCATGGATACTCTTCTCGGCGATGGAAAAGGCCGAAATGGATGAGGAATTGTGGCGAATAGTCGTAAACATAGTTACCATAGGCCTCTTATTCCTTATAGGCGGAATTGTAGCTGCCATAATTGTGGGAAGGTTCATAGCAAAACCTGTGACTCACATAATTGATGCGGTTAAAGACATAATCAAAGACATAAATCAGGGCCAAGGAGATTTAACCAGAAGCATTTCCGTGCAATCCAAAGACGAGATAGGCGACTTGGCTCTCAACTTCAACAATTTAATGGAAACCATGCGAGTTCCCATAGCTGAGACAAAAAGTGTCATAAACGATTTAACTGCAGCGTCCGAAGAACTTTCCAAAATTAGCAACGAGCTTGCCATAGCCTCTGAAAAAACGGTGAAATATGCCGATAGCACCACAAGCAGAACCGGGCGAATGTCGGGAAACATAAACACAATGGCGAGCGGAGCAGAACAAGCAAGCGTAAATGCCGGCGAAGTTGCCGGAGCGGCGGAGCAGATGAGCGTAAACATAAACACGGTAGCCGCCGCCATTGAACAGATGAGTGCGAGCATTAAAGAAATTGCGAACAACATTTCCGAAGTTCATCATATAGCAACAGATGCAACTGCCAAGTCCACAGAAGCCACATCGGTTATGAGCAAACTCGGAGTAGCTGCAAAAGAGATAGGGCAGGTGACCGATGTAATCAAAAGGATAGCGGACAAAACGAATTTGCTTGCGTTGAACGCCACGATTGAAGCTGCGAGCGCAGGCGAGGCAGGCAAGGG
>LIUG01000125.1:50870-56601 GCA_001462245.1 Candidatus Fibrimonas termitidis
GAGGCAGGCAAGGGCTTTGCCGTTGTGGCAGGCGAAATCAAGGAGCTTGCAAACCAGAGCGCAAACAGTGCAGACGACATTGCTCGTCGCATAGAGAGCATTCAGACGGAGACAAGCGATGCGGTCAAGGTGATAAACGATGTTTCCAAAATAATAGGGAATATAAATCGTTCGGTTGAAACAATATCAACCCATGTTGACCAGCAAAACAAGACCAGCAACGAAATAGCGAGCAATGTTGCCCAGGCCAACACCGGAGCAAAAAGAGTAGCCGGTTCAATAGGCGAAGTGGCCAAAGGGGCAAATGATGTTTCAAACAATGCCGGAGATGCAGCCCGCCGCGTATCCCAAGTGGCAGAAGAGGTAGCCACAATGAGCGATGAAGCGAACAAATCCAACCAGAGCGCATCAAAATTGAAATCCTCGGCGAGCAAATTAATTGCAATGGCAGATGATTTGCGAAATGTTATGGGAAAGTTTAAGGTGTGATATTACGCCCCAACAACAGTAATACGCTTTCCATTATACTCTTCCGAACGCATATATAATTTTTCTTCCCAAGATTTTCCTGCATCCCTGTCAAAAAGAACAAGCCAGCCATCACTTGAACTCGCCTTATCCATGTAAACCGACAACTGCTCCAAACCTTCCAGAATGGTTTTATTGCTCCTCAATATTTTAAGCTCAATAGGATATTTTTGCCCCTTGTAAACAACGCATAAATCAGCACGTTTTGTACCGAGTGCCATTTCCCTGATAATGTAACCGCCTCCATTTATCACACGTTGTAAAAATGCTTGCAAAATCAAATGGGGAGAAGCCTCTTTGTATTCATAAAATCCCTCCTCATACAAGTCCACCCATATCTCGCTGTTCTCCCGCCAAAAACTCTGGAAATCTTTGAGCAAATGATTTATGTCAATTTTGTTGTCAACAATATATTTTGGCAAATTAAAATTCGGCTTGCTATTTTTGATTGCCTCTTGTGCTGTCCAATTTATTGTTCTTATAATCACTTCTGCATAAATCGGATTGGATGGTTCAACTTTTCCATCAAAATCCTTTATCAAACCCAAATCTTTTGCATACAGATAATTGTCGGTTGTTCTGTCAACCTCTTCGCCCAAAATCAGGGGTTGTATCACCTTGCGAACCCTCTCTTCCTTTAGCCTTTCCATAAGCGAATCAAAATGCGTTCCACGGGCTAGAATTATGTTGTTTATAGCGTTTTTTGTTGTTTCCTGTGTTATAGTGAGGGCATAATTCTTTTTGCAAATTTTTTCCACACATTCCTTAGCTATAGCATTTACAAGCCAAGGTTGCCCTTGTGTTTGTTCAGAAACAAATTCAATTGCCTCTTTTTCAAAAACCTGCCCAGTTAGCTCGGTATGTTGCCAATAAAGCTCCGCTACTTCTTTGCTAGTGAAATTGCCAATGGTCATTGCTTCAGAAATTATGTTGAACGGGCTTGCACTACCAAGTGTTGCGCTATCCGGGCGAATTTGCGCCTTGTAGTCCCTTATGTTGCGCATTCCTACCAAAGCTATGGTGTGAACAAAAGGGACATCGGGCCTGTCTATGTAGCCGTTTCTAAGCTGCCTTAAAAAAGTAATTAAAGTTCCGTTGCTTAAACAATCTGCTTCATCAAAAAGAATTACCAAAGGTTTTTCCAAAGATTGGCAGTAATCAGATAAAGTTCCTTTCAAAACATTGGCAAAATCTTCATAGTCCGCACCTACAGCAAAACCGTCTGGCAATTTTTGCATTCTCAATCCTTGCTTTATGCTTTTCACAATGGCAGGAATGCCTTCTTTTGATTCTGCTATTCCTTGTATTCCTTCCAAAGAACAATATAAGGCATAATATTCTCCCTCTGCATTTATTTTGCGGGCAAGCCCCTTTAACAGTGTTGTTTTCCCGCTCTGCCTAGCAGCGTGAATAACAAAGTAGCTTTTCTGGTCTATTAAATCCGCCAACTCATTGTCAAGGTTGCGCAAAGGGTCAATCATGTAATGTTCGCTTGGGTGGCAAGGGCCGGCGATGTTGAATAAAAGGGGCATTAAAGATAATGTAGAAAATAAATTATTATATTTTTCTACATTACTCTTAGAGGTGTTTTTATGCAAGCAAAGGATTCCGCAACAATCGCATATTCTGCAGAACCGCAGGTGTTAACCGTTAGCGTGCTGAAAAACGGTGCAATGAGCATTTTGCAGGCACTTGCGGATTTGGGTATTATAGGCATAAAAAAAGAAATTATCCGTTGTGGAGTTCCTGTGCCAGCTGGCGAAGAAAGCGACCCTTTTTATAGCGAGGCTAATTTGATGGAATTGATAAAAAGCTCTGAGGAAATTGAAGAAGGAAAATTTGTAGTGAAAACTATGAATGAGTTACTTGCTATGGAGAATAAATGAATTTGCATTTCAGCCCAAAAGCGTGGGAGGACTATTGCTATTGGCAAAGCCAAAATAAGATAATATTAAAACGGGTAAATGAATTATTGAAGGATATGGAGAGGAATGGATACACTGGTATAGGTAAGCCTGAGCCATTAAAAGGAAATTTATCGGGCTGGTGGTCTAGGCGAATTAATGATTCAAATAGAATAGTTTATAGGATTGCAAACGGAAATCTAGAAATAAGTAGCTGCAAAGGACATTATGAATAAAAAACACGCCCCGACAACAGTGATACTTTTCCCATTTTTCTATATTCCTCCAATCTTTAGGGAATTTTACATTCTGCATTTTACGTCGCCCTAAAAATAAAATCAATTATTAGGGAGGCTTCTATATGTCTAGAAGAACAGCACAACTCTTTGACTTGATGTTCAAGAGTATAATCAAGGATGCAAGCTCATCTGCCGTAGTGCATTTGATTAACGGGATTTACAAAAAAAATAAGGTTTCCGAATAATAAAACCATTGTATATAAAGTGCCTACATTCAAAGTATTGCAGCATAGTGTATCCGAGCTAGAGGGCATGGCTCTGTTGCTGCCTTTTTACATATTGAAGATACGCAATGAGTTGGAGAAAAAAAGCACAGATTCTGAGAAGAAAAAGGCGTTGTCCAAGAAATTGGAGTGTTATATAATTGAGATAGATAAAACTTTGAGAAAGTGCAATGAAAATAACTATATTACGGAGAGAGACACGGCAATGCTTCTTCGTAAGTTGTCATTTATATACAATGAGCTTTACGGGAAGCATGAGGAATTTATGGAGGCAGATATGACAATCAAAAAGTTGGTAGAAGCAAGTTGGGATGATACTTGGGACAAAAATACGGCAAAAGTTGAAGCAAAAGCCGAGAGGAAGTTCAAAAACCAAACTGCTAAGGCAATGAAAGCTGGTGGTGAAGCTGTGGATAAAATTATGCGTTATACTGGGCTTTCTCGCCGTGAGATTGGAGCTTTGTAGCAAATTGTGCGTTGGTTCAAATGGCAATACTTTTTGCTCCGTATAAATTGATAACAGGGCATTATTTGCCAAACTCTTTTGGGGCATTTTTGTTCGCTTCTTTGGCAACTGTTCTATTGCTTTTGCTTTGGAAGCAAATTGTCCATAATTATCTCAGCAAAATCCCATATTTTTTCTTTTTAACCAGTGGAATTGTGTTTTACGCCTGTTCTTTTATTCCAATTAATTTGGCAGATTTCAGGTTTCATACAATAGCTCCGTTTTCGGCTTTGGCTTTTGTGATTTTTGGTGTGTTGTGTTTGTTGCCAATTAAACAACAATTGCCTCTCTATCGTATATTTCTCGGTAGCTTATGTTTTGCTCTTGCGGTTGGTTGCCGCCCTACCACAATTTTTTGGAGTTTGCTAATTCCGGTTTTGTTATGGGATAAAAAAGGGAAATTTTAAACATAAAAGTATTGTCTGCAATAATAATTCCATTTGCAGTGGCAGGTTCCATTCTTGCTTGGTATAACTACGCTCGTTTTGGTTCACCGTTTCAATTTGGAGTTATTTATATGTTGAATCATGTTGATTATGCAAAATATCCGTTTCTCATTAGCTGGATTGGGAAATTACATGTTGTAATAGAAACTTTTCTTTTTGTATTGTTTAATCCGCCCAACTTGGATTTAACATTTCCATTTGTAAGTTTTAAAATATCATCCGTGCAAATGTCTGAAAGTTCCTTTATATATAAAGAAATGATAATAGGCATATTTTGTTTCCCTGTTATGTGGTTTTTACTTTTTACTGGTAAAATTGGTAAAGTGAATAGCTTGCGGAATTTTATTTTCGCAAGTATTTTTATTTCTCTTTTGAATGTTTTGGTTTGTTCGTTTGTAGCCGGGGCACTTGCTTTTAGATATTCAATGGATTTAAGTTGGGTTTTGGGGCTTTGTTCGCTTGTCTGTGCTTTTTGTTTGTTTCAGCGGTACCAAATACATGGCAGAATGTCCCTTAAAGTATGTTATATATTTGATTTTATAACAGTTATTTTGGTATTCCTTGCAACTATTTCATATAGAGGATTACATTTTGGTCCTGTTATACCTTTAGATCCTAAAATTTGGCATTACTTTGCCCGCACCTTTGGAGTTATATGCAATGTGCCATGGAGCTAGTACGTGAATGAGAGATTTTTTGTATATTAGCTTCAAGAGGTATTTTTATGCAAGCAAAAGATTCCGCAACAATCGCATATTCTGTAGAACCGCAGGTGTTAACCGTTAGCGTGCTGAAAAACGGTGCAATGAGCATTTTGCAGGCACTTGCGGATTTACGGATCATTAGTATTAAAAAATCAAAAATTACATTTACGAAAAAGTCTTTAGAGGAAGCGGCAGAATTTATATATGAAGATTATAAAAGCGACAAAAATTTAACGGCATTTACTCAATTGGATGGGGAAATTTCTATATTTCCACCGTTAACATGAAATATAACCCTGATTTGCACAAAAGGCGTTCTATTCGTTTGCGAGGCTATAATTACGCAAACTCAGGCGCATATTTTGTGACAATATGTTTGAATCAACGGATTTCATCAAAAACATTGCTGTATAATCCAAACATAAATTTCGATTTTCCAATATTTGGAATTATTGAAAACAATACTGTTGTTTTAAATGATATTGGGAAAATAATTCAACAAATATGGAATGAGATGCCTGAACATTTTAAAGATATTGAAACCGGCGAATTTATAGTTATGCCAGACCATATTCATGGGATAATTAAAATATACAATTGCGTTGGTTGTGTGACAAATCCAATCAATAATTTGTCACAAATTGTGCGTTGGTTCAAGGGGCGAACGACATTTGAATGTCGTAAAATGAACGGCAATTTCAAATGGCAACGCAATTATTATGAACACATAATTCGTAATGAAATTGAATATTTAAAAATTGCGAAATACATTAACAATAATCCAATTACAACCATCGTATCGTTGTAGGGGCGTGATTTATCACGCCCTTTCACCACGAAATTCACCAATTTTCGCCATTATATAAATGCAAATATATTTGCCGCAATGAATTGTTTGGCGATATGAATTTTTTGTTGTTGTGAATTATTGGGCGGGGCGGATATTTGCCACGGCGGATTTTTTGGTGCGGTGAATTGTTTGCCATTGCAAATTGTTGGGCGTGATGAATTATTGGGCGTGATGAATTGTTGGGCGTGACGAATTATTGGGCGTGATGAATTGTTGGGCGTGATGAATTGTTGGGCGTGATGAATTATTGGGCGTGATGAATTGTTGGGCG
>LIUG01000126.1:0-4475 GCA_001462245.1 Candidatus Fibrimonas termitidis
TGTATAGACAAGTAACATAGTTTACATTTTGATTAGTGACATGGTTTACAGTTTTTAACACCATCAGGAGTTGAAAATTGTAAATATAAAGGCATTAGGAAGCATCTAAAATAGGAGTTTTCTTATGCCTTTTGGAGTCCGGACAATGGCAGAACAAAGAACCTCTCTAGTAGAGGAGATAAAAACAGGCGAGCATAGCATAAGCGCACTTTGCCGGGAATATGAAATAAGCCGCCCCACGGCTTACAAATGGCTCAAGCGGCGCGAATCGGGCGAGTCCATGGAAAGCAGGAGCAGAGCTCCGCTTAATATCCCCAACAAGACAATCCCCTCTGTTGAAGAGGCGATATTGCGAGCCAGGGAAGAACATCCTTGCTGGGGCGGTCGCAAGCTGAAGGCTTATTTGGAACGCAAAGGCGAGACGGGCATACCGTCTGCCAAAACCGTGACGGCCATACTTCACCGCAGCGGTCTTGTAAGCGAGGCGGCAAGCCTTGCCGCAACGCCCTGCAAGCGCTTTGAGCGTAAGAAGCCCAATGATTTGTGGCAGGCGGATTTCAAGGGTCATTTCGCCATGGAAGACGGCAATCGCTGCCATCCGCTGACTGTCATGGACGATATGAGCCGTTTCAGCTTATGCATATCAGCGAAGGACAACGAGCGCCTTCCGGGAGTCAGCGAGAGTTTTCTTTCGCTGTTCAGGGAGCACGGGCTGCCTTCGTCCATTCTCTGCGACAACGGCAACCCTTGGGGCACAACCTCTGCGACAGGCTACACCAGATTTGAGGTGCTCCTGATGGACTACGGGGTGCTCCCGATTCATGGCAGGCCGCTGCATCCGCAAACCCAGGGCAAAGAGGAGCGCTTCCACAGGACATTGAAAAGCGAGTTGCTGAAACGGGTCTCAATCAGGAACCTGTCCCACGCCCAAAGCGAGTTTGATGTTTTCAGGAAGATGTACAACGAGGAAAGGCCGCATGGCTCTTTGGATTATGCCGTCCCTGCGGACAGATACAGGAACAGCGACAGGGCAATGCCTGAAAGAATAAGCCAATGGGAATACCCGAAATACTGCCATGTACGCAGGATTAGGGGAAACGGCTACATAAATTTCAGAAAATGGGAAGCCTTCATATCGGAAGCTTTTTTCGGGCTGGATGTAGCTCTTGTTGATGCGCAGGAAGACGGGTTTATGGATATTGTTTATAGGAATTTCAGGATTGCAACCATAGATTTGAGAAATAGAACTTTCACATCTAGAAAAATTGCTAAATTGAAAGAAAAACTGTAAATGATGTCACTAAACATTTTGTAAACCTTCTCCCTTGTCTATACACACGCCTTGCCCCTACTATCCATCCTCTTAATCCTTTTAATCGGGGGTATCGGGGTTCAGACACTCACATCCTGCTCGTCAGACGACGGCGGCGGCGACCCTCCGCCGCCGCCGCCTTCAGGCACAAGCTCTTCTTCGGACGATGACAATTTCAGTTCATCTGGCGACGATGGCAACAATTCTTCGTCCAGCGGAGATGATGGCAATTCAACGACATTTGTTGATAACCGAGACGGTACAACTTACAAGAAGGTGACAATAGGCACTCAGACATGGATGGCGGAGAATTTGAATTACAATGTGCCAAATAATGTTACTGATAGATGCTATAATGACGTCTCTGAAAACTGCGAAGAGTACGGCAGATTGTATAATTGGGAAACAGCTATGGATGGAGCGGCAAGTTCAACCGCTGTTCCCAGCGGAGTTCAGGGCGTTTGCCCCGATGGCTGGCATTTGCCAAGCTATGAGGAATGGGCGGTGTTGATGCAATTCGTCAATCCGAATTGCTCTGCCCTCAACAGTTGCGTCAATGCGGGAACTAAATTGAAAGCAACGAGCGGCTGGAATGATTATAAAGGAGTATCAGGCAACGGCACGGACGAGTACGGCTTTTCGGCTCTCCCAGGCGGCGTCCACAGTTCGGAGAATAGCAATTTCGTCAATGCCGGCAACTACGGCGGCTGGTGGAGTAGCAGTGGGAACCTTAGCACCACCGCCTATCCCTGGATCATGAACTACGAAGACGGGTACGCATCTGCAGTCTCTAGAAGTAAGCGCAACTTGTATTCAGTTCGTTGTCTACGGGACTATACGCCTTCGGGTTCCTCGTCCAGCGGCGGTGGCAGTTCCAGCTCGTCTAATGCCAGCGTTTCCAGCTCGTCTAATGCCAGCGTTTCCAGCTCCAGCTCAACCGGTGGCAGTTCCAGCTCAACTGGTGGCAGTTCCAGCTCAACTGGTGGCAGTTCCAGCTCAACTGGTGGCACCGACAACACTCGTTGCAAGGACACTCAAGGTCGTGAATTATTTTGCCAGTGGACTTCAGGTTGCCACGCAATTGACCCAACGTATGCCACACCGGCAGGGCAAACCTGCTCTGTGCTTGTTGCCGAATGCGAGCAATGGGGTTCATTATTCGCAAATTCTTCGGTAGAAGGAGACGATGAAACGTGCCAGTAACATGGTGCCCGTAGCGGAAATGCACAAAAAAGCACCATGGTGGTGCAACCCAAAGCTGTGAGCGTTTACTTATGGCTTTGCGGTGGGGCGTAGATTGGGAGATTTTTTTTAAGATGGAGATTTTAAGATGCTTGAAATCTCCGTTTGTAAGGAGGCTACTATGATTATTCCTAATAAACTAAAAGCGAAATTGGAACTCGACCCGGAATTAAACGGTTTGGTTTTAGATTTCATATCCTATTTTAAACCAATACTCGAAAATAATTGTTTATTCTTTTTTGAAGAATACACCGACCACGGCATTAAACACGTTAAAAAGATATTAGAAACAGCAGAACGATTAATACCAGACAAATCATTTCAAGATATCAGCTCCAAAGAAGCAGCAATACTTATTCTTGCTGTTGTATTGCACGATATTGGTATGCACATTAATTATTCGACATTCAAAGCAATGATTGATGGCAAATACGATAATATTAGAGTTGAAATTTTGGATAAAAAAACTTGGCCGGCATTGTGGCGGGATTATTTATTAGAGGCAAAATATTTCAACAGCAAACAATTAGAAGATATTTTCGGCAATCCCAATGAAATAATCAATGAACCTGATTTATCTGACAAAGATAAATTGAATGGCAAAGACAGAAAACTCATCGGTGAATTTATAAGGCGAAATCACGAAAGACTGGCACATGAAATTGCATTGAATGGATTTGACACTATCCCATTTGAAAACAAAAATTTAAGCGAACAAGACAGGAAATTTGCAGGTATAATAGCAAGAAGTCACAAAATGGACATTAACGATACTTTCGAATATTTAAAATCTCTTGATTTGGGGGAAGCGTGGAAAAATCCGGAAGGTATTTACATAATATATCTAATGGTACTTTTGCGAATTGCCGATGCTTTGCAAATTAATAAAACGCGAACTAATCGTACATTATCAAAAATAAAAAATATCAATAGTTATGTTTCTTTTAAAGAACATGAAAAACATTTAATTGTTTCAAATGTAAATTATGAAATGGATGATCCTGAACTCATTTATGTCGAATGCACTAAACCCGAAAATCCCCAATTATGTGCAGAAATACAAAAGACAATTGAAGATATACAAAAAGAACTTGATTCATCATGGAAAATACTTAAAGAGGTTTATATGTCATACGAGAAACCAAAGATTAAATTCAAGAAAATCGAATCAAATCTCGGAGATGAATATTCTTCAAGAACGATAAATGATGTGCCGAAAAAAAATGTATCAGAGGAACGTAACGAATTATCAATTGCACCGCTATATGGCGATAATCTAACTACCGATTTCACCGACCAAAGGGACGGCAAAATATACAGAACCGTTAAAATCGGCAATCAAATTTGGATGGCCGAGAACCTTGCCTACAACGAAAAACGTAGCAAATGCTACGATAATAATCCTGATAACTGCAAGAAATACGGCAGACTGTATGATTTGGAGACGGCTATATCTGCATGTCCAAAAGGCTGGCATTTGCCTAGCGACGCGGAATGGGGAGCATTGATTGCATTTTTTGGCGGCAACAATGCAGCGGGAACTAAATTGAAGGCAAAAACAGGCTGGAGCAACAACGGCAACGGGACAGACGAGAGCGGATTTTCGGCACTACCGGGAGGCTGCTATTCAAGTGGCTGTTTCGACGATGCCGGAAACTACGGCTATTGGTGGAGCAGTGATAACAACGCCCACGTCTGGTGCATATTCTACGACAACGAAGCCGCTGGCCGGGCCGACAGTGTTAAGAGTATTTTGTACTCTGTGCGTTGTGTGAAGGACACACCTTAAAGCCCTTTCGTCAGAACCCCGATGCCCCGAGGGAAAGGATTTTCCCGATGGGGCGAGGCAACATTGTCAATTGGAAAACGCTTTTTTCTGCTTTTCAAGATACCCTTCTTGGGCAGCGGGAAGATTGTCAAG
>LIUG01000126.1:4668-4998 GCA_001462245.1 Candidatus Fibrimonas termitidis
CTGGTTTTATGGGCGATAAACGCAATGTGATAAGCATCCTTTGCGTAGCCTTTGAAACGGAAATTTTTGTTGTGGGGAAACGTTAGTTCCGTTCCACGATACAAGGTTTTATCCTCTACCGCTTTGAGAGCAAGAAACGCATCGTCGAAACTTTCAATCGCCTTGCTTAAACTATTGATCGTATCCTTGTCGGATTTTTCGCACAGTTGCTTTTCCTGCGTGATGAAGGTGTATTCGACAAGTAACAAGGCTAGAGGGTCAGTGATAGTACAGGCTTCCTTGAAAACGGACATTGCGAGGGCAATACCGTCTTCGTATAAAATACGCCCT
>LIUG01000126.1:5167-7129 GCA_001462245.1 Candidatus Fibrimonas termitidis
CCTCTGGTGGCAAAGCCTTTACGTCCCGCATCAATTTTTGCCGTTGCCTCGACAATTTTACTGATCAAGCCAGTTGCGTCCAAATTCCGCCTCCGCTTCCGCTAAATTCCATCCGCCGTTTATCAGAAAATTCGCCCCCATCTTATCTTTCATAACCTTCGCTATGTATGAGGGTATGGGAACTGCCCTAAAGATACGGCTTGCTCCTTCTTCATCTCCCGCTTCCTTTAATTCATGAGCCTTCATGCCAATGGCAAGCTTTTCATCAAGGGTCATAAGTTGGTGTTGTTGCATACGTTTCTCCTTGATAGACAATATAGCAAAAATTCAGGTATGCAACATAATTCCACACAGGCACTCTGTTCAAACTTGGGAATGCTCACAACTGACACGCTGCCCGTGTGTTCGTAGTCTCCAAGACTGAAGCACGAAGCACCGCCGCTAGCCGAAGGCAAGCGGTGAACACAAAACTGTAAGCGTTTATTTATGGCTTTGCGGTGGGGCGTGTTGCTTTTCGCCCGAACCCCAATGCCCCGAGGGAAAGGATTTGCCCGATGGGGCATCGATGTGAGGCACACTAACAATTAGCTCTTGAAAACTCTGCTGCTTTATTATTAAGCTCAGAAAGAGAAAGGTCTTCGTAAAGATTATCACGGCGCCATTTTGTATAATCAAACGGCTCCCGCAAAAAATAAGAAATAAAAATCTCAGTCTCCACGGAACCGAGCTTATCTAACAGGCAATTAACGCCTTCCTCAACTATAACGGACGTATTACGCATTTTCTCCCTTTTTTTCCACCTGCTGCATTTCCGTATGGCTTACAAAACAGCTCGCATTTTGAAAAAAATCAGAAATTATTTTAAGATGTTTTTTATTCGGATTATAATTATTCTCAAAAACGGACATATAGGAATACACTAATTCTATCTCTTTATTTACAATCAAACTTTGAATGTGAAGCTTAGCTTGTGCCTCCAGAAATATCCTAATTTGCGTTTGGTCATCAAACGGTCTATTATAGCAACAATTATCCAAATAAATCTTCATTTGCAGATAATCTAGAAATTTCAGAACCCCGATGCCCCGAGGGAAAGAATTTTCCCGATGGGGCGAGGGAACGCACCAAGGCAAGGCACGCCGTCTATAGCGGGAATGCTCACTACTGTATCGTTGCCCGTGAGTGGCAACTCTGCTATTTTTTATTTTCTATATTATCATTATGAGAAGACATACAGCATTGGGTTTTGAAATAGACGCTATTACAAATTCTATCAGAAATGTAATTTCCGGTGATAGCTTTCAAACGGAAGTCTATAGACTTGCAAAAATAGATTTAAAACAGATAACAAAAAAGAATAAATGGAATTTTAATTGGAAAAGTGAACTTGAAAACAATGCAAAAGAAGTTTATAAATTGACGATTATAAATAACCCTAATGTAATACAAGGATTATTAAGTTTATCCATTGAACAAGACCATATTTTTATCAATTTATTAGAAAATGCTCCTTTTAATATTGGCAAGAAGAAGCTTTACGAGGGAATTGCCGGAAATTTAATAGCATACGCTTGCAAAGTATCTTATCAACATGGATTTGATGGCTATGTTGTTTTTGAAGCGAAGACAAAACTCATAGAACATTACAAAAATACTTTAAATGCCAAATTAGTTGGCAGTCAAAGAATGATAATTGATACTTCTGCGGCAAACATTTTAATAGGCAAGTATTTTAAAAATGAATAGGAGGCAAAAATGAGTTACATTAAAGAACCTATAGGTGTGGATTTCTTTGTTAAAAGTACTCCTTTGACAAACAAAGACAGATTAGAAATAAGTTCTTTTATAAAGGCGAGTAAAGCCAATAAAAAGAAAACCGCACCATCGCTTCTTTAAACGATGTGGTGTGCGTGGTGCAGCCTGATGTTGCACAGGCACACCGTCAATGGCGGGAATGCTCAC
>LIUG01000127.1 GCA_001462245.1 Candidatus Fibrimonas termitidis
ACCCCATACCCAAACATTAAATTAGCCATTATTTTCTACACTTGAGAATGATTTGGCGTGTGTTGGGAGTTAGTACTTTATTTCTTTATAGAACAAAACGGAATTATTTTAGCATCTTGATTTTCCATATCATTTATATGGAAATCTTCTGAACTTGATCCAAAGTCATCAAGTTTTATATGAGTTAATTCGCCGGTTTTTAGATTGATTATAAGCTTTGAAAACTTATATCCATCAGTTGCTTTGAACTTGGATTGGATTTCTTCAAGTTTAACAGATTTGGGGATAGCCGTGCTAGTATCATTTTTAATATCCATTGCAAATGCACGAAAAAAAGTATCGACTTTTTTATATGTTTTCTGAAATGTATTTTCTTTGAAATATGCGCAAAAATACTCTGAGGATACTTCCGCCTCCACTACATATTCGTATTCATTGTATTTATAAACAGCGTAGTATGTAACGTTTTTTAATCTTCTGTTTTTTGACATATGCGGAATATAGTAATCAAAATATAGAAATTTATTGTACTTTTAGGCATTAAAGTATAATAAAAAATCTGGAAACATGATTTTGATTCACCACTCGTCTCTTACGCAACGAACAGATAAACCTGCATCCGAACCTATGGCATGTGCTTCTACACCCTTGTAACCAGAACCCATGATCCAAGCTCCGAGTTCTGTGGCACTCCACCAAAAACCGCTCCAACTGACACCGATGAAGGTACGATGATCGCTACGGCCATAACCACCCGGCAAAGCTGAAAAACCTAATTCATCCGTACCACTGTCATTATCGTTCCAGCCGGTTTGTGATTTAAGCTTTTCAGCAGCAATCTCTTGACCATCGGCAGCCTGAACTAAATCGTACCAATCTGCATCAGTCGGCAAATGCCATCCAACCGGGCAAGCACTCATCGCAGCACACCAGTCATACAATCTGCCATATCTTGCACAATAAGAAGTGCTATTGCCATAACACCAACTGGTACCACATAAGTGATTTGTGTAATTGAGGTTCTCTGCCATCCATATTCTATTACCTATTCTTACCATGCGATAATTTTGACCATTTCTTGAATCGGTGAATGAATCATAATTTATATTCGGATTAAATTGCAAGTCGCCGCCTATTTCGTTGTTGGCACCGCTACACCCTGCAAATAGAAGCGTAACGATTGCCACAACACCAAGTGCAAATCCATACAAATAATTTGTTTTTACCATCTTTCCTCCGTATTTATAATTTGAAGCCGATACTGACGCTAAAGGTAAAACCGTGGCCTAATAGCGTTGACCCCTCTTCACCGCCCGTGACGACCGGTCCCATCGCATCGTTTTCCCACTTATTGCTCAATCTGATACCGTACAGCAGCATGGGGCGGATGAACATTGCATCACTTACAGCAATATCCATACCGGTACCAAACTTGAACCACAGCGCACTATAGTCGCCAGTATCAAGGACCATTTGGTAATCAGTGCCAATAGCTGGGAATAAGGATATGTTGTCGGTAAACTCAATTGGGTATTTACCCAATATGCTGAGATTGAGAGCTACGAAAGACCAGTCAACTTCAACTGCAGCCATTTCCATCGTCCCGCCACCGAAAGTCAGGCCAACACCGATTTCAACATAGGTTATATCGAAAAATCCTTTGATGCCACCACCAACCCATGGTGTCTTCACTTTTGAACTTGGTATTTTTATTTTATTAATATTAATTTCTGGTATCTTAAACCCGCCGCCAAAGTCGTTTGAAAAGAATCCGCCGATTCCAATGCTCATTTTCGTCCCTGTTTTTTGCTGCGAAGTGCAAGCTTGTTCTTTCGGTTCGGTTTCTGATTTCGATTTAGGCGCAGATTCTGGTTCCACGGGTTTAGCCGTAACGATACCTGCCTTTTGGATATCCTCCTGTTGCTTTATTTCGGTCTTTTTTAGTTCTTCATCTTTTTCCAGAGATTCAATTTGCTGTATCTCCATGTGTCTGTTCGCGGCACGCTGCTCTTCTGTGCTCTGAATCTCATCGGCATCCGGCATTGCCGGTTCGGTGTCCTCCGAGCAATTTTCCCGAAGTTCTTCTGTTTCCGTATCACACGGGTCAGCCCATGTTGCCCCGGTAAATGCAATAAATCCCAAAAGAAATATTTTTAAATTCATTTTTTCATACCTATAAAAATTTTTTCTCCTTATAATAAGGCAACCGCATTGAAGCAGTTGCCTTATAGTGTGTTGATATGTGTTTAATCATAATTCTTCAATTAGTACGTGAATCTAATTCTAACTTGTCCGCTACCACCAGGTTGGCCTCCAACAGTATAATAACCACCTGTACCTCCTCCCCCCGTACTTGCGTTATAATAATGTGTTCCAGCGGTCCAAAAACTTTTTTCGCAACTAGATATTGATCCTCCCGAACCACCGCCAAAAGTAATGGAATTTTTAACTATTCTTCCTGCACTTCCACCTTGACTTGTTGCACAGCTATTTTGACTTCCAGAACCGCCATCGCCACCATCAACAGTTTCACTATCTAATAGAGTAACTGTGGGCCAAGCAATAGGATTTCTATTACCACCACCGCCGCCACTAAGATCTTGCTTACCTGTTGCTCTTCCTGCACCACCACCACCTCTTACAGTAAGCGTACCTCTATTCCAAGTTACCGATGTGGATCCGCCGCTGTTTCCAGAGTTCCCTCCTTCCCAAGAACCAACCAAATTCGTAAATTTACTTCCACCGTCACCACCACCACCTACTATTATACTACTAAAGGTTATTGCTCCAGTTTCTTGGTACTTTAAATAAGCGGCAGCTCCACCGCCACCAGCTCCACCAGTACCATCGTTGCCGCTCCATACGTTCTCATGCCCACCTTGGCCACCCCCACCCCCACCAAGAGCATAAATCTCTACTATCACAGGAAAACCTTTATTAAAGGTGTAGTCTGTAGTAGAAGTTTCAAATATTGCCTCTTCCGTGATAAGTTTTGTGAAGTTGGCGGTTACCATTTTGTTCGCGGTCATGGCCACAGTAGTGTTTGCGGAATATCGGTTGGCTACTTCATCCTCCGACCAGTGAGAAAATTTGTAGCCAGGGCTGGGCGTTACCGCTGGTGTAGCCGTTATTGGAGCATTTGTTCCCGCATTGAATATGCCACTGCCCGTCACCGTGCCACCGACCGTTGAGTTGACTGTTAGGGAATACGTTTGCACAAAGTTGGCGGTTACCGTTTTGTTCGCGGTCATGGACACGGTGGTGTTTGCGGAATATTGGTTGGCTACTTCATCCCCCGACCAGTGAGAAAATTTGTAGCCGGGGCTGGGCGTTACCGCTGGTGTAGCCGTTATTGGAGCATTTGTCCCCGCATCGAATGTACCACCACCCGTTACCGTGCCACCGACCGTTGAGTTGACCGTTAGGGAATACGTTCGCACAAAGTTGGCGGTTACTACCTTTTCCCCAGTCATAGACACAGTGGTGTTTGCGGAATATTGGTTGGCTATTCCATCCCCCGACCAATGAGAGAATCTATAGCCAAAGTTGGGAGTTGCTTTTATGGAGACATTTGTACCCGTATCGAATGTGCCACCGCCCGTCACCGTGCCGCCGACAGTTGAGTTGGTCGTTAGGGTGTAAGTCCGTATAAAGTCGGCAACCAACACATAGTTTTTGTCCATAGTGATTGTTATCGGATTGGCTGTACTCGTCAATGTCCCATTCCAACCTTTGAATCTGTAGTACAGATTTGGGCTAGCTGTTACGGTGACCTGCGTTCCGTAGCCGTAGTTTTCCAATTTGGGATTACGTTCCACATTTCCGCCTCCTACTGGAACCGAAGTGCTAAGTGTATAGCTGTCAGTAGCACTACGTGAGCTAAACATAGCAATCAGTGCTTTATCGTCGTCCATAGTTATTGATATTGTAGTATTTTTTGACGTTGATGCCCCTGCCCAACCAACGAACTGGTATTCTTCTGGCATTCCTCCTACGTTCACAACAACCGTTTCCCCTGCGTCGTAACTTGGTTTGTTCGGGGTACGGATTATGCTGCTACCGATAATTGGAGCCTCAGCAGTCGTGAGTGTGTATATCCGTTTCCGGAAGTTTGCGGTCAACGCCAAGTTACTGTTCATGGTTATCTTTTCTGAAGGGTTTGTAGATGTCAATGCCCCGGACCAACCCGCGAATTCGTAGCCCGGGTTCGCCGTTGCTACTACGGTTACCTGTGCCCCGTGGCTGAAATTTTCCTGTTCCGGACTATATGTCACCGTGCCTCCGATTGTAGGATTTTGGTTTATCGTCAGCGTGTAACGTTTCTGAAAATTTGCGATCAAAGCTAAGTTACTGTTCATGGTGATTATATCCGAAGAATTTGTAGATGTCAATGCCCCGGACCAACCCGCGAAATCGTAGTCCGGGTTTGCCGTTGCTACTACGGTTACATATGTTCCGTGGCTGTAGTCTTTCTGTTCCGGACTATATGTCACCGTGCCTCCAATTGTAGGATTTTGGTTTATCGTCAGTGTGTACCGCTTCTGAAAATTTGCAGTCAATGCCAAGTTACTGTTCATGGTGATTCTTTCCGATGGGTTTGCGGATGTCAATGCCCCGGACCAACCGGTGAAATCGTAGTCTGGATTTGCCGTTGCTACTATAGTTACCTGTGCCCCGTGGTTGTAGCTTCCCTGTTCCGGACTATATGTCACCGTGCCTCCGGTTGTAGGATTTCGGTTTATCGTTAGTGAGTAGGGCGTAAAAGAGGTTGCTTTGTCATAGTATGTACCTAAGCCAGTTGAAAAATATGGCCTGATAGCGTAAATCTTCCCGGATTCCAGATTGTTATTAAAGGTAGCGGTAAAATTGTGTATTGATCCGGCTTTGATGGGTACATTATCAACCCATCTTATCCCCTTGCCATTCCGGCATTCATTGCTGGAGGGGGGCTCAATACAGATTCCATAACTTTTGACAGGGTAGTTTAAAAAGTCTCTTTCTATTTGAGATTTGACTTCTATGCCGGTTCCAACTATGGTAACCTGAGGATCATCGAACAGAGGCAGGAAGCTAGTTCTGTAAAGAGTAGCAATTTTGTGAAATGTCTCTGCAAATGTGTGTCTAAGCAAGTTTTTTCCCAATACATCCAGCGTAATGGCAGCTTCGAAGTTCAAGCCAAAGTCCAGCTTTGCTTCATTTGCTATTGTTCTGAAAAAGTTGCTTGTAGCTACACCACCCGAATTATTAATTGCGATGTTAATAGTAGCTCCGCCTGACTCTAGATCCGTAATGCCTGTACCAGCCCAAATTGAGCGATAGTTTGTATAATCACCCCGGAAACCATTGTCAAAAACATGGGTTCCGAAAGGATTTCCCCCAACATAAAGATCTAAAGCGGGCCCTGCTCCGAGAATGAAACCTGCAACCCCATAAAATTTTGACTTTAATCCTATAATAATACCAATACGGGCAGTACCGGATAATTGATGCTCAAAATTAAAAGTTTTGCTGAAATTATTATCTTTTACACTATAAATTCCCCCATCTCGATATTCAAAACCATATTCACCTCTTCCACTAAGTGTGTATGTAGCCTCTATGCCGGCTTGAGCCTCGGCTTTAATTTTTAATTCCAATATTACTTCATTCGTAATAACAACAGGGACAAGACCTACAAAAAACGTAATTGATGGCAAAGGTATTGGCGATGCTAATTGAGGTCGTGGTTTTACTTCACCTTCCACACTTCCCACAGTACCTTTCAATGTTACATCCCCATTTTGCACTAAGGTCATTTTTACTGTTTGAAGTTTCCAATCTTTTATACTTATATTAAAATTAAACGACATGGAATATGCAACACTTGCTTTAATTTCACCTACCTTAACTCCGCCAACCTTAATGGGAATAGCAGGAGTGGTTAATCGCAATTCCCCGAAGGTGGAAGATTTTTGCAACACCCCTACTAGATTGTCGTTTTCATCAAATTGAAATTCCGTTTCGCTCTCAAAATCCACGTCTTCAATGGCTTCTTCCAAGCTGGCACTTCTGACTTCAACAGTAGTGACACCGTTTTCTGTGGATATCCCACTAACCTTATATAAGAATCCATACTCTGCGATAGTCGTTTCCCCGGAAGCTATAATATCTCCAACTTGCGGGATATTTTCATCATTCAAGTCTCTGAACAACAACTTGCCGACAAAACCCTCCTCTGAGCTTGCGGTTGTGTCAATTTTAAAAAGAGTTTCATCCAATTCGTCTTTCTGGAAGACTAAAACGTCGTGACCGTCATTTGTCTTGCTGACGCTGTTCGCTCGTTCCTCCCTAATATTAATCTCATCGGAACCCTTTCCGGTATCGGAACAACCAAAAATTATCCATGCTACTGCGACCAGCGTACAAAGAAACAGTCGACCTCTTGCGCTAAACATTCCGCTAAACAGAATCTTTTTCATACTGCAACCTCCTTGTTTTTGTTGAATTCATGCACTGTGCAAATGCGTTTGCCGTGAAAACGATTACCATAAGAAAATTTAATTATTATATTAGACATACTCACAAATATAGTAAATTTTTCTGAAAAAAGTGAGGAGGGGATTAA
Organism: Candidatus Fibrimonas termitidis; assembly: GCA_001462245.1. Taxonomy (GTDB): domain Bacteria; phylum Fibrobacterota; class Fibrobacteria; order Fibrobacterales; family Fibrobacteraceae; genus Fibrimonas; species Fibrimonas termitidis. Next base: position 6,605 of record LIUG01000127.1, read on the forward strand.
AAAAAGTGATTATTTCTTTATTTTTATTGAAATTTTGCCTAAATTTCTTAAAAGGAGGCCTTTATTGTGTCAAAAATTGACTTTTTAAGCTTCATGAATAGGCAAAGAATTTCCCAAACGGAACTTGCTGAAGCTTTGGGTGTTCACCAATCTGCCGTTAGCCAATACGTAAGCGGCAAATCCGGTGTGGTTTTTGACAAAGTGGAAAAACTCGTGGAATTGGGAATAACACCGGAAGAATTATTCGGCGAAACTATGGGTAAAAAAATGAGAGAAACTATAATCAGGGACTATTTGTCAAAATCCGGGGAAACAATAAATCAAAACCCACTTGATATAGTTAAGGAAGGGTTAATTGAGATTTTGAGAAGGGTTTAATGGCAAAATAATTTTCTATATTTACAATCAACAACCCGCTAGCACAAGCTAGTGCTGCCCAGCGTCTGAAATATGATGCTGGGCGTTTTTCGTTGATAGGATATAGGAGAAATGTTCCAAAATGAATTTATGAATAAAGCGGATGGCTCTGCCTAGCCATTTATCGCAAGATGGCAATCCTCCATCGTAAGCATATAAGGGTAATATTTTTAAAAACCTTTGTATGGAAGCTTACTGAATTCTACCGCATTAATGCTGTAAAGCTATTTTATGTCTCACTTTATGCCATCTTGTGCGTTTTCTGCTCTAACAACGCAGTTTCCTACCAAAAAATGAGCTCCACTGTCTGTAGAAAGGTTCAAAAATCTTCTTTTGTGAAAATCAAAATATATACTGTTAACTGGAAGTGGCTAGCATCTTTTCTGCTTCATCTATGGAATAACCTTTACGGAGAAGGGTAAAAACTTCTGCCCTAGCATCCGCCACAGCACCGTCAATACGTGACTTGTTATCGCGCCATTCCTTCAAACGGGCTTCATAAAGCATACGGTTTGATTTATCTGCGCTAACCGCAGACAAAACATCCACCGCCTTTTTCAATACCGGATTGCTTTCTGCTATCTGCATAAACTCCTCCTTACTTTCTGAACCTATGAATTTTAACCAGCCAAGTAAATTTTCTTCTTTCAATTGGGTAAGTTTCTTCAAATTCAGAACGTGTATCTCTTCCAAATTATTGAATGGAAAATGTTCGTCTTTCTCTAACATCTGAAAAACCGTGTGACATTTCTTAGATTCGTGGATAAAATCAAAATCCACAACTACTATGGATTTTGCCGGTTTTAATTCAGAATAAGAACTGCCTTCGCCGATTTGCTCGGTAATCATATTTGATTTGTAATACGATATTCTGCTTCTAATATCGGGAATACTATTAGACTGCATTTCAATATCTATAATATCACCATTAGACAATTTTGCTTTTATATCCAAAATCTCCAATTTATCGCCGATATGTTCACGTTTTAAATGCGTATCTTTAAAGGTAACGTCTTCTAATTCCCCATCTTTGTAGCCTAATACTGCACTTATGAATTTAATGGTTAAATCCTTGTTTCTTTCATCTCCGAACAGCATCTTGAATACTATATCCACTTTGGGAGATAGTAATTCTGGCAGATTATCGTTGTAGTTTGAATACATAAGTGAAAATATAGAAAACTTTGGAATTAAAAACTACGGAAATTTGCCTTGTGGCGGTCAGGCAAAATAAATCAAAACCCGCTTGATATAGTTAAGGAAGGGTTAATTGAGATTTTGAGGAGGATTTAAGCGTTCTTCCACTCCCCACTCCCTACTAGCTACTCCCCAAATTATAAACTCCTCCCAAACCCACCAAATGAACGTTGCCGTTTTCCTGTTGCTTCAAGCTGCTTGCAAATTCACTTTTTGAAAACAGCATAAAATGTTTGTTCGTGTAATTGGCAAAATGAAAAGATTTCTCTTGCAAAGCTTTTAAAATCGATAAGTCCGTTTTCGCATTGCGAAACTTGCATTCGCATAACAAAACGGAATTCTGTTTTTTGTTGATGCCAACAATATCAATTTCTTCTTCGCTTCTTGTTTGCGAATTTGTTCCACGCCACCACCCTATTTGCGTTAAGAGGAAGGGCAATTTATTCTTGGAATTTTGAATCATTAAATATTCCTTGCAAATTTTCTCAAAAATATGCCCCATAAATTGCTGCAATCCGGGGCTAACTTCCGTATCATAAAAATTTTCCGCATTCCCGCTAATCACAGAAAATCTATTTCCAAAAACATGGCGATACCAAAAAAGAAACATTGTGTCTGCAAGGCTATAAATCGTTTTGCGTTT
>LIUG01000128.1 GCA_001462245.1 Candidatus Fibrimonas termitidis
AATTTGACGTGGCTAAACAACACGGGAAAAATGGGCTTTGCCCAAGGAGGACAAGATGAAAAAAACGTTACTTGTAGCGTTAGCAATAAGTGCTGCGGCTTTAATAGGTTGCGGTGTCACAGGTATTCCTGCAGGCGGCATAACTGAGCAAGATTCAGGGAAAAAGGTCTCTGTGGAAGTCAAAAACACCAATATTTTTACATTTACCCCGTTGAAAAACGACCAAATGCAAAAATTGATGCAAGACGCGGCAAAACAGTGTGGTGGCAGCGAGTTTGTCAACGGGCTTTTTTGGCGTGACGACCTCAATCTTTTTGTTGTAAGTTTTGAAAAAGCTGTGTTATCCGGCCATTGCAAATAATAGGCCATCCCCCTCGAAAAAGAGTGAACATTTTCGAGGGGGAGTAAGCAGGAGTGGGTTGGTGTTGAATTTTGTATTTTACCTTAAATAAAAGAGGAGAAGTTTTATGCCAATACCAGTGACTACTAAAGACAGCGTGATTTATTCCGTGAATTCAAGCAAGCCGCAGGCTCCGAGTCCCCAAGAAATTATAAAACCTGCTGTGAAATTTTCCAACAACCCACAGATGGTGGTAGGATTCAACGTCAGCGGCAGTTCTGAGGTGATAGAGAGCACCGTTCCAAAAGTGGCGAAAATTGATACGGATGTATAAGCAATCTCTAACGAAAGGTGGAAATAATTTTGTTCTCCTTTGCAGAACCGTTTGAAACTTGCACCATATAAATTCCGCTCGGAATGCCTCGCAAATTTACGTTTAGCATTCCGCCGTTGCTCTGCTCCCTTATTAACAATTTTCCGTTTGGTTTGTAAATGGAAACCTGCAAAGCTTGGTCGCCAAAAATTTGCAAAGCGTCTTTGCTCTGCACAATTTTGAAAGAACGAATAACTTCCCGCTTTTTTACAGGCAAGGAACCTCCCTTTCCTGCGAACTTGGATAACAGCCTTATATAGGACAGTTGATAACCATTGCTGGGTTCCGATATTTCCCACGTATTTATGGGCCAATCGTGGTTTATATCTTTGTACATTTTCGCCGGCGGCTCGTTTTGCGGAATACTTACCAAATTACATCTTGCATTGTTAGCCGCAGAACCGCAAGAAGATGGACAGCAAGCGTCCAATCCGTAATTTTCATTTGGACCTCCGGGCAAATAACCGGGTGCCGGAGATATATTGCTTTTTTCCGAAAACCATGTGTGGTAAATGCAGGTCAAACTTTTTGAAGCTCCGTAGCTTTCCATATTGCTTAAATAAACCGTATTGAGAGGATTTACACCGTGAATATAGTGCAGGTAATCTTCCGCAATGTCCTTGTAGTCTGCGCTTGGATTTACAATATTCCATTTATAAAAAGTTATGCCGTAATCCGCCTTAACCTTGTTTGAACCCCACTGGTAACTATATATAAAAGCACGATAGCCATCGCTTTGATACGCCCCTAAAAAATCACCGGATTTTTCAAAGGCTATTCCAAGTTTATTTTTCATATTGCTTTTCACAGAAGCACTGCCGTGTTGGCTATTCAAATATCTCATATACAGCATATGTTGCGTATGTCTGTACTGTTGCATAACATTCCCCCATGCGTATAGCGGCAATTCACTCAAATTATTTTCAAAAATTTCCAAAAGCGAATCTGCGCCGGTAATTTCATATAGAGAGAATGCCGCATTTATATAATTCTCAACTCTGTCCCAAGCATCACTGAGTTCTTGGTCGCCTGCAGCCAAATCTTTTGAACCTTGATCCTCCGAATTGTTATGAAAAATTGAATCCGGATGTGCAACTCCCCAATTCCACGCTTTGATAGCGGCCGTTTTTAAAATTTCCGCGTAATCCGTTTCGCCACGTGAGTTAAAAAAACGGGATGCTATGGCAAAAGCTTTAACTGCTCCAAAAGTTGCAGTTGCACTAGCAGGGCCATAATAACTCGGTTTTGTTACAGAAGAAGGTGGCGAACCGGTGCCCAAACCTTGAACGCTCAAAACAGAACCGTCTGCGTTTTGCATTTTCAAAAGCCAATCTATTCCCCATTTTGCCTCATCTAAAATATCCGGCACACCATTGCCGGATTCGGGAATACCGTAATCATCCGAAAAAACCTCCGGATTTTCTTCAAAAGTGAACAGCATGGTTTCAATATAATCCGCTGTCCATTTTGTGTATTTATTGTAATCGCCAGCATCAAACCAGCCGCCTTTTAAGTCTTTTTCCGTTGAGGCATCATTTTTTGCGCTGAACAATCTCGTATATTCATCTTGCGAGAAATTAAAGCCGTCTGCCCAAGTTTCGCCAGCGTATTGAGCGGGTTTGTTTGTGCCGGCACGTTGGTAGTAGAGCATTTTAACCGCAGCTTTGAGCACATCGTTATACACATTGTTTGCTATGGAAAATGGAAACGAACGGAGATTATTTGTTTGGTCTAAAATGTAATAGCGACCAGGTGTTGTTACGCTTGAAAAATCAAAATGCCAGATTTTGTCCCCGGAGGCTGCATCTGTTTCCCCGGAATTAAAAACAATTGGCGTACCGCTAAAAACCGCATTCCCGGAAGCCTCGTTTATAACTTGGAAATTTGTCCCCGGATTACGGGAAATTACCGCAGTTTTCTTCGCTTGTTCTCGATAGCCGAATTGGTCTATCACTATAAAGTCGCTAAGGGTTTGGGAAAAGCCAAAAGTGGCAAGCAGGAGCAAAAAGAATGGGCGCATATATTTAATATATATACTTTTTTTACAAAAAGCGAAAGAAAGGCAAAAAAGGATTAATAAATCCGTAATTAACTATATTATAATCGGGAGTGATTTTATCAGGAGGTTTTTATGAAACTTGCAAAAGTTTTGGGTTTTCTATTTGCAATAAATTCCGCAATGCTTTTTGCGCAAAATTCTGTGGTTGAAAATGAGGGGGGAAGTTGCTCTGTTAATCTGCCTACCACCTTTAATACCGCAAATGCCAAATTGCCCGACCCATTTAAAAAATTGAATGGCGACCGCATAACCACCAAGGAAGAGTGGGTATGCCGGAGGGAAGAGATAAAAAAACTGGCGGAGAGAACCATTTATGGTGAAAAGCCGGTAAAGCCGGCAAGTGTCACAGGAACGGTGAGCAATACGAAAATCACAGTGAATGTAGCCGAAGGCGGCAAAAATGAGAGTTTCTCGGCAACAGTTACTCTGCCATCCGGTGGTAGCGCACCTTATCCGGCTGTTATCCTTTACGGCAACTCCGGAGCCGATGCTGCAACCATTAGAGGGCAGGGAGTTGCCACCATCAATTATACCCCTACTGATGTTGGAGAAGAAACAGGCAATCGTACTAAATCGGGTCCATTTTACAATATTTACGGCACAAATAGCAAAACCGGTACGCTAGCCGCATGGGCATGGGGAGTGAGCCGCATTATCGATGTTATTGAACAATCAGGCGGCAGTATTTTAAAAGCGGATGCTATTGGCGTTACAGGTTGCTCTCGGTATGGCAAGGGAGCTTTTGCTGCCGGTGTTTTTGACCAGCGTATTGCCCTAACCATACCGGTTGAAGGCGGAACGGGCGGCGTAGCTATACTGCGTGGGGCGGCCAATGAGAGCGGTGCGCAATCGCCGAGCAGTGCTTTTTACGAGCAACCTTGGCTGGGCGATGACTTCAGCGCATTTCAAAATAATCTAAATAATCTGCCAATTGATATGCACGAAGCCGTTGCGATGGTAGCACCGCGTGGGCTTCTAATTCTTGACAAACCCGGAGCCGCGGACTGGCTGGCCTCTAGGTCGGGATACGCATCGGCAATGGCCGGGGCAGAGGTTTACAAGGCACTTGGGGTTGGCGGCAACATCACCTATCATTCCAATAATACAAGCGGAATGCATTGCGCATGGATAAACGAGTGGAAAACTCCCGTGGAAGATAACATCAAAAGATTTTTGCTCAAAACAGTCAACCCGCCTGCTGCTCCGACTATTAACCCAAAAAACGACCGCACAGAGAACATGACTGATTGGATTGACTGGACTACTCCGGACCTCACCGGCTCCACTACTCCCATTGCTCATCATCCGCTGCCCGCTATCCATTCAAAAACGCCAACTTATTACACCATAAAGGGCGAACCGGTTGGCAGCATAAAACCTGCAACACCGGGGGTTTACTTGGTCAAGCAGGGGAGTTCGGTTCAAAAAATCGTGGTGAGGTAGTTAAAGTTAAATTTTGTATACTCAGTTTCCTATTCTTCATCGCTTATTTGAGCCAATAGAGGCTCAACTTTCGAATAATCTTTTATTACTTTCACGGTAATCAACGCTAACGGAATTTCCAATACCCCTGAAATCATATATCCAACTGTGGTTGTTATTAGGCTATCAACGGTATCAGCCTTGAGAGCAAACCTGGTAAGAAATTGCCCGATAATCGCTGAAATTATCCAAAGTGCCCACCACAATCCCAAATAACTTGTAGAATAATCAACTTTTTCAGAAAACCCTTTCTCTATAAAGAATTTTTTTGTTTCAACATACATCTCTTTCATTATTTGATATGGGCGGTACAGACATAAAAACGGGACAAACCAACTACCCGCAGCCCAACCTTCCGAACAAGCAAGGCCACGAACTTTTTGGTGCAAATTGTAATATGCCCTTCTAAACCACATAATAAAGGTAATGGCTGAAACCACATAGGCAATAAAATAAATTATGCCAAGTACGCTTTCCCTTGTGTCGTTTGCCTCTAACGCCTCATCTGGTACAGAACCGCCATTGGCTACAAATTGAAGCATATCATATTGCATATAACTTGAAATAAGATTTGCAATTCCTAATGCCAAAACAATCAAAATCAATAGGATTGCGTTTCTGGCTCTTTGTTCGTTTGGTTTTAAAACCTTAGACATAAAAAAATCCTCTTAAATTTGGGGAAAATATAGAAAAAGCGGATTGAGAAGATTAATTTTCTATATTATATTATTAATAGGGGGTATATTATGAAAGTAATTGCAAAGGTTTTAAGCCTTATAGTTGCGGGTTCCTTGTCGGCTTTTGCACAGACAATATGGACCAGTAATAAAATAGAGCCGTATAACGGCTATGATTACGAACTTTGGAATCAGGACAATAGTGGCACCGTTAAAATGACGCTCACCGGAGATAACGGCACCGGCCCGAACGCAAAAGGCGGAACGTTTGATGCAGAGTGGAGCAATACATGTAATGTCCTTTTCCGTTCCGGCAAAAAATGGGGGCCTAATAGTACCCAAAGCCATACGGACATAGGCCAAATAACGTTTGATTTCGCCGCTACATGGAATTCCACCGATGACGTGAGATATCTTGGCTTATATGGCTGGGCGTATTTCAAACCGGACAAGGTACCGACAAAACGAGAAAACGGTAGTACAGCGACTTTCTCCAATCAAATCGAATGGTATATTATTCAAAACCGCGGCAGCTATAACCCGACTACAAATTCGGATTTGTGCGGAACCGCCAAGGGCGAAGCTACAATTAACGGCGTTACATACGAATTCAAGGTATGCGACAGAATAGGCCAGCCAATGCTCACAGGTAACGGCAACTTCAAGCAATTCTTCAGTATTCCGAAAAGCACAAGCCAGCATAGAACAAGCGGTATAATCGATGCTAGCGCTCACTTTAATGCATGGCACAATGCCGGTATGTATATGGACGGCCCGTTATACGAAGTAGCAATGAAAATTGAATCCTATAAGTGTAATAATAATCAAGCTCAAGGGAGTGGCACGGGGAGCGTAACGAAAAATATTTTGACAATTGGCAGCACTCCTCCATCTAGTTCTTCCAGTTCAGCGGGTGGCGGAAATTCCAGCAGTTCCGGGGAAGCAGAGGTATGCGGTGAATACCAACCGAGCTTCTGCGGTGGCATGGCATTTGCAAGTGTTTTGGACAATTCAATCGCAATACCTTCAACCGGAGAATGTCTGTTTGTAGGGGATTTTGAGGTTATTCAGCCTGCCCTTAGCTCAACGGTTTCCATAAATGGCGTTGAAAATACTTGCGGAAATGATTGGAACGCAGATAATGATGACTTAGGTATTGGCTGCCCGTGGAACACCAAACCATCTGCAAAAGACGGCGGTTATTATGTTTATGTTAGAACAGGAACAATCAATAGTTATGAAAATAACGGCTGGCAAGATGTTGTGGCTAAAACAAAACCCAGTTGCGGTCCCACTCCCATTGCTCATTATCCGCAGCCCGTTGTTAACTCCAAAGTCCCGACATATTACACGATAAAAGGAGAACCTGTTGGCAGCACAAAGCCTGTGGTACCGGGTGTTTACTTTGTTAAACAGGGGAGTTCTATTCAAAAAATCGTGGTAAGGTAGTTTATTTGAGGAGGTCAAATATGAAACAGCTTTTGTTTTTAATTGCGGTGGTTGCTATATTGCAGCCCGCTTACGCCCAACAGTCCGAAAAGGGGCTTAAAGATATTTATGCAAATTACTTCCGTATAGGCACGTGTTTCCCGGGAGGGCACACAGGCACAAACGAGACGGCACTTAGAAACGTGATACTCAGAGAGTTCAACAGCATTACGCACGAAAACGGCTTGAAACCGCAGAGTACTATGCAACAAAGCGGTTCTACCGATAACGACATCAAGGTCTCGTTCAACAGCGAGGCGAGGAACGTTATGCAGTTCGCCGTGGACAATAATATCCCGATCAGGGGCCATACGTTCGTGTGGCACAGCCAAACGCCGGAGTGGTTCTTTTTTGCGAATATGCAGAGCGGCAATAAAAATGCTTTGGCGACTAAAGAGGTTATGTACAAGCGTATGGAGAGTTACATAAAGAATATGTTCGCAAAGATAAATGAGGAATATCCGACTCTGAACCTTTACGCCTACGATGTGGTCAACGAGATCTTTGATAATAACGGCCAGCCGAGAACCGGCGGATTTTACAGCGATAACAATAACGGCGATGTGTCGCCGTGGGTTAAGATTTTCGGTGATAACTCGTTTGCCGACAGTGCATTTGTCTTAGCCCGCAAGTATGCTCCGCCAGGATGCAAACTGTTCTATAACGATTTCAACGAATATATGGGCAAAACAGACGCTATGGTCGCACTCTATAACAGGCTTAAAGCCAAGAATGCTATAGACGGCATAGGTATGCAGTCGCACCTGTCCACGAGTTATCCGAGTGCCGCCCAGTACACAACAGCGCTTAACAAGTTTATAGCGGCAGGCGCTGAAATTCATGTAACGGAGCTTGAT
>LIUG01000129.1:0-2332 GCA_001462245.1 Candidatus Fibrimonas termitidis
AGCAATCTAAAGCGCCAAAATATTCTCTCATCTCTTCATATCCTTCAATTTGAAGTTGCCCATTTTTATACTTGCCAAAAATCAGCACTGGTCTGTGTCGAAAAAAAGGAAATACAAGTTTTTCTTTTGCTTCAAGATATTTTTCCTCAAGATGCTTTTTCCTGAAAGCATCTGATGCTACATCCAAGATGCGAATGATTCTATAGCGAGACGTGCAGATTGGATCTTCATAAATTTCCTTACCAGAAGGACAACTTTGCCTTTCAAGCACAGCCAATGCAGCGAAATCAGGAAAAACTTCCTCATATCGGTCTCTATAAAAATATCCCATTGGGTTTATTTGTGCATGGCAATATGGAAGGCTAAGAAATACAAGCAGGAAAAGAGAGATTCGCATAATGGACTCCATTAGTTGTTTCTATCTAGAAGGATCGAATGGATTTATATAGCCTTTATCTTTTTGATATCCAGATGACCACAAATAATGTGCCTTTTTTTTCTCTTCCTCTTCTCTTGATGAGTCATTAAAATGTTCTTTTTCATACATTTCAAAAAAATATCTCATACTTAAATCTGCTTTATTAGCATCGGCTTCAATCTTCAATTTACGCTCAAATTCAAATTGAATATCATGGGCATCCACTTCAATGAGAATATTCTTGTAAGTTTTTTCTCTGAATTCCATAGTTAATTTTTCTTCCCACTCACTGTTGTTTTTGTGCTGCCAAAAGTGCCTAAGTTCATGGATAAAATATGCCTGCAATTTTTCATTGCTTGGGTTTTTATCAGCAATAAAATTTAAATTGAAACAAATAATAGATTTACTGTTGTCTGGTTTTTCTTTTATAAAGGCCGCTGCAGCGTCTTTGTTTGATCGGCGGTCAAGTGCTATTTCGAGGAAGTTATCATCTTTATCTTCAGTTTTCAAAATTTTCTGGATATCTTTTACCCATGTGGCATCAAGACCATGTTTTTCCATAATATTTATTATTTCCATAATTGATGAGTCTCGCTCTTCTTTACTTAAAACTCTATATTCATTATTATCCGCTATTCCAGAAGCTACTATTGCTGAAATTCCGCTGTCATCTGTAGGAGAATGATTTTCGCTAATACTTCCAGTTGCCCCGCCCCTTAGAACATGAACAGTCTGTGTCCCATTACCGTTATCTGTCACAGTATATTTACTATATTCACTTGAGGCAGAATTTGATCCCATCCCATCCTTATCCATCAACCCAACCGGATTTCCTCTACAGTACACATACAAATTCACCCCATCCACCATCCCCATCGGATCAGCCGCAGTCCACCTCCCCAACCAGCAAGCGTAATACCTAGCCCCATGATAATACAGCCCGCTTTCCTCATCTTTCTCTTTACCACAATAACGGTACCGTTTCAGTCCTGTTTCGGCAACGCTCCTCCCCGCCCTGTAACTCGTATCTCCATAGGGGTAGTACTCCTCATAGCTGATAATATTTGCATTCTCATCCAATTCCAAAGCCGCAGATTCCAGATGATTTCCCAACTGATACCTTTGCACCGGCTCTGGATTTGGAACTGCCGTGCCGTTATCCACGGTCAATGTCTCCACAACCGCAATACGTCTTGCGTCGTCCATTATATGCAACGTCTCACGTTCCAATTCAAGATTCCCATTAACTCGTTTCCTGAAAATCTCGAACCCGCCAAGGTAAATTCTTTCTTCAATAATGTTTCCTTTCTCTACAACTTTCCGCACTCGCTCACCGCTACTGTCATAATTATAATACGCTTCAGTAGTACCTCTCGTTATGTGAAACAATCTCTCCGCAAAATCCCATTCCATTTCTTGCAAATGCGGCATAGCTACCATACTGCCGTGAGCATTGTATGTATAGTTGACGGCAGTCTGGCCTACCGTTGTGGAATTCAACCTATTTGAACCCGCCGCATAAGCATAGTCCCTCGTCCAGCTGTTGCTATTAGCCTGATGTATCAATCTCAAAATATTCCCAACCTCGTCATACTCCCACCGCCGCATATAATTTCGCATTGCCATTCCATCTTCCGGCGATGCCTGCGCAGGATTATACCCCTCAATTTCCGGCTCCGCATCAGCATTCATGGAAGCGTGTTCACGCCCAGCAGCCTCAATCAATCTGTAAAGCGCATCATACTCAAATGTTTGCGAAGGGCTGACAACCTGCCCATTGAAAAATATATCCTGCTGCGCATCGTCTGCAATTTGCGTAATGTTCCCCACAGGGTCATAGGAGTAACTCAAATCCTGCAAGACATCAGCACCGTTATTGCGGGTACTCAGCAGTCTTTTCAATCTGAAAGTTTT
>LIUG01000129.1:2418-3519 GCA_001462245.1 Candidatus Fibrimonas termitidis
GCACCGTTATTGCGGGTACTCAGCAGTCTTTTCAATCTGAAAGTTTTCTCGTCATACTCATACTTTGTTCTCGCCCCGTTTCCATACTTAATCCGTTCTCTCTGCCCTTTCGGGTTGTAGGATATATTCGCGACAAACTCCGTTTCTTGCACATCCCCACGCAAATGTGCCTTCACCGATTTCAGCATGCCGCCTTCATCATACCCCGGCATTATCCTGCTCGCAGGAACATTGGCATTGTGGGGCGTTAGCAAACTCGTAGCTCGATTCAAAGCATCGTAAGCCGTGACCGTTGCAAAAATTTCATCCTCAAGCGCAGGGCTTGCATCCCAGTCTATAGTTTCCTTGTACTCCGCCGCAAACCGCCTCCTGCTCTCCAGCAGATTCCCCTTGAAATCAAATTCAATATTCTCAGCCACCCCGCTCTGGTCATAAACTTTCCACGGCCTGCCCCGCAGATTACCCAGCTCCGGCAGGCTCGCCTCCTCTCCGTAAACCGTCAACCCGACTAATTTCTCGCTCCCCCCATCAATGCTCAATTTCTGCCTCACGGGCCTCCGCAGAGCGTCATACACCGTATGCATCCTGTGCCCCCTGCCATCCCACGCATACAAAGGCAGCCCGTCCGCCGCAAAAAGCATCCGCCGCTCCCCCGCATCCATGCTCTTGCTGTATCCCTTCTCCCCATGAATGCCGTACCGGTATTCCATCACGGCGTTCCCCCGTGCATCAATGATTTCCTTCTCGTTCCCCTCAATGTCCAGCACGGTGCGTGTCGCGATATTGCCATTCTGCCCATCATTTGCAACCGCATAAAACGCCCTTCCCAGGCTGTCCAAGTGCGTAATAGCAGGCGTGTCAAAGTGAGGACATCCGGGCGCGGTATCGTTCCGGTCAAAATCCTTCCGCTCCCACGCCGCGAACTCAGCCTTGCTAAAAGTGCCGTCCGGGAAGTCCGTTCTTATCAGCCTTGATAGCGGGTCGTAATGCATCACCGGCGTGACTCCCGTCTCCCTGATCTCCGGCTCGCTCTCCCATCCGTCATTGCCGCTGAAATACGGCTCGTACTGCTTGACGGGATTGCCCTTGTTGTTGAGCACC
>LIUG01000130.1 GCA_001462245.1 Candidatus Fibrimonas termitidis
GGATTGCCCTTGTTGTTGAGCACCGTCCTCCCCGTCCCAACCCACCTCGGCAGGCCGTCCCTGCCGGGCTCGGCTTGCTTCTTGGCAAGAGCGACATTGCCCATGCCGTCGCTGTATTCAACCGTCTGCAGCCAGCGGGTTGCCGGGTCGGCGTGAGTCTCCCTACTCAAAGTCTTTACCCAAGACGGCTTTATTAATACGCCATCTGGGCCGAACTCAGCGAACCCGTATTCCATTTCTGCGGTGGGGCTTCCCAGCGTGTCGCCTTCGTTCGCGCCCGCTTTCCCCATCACGGCAGATTTCACCACAATGCCCAGGGCATCGGTCTCAACAGCCGTGCGGTTGCCGTTGGGATCTGCAATCATCTTCGGGCTAAGTGTGCGGTAATCATTCTCCGCAGCCACAGCATTGCCGAGCGGGCCGGTCACGGATGTCACAAGCAGATTGTATTCATCGTATGCTATCGATGTCACTGCCCCAAACGCATCCACCACCCCCGAGGGCAGATAGAAGCTTGACGCAGCTTCATTGCCATAAATATTCCTTCCACTCCTAGCCCACCAACTGCCGTCCCGCTGCATGAATCCGCCCTCGGCAAGCATACTGCCATCCACACGGCTGCCATACAGATAAGCAAGCAAGCTTTGCGTATGCGAGAGCGTGTAGCTCTCGCAAGCCAGCCCGTGGAAAGCCATCAAGCCTGCTTCAAGAGGCCCGGAAAGGTTTTCATCGTAGAACAGCGTTTCCGTATGCTCCACCAGCCTCCTCTGCAATCCAGACGAAGGCTCATCCTCAAAATCTATGTCAGCTGCTCCATTGAACGCATTCAAAAGCCCGCCGGCATCGAATGCCGCCGCGTTCAGCCCAGTCAGCTCCCATGTCTTAGTCCCGCACTCCATGCCCATGCGCCACGAATGCGAGCCATTACCGGGCCAGTCCTCAGCGTATGAATTCCGCGAAACGACAGCATGAAGCTTCCCCTGCTCCGCATCCACCTCCGGAATGCCGGTCTCCTTCCCCCGCGCCCTGCCGCACGCGACCTCCGCAGAAAGCAATGGCCGTCCGTACCCGTCCTTTTCCAGAACAAGCGAATGAACTATGCGGGGGTCATCGGCGTCGCCCTCGCAATGGCGGGAGACCGACCCGCTCTCGGTCACCTGCCAAACAGCGGAGGGGTGGAACCTGTCCCCTTTCGCCAGGCTGCGCCCAAGAAGCTCTATGCCGTAGCTTTTCTCAGTGACCAGATAAGGCACCCCGCCGTCAAGACCGCAAACCTCCTCTCTGAGCATGACGCCCTTGAACGCCCGGCAAGCCTCCCGCCGCTCCTGAGGCGACAGTTCAAGGCCGGAGAGGGAACCGGGCAAAGGCTTCCCTTCAGGGGCAAGCCCCAGATGGAACCATGTCCGTGTGAGCACGGGAGGCTGGTCGGTCGCCGGGTCGCTCCCGGCCTCGCTGTCAATCCGCTCGACAAGGCCGAAGCCCCTGAACTCACGCTCTGCGCCGTCATGGCACCCGTTGTGGTAAATGTAACGAGAAGCATGGCGCCAACCAGTCACCAAATCTGCCCCCTGCTATCCAACGCATATAAAGGCAGCTTCTGTTTAGTTCCTAATTGATACCTTTGCACAGGCATTTTACAAAATTAGAAATTATTTTTAGAGCACCCTTGGGGTTCTTCAATTACCTCAACTACCGCACCTTTTTTATCCTCACTTCCATGTTATACATTATTTTTCTAAATTTATCCCAATTCGACGGATATGCATTTCGTCAATTATATCTGAGCATTTCTTTATCCGAGGGAAAAAAGTCATAGTAATGCACTCTAGAGCGGTTATTTTTCAATATATCAAACATTGTTTAAACCACGGTTCCAAGGTTTATTACAAAATAGGTGTCATCTGCCACAAGTATTCCGAAATGGCATATATGGTATTTGTCCGCAAAATACATAATTTTCAGCAACTGCAAAGTCGGCAATATTTTTTAATCGAAATAGGACATTTCATTGTTTTCTATCTCCATAAGTAAATATAGTTTATTATTTTTCAAAATTTTTTCGGGTTCCTACGTATATTGAGATTGGATATTTTTTACTATCTTATGAGTAAGACCTTAATATGCAAGCTGTATTAAGATAAAAAAGGAGATTGTTGTGGATATTAAAAAAATATTGGAAGAGTTTCTTAAAGAATTTTTCAATAAGATAAAGGCGTGGTTGATAAATTTTATGATTCCTTGGGCCAATTCTTCAAAATTTTTGATATTGAAGGAGTATAATATATATGAAAAATGGTTGAATGAATTGATGAAGAGAGGAAAGCTGTCATCTGAGGAATTTAAAGAGTTTAGTGGTCTGATAAAAAACGCATTGAAATCTTTAGAGAGTGATAAGAAATCTGAGAATGCCAAAGAAATTATTGCCCGTTTGAACAATATTTATGGAATGTATCTTATGTCAATAATGACATTGTATTATAAGGATGGCGGAGAATTCGGAGATTTTAAGGCGGCAATAAGGAAGTTGGGGGAGGATGTTTCGGGAGGTGGTATTTCGTTGAAAAAAATTATTGAAGAATTAAAACCTATAGTTCCAAAAGGAACTTATGATAGCATTAACGATTTTAACGGCTTTAAGGAAGCTACTAATAAGTATTTGTGTACACTTAAAGAAGATGATGGGTTGAATATGATTGGAGAAATTACTGTTCGTTTGAATAAAATTATTCAGGAGGTTTGTTGAAATGGCTGACGTAACTATTACCATAGATTCATTGGAAGATTACATATTGTCGCTCGGTACGTTTGTATGGCCTCGGGTACTAATTGCTAGCAATACAAACATAAGAAAAGATCCTATTGACAATAATGAAGTTCCTGTTGGATTAAAAGAGGGGTTGTTAATTGTTGATTCACCACAGGCACCTAGAAAGTTTGATGGAACAGGAAATATATGGATAAATGTATTGTATTATTACGGCGAAGAAGAAGGGAAAGGATGGGTTGCTGTAGGAAAGTATGATGCAGAAGGAAAGAATATTGAGAACTCAGTAAAAAGTGTTCCAAATACTACTCCTACTATTAACGAGATACAAACTAGCACTGGTCGTTTAAGTGATGCTCAAAAGTTAATCAATGCTAGATATATTTTTAAATTTCTCTCTGGAGAAAAATGGAGTCAAAATGCTATTTATGCTCTCCTTGGGAATATGGATGGAGAAAGTACTATTAACCCCGGCCTTTACCAAGGAAATGATGAAAAAACAAAAGCAGAGTTGGGATTTGGGCTAGTTCAATGGGCTTGGAACACTGATAGTGATGAATATGAAAACAACAAGAATACAGATGCCAAATATAAAAGAAACAGATATATTAGTTGGCTAAATAGCAAACTTAGACAGGGACATGAAAGTAATATTGACTGTCAATTGTCCAGAATCTTATGTGAGATTGAAATTGATAAAGAAAATTATGAAAAAGCATGTGAAATCTTAAAAAAGGTCAACATTTATTATGATGAAAACGCACTTAAAACAGATATTGAGTTATACGACATGAAACAATGGTACAAAACCTTAGTGGAGAATGCATATAATAATTTAGTGAAAAAAGGATATAAAGATATGGTAAAGAAAAGACACGAAGAATACGAAATGGATTTTAAGGATTTTACCGAGTTTGGGAAAAACATGAAAAATGAGGTAGAATATTTGACAGAAGTTTTCCTGCTTAATTATGAAAGAGCTGGCTACGAAGCTTTGGGAAAACGTAAAAAATGTGCGAAAAAGTGGTCTCGTGTATTTGAGATACTACAATATCAAGGTTTAGCTCAAAAGCATCATTG
>LIUG01000131.1:0-14050 GCA_001462245.1 Candidatus Fibrimonas termitidis
TGCCGAAGCCTGTACCAAAAGGTCAAGACCCTGCAACGCAAGCCCTTTTGCCATATTTGGGGTAACATTTGCCATTGTGGAGTAATATAGAAATATTTTGCGGGGGTTGCCTACTTTTTTGCCGTTGATGGAGTAATTACCATATTTGTATTGTAACCTACTGGCGTAGGGTATAGATACTGTGATTTTTTGGGCAATTTTAGTGTTTTTGTTGATTAAATAAGGAGTTGATGTAAAATGATAACGATTTTGGTGAAGCGGACCGGAAATGGGTAAGCTTGATGATGCGGTTAATGGGTTATCCAATTTGCCAGATGCCGTCTGGCAAATTTTGTATATTTGACAATAGAGAGGTATATTATGTCTGGAATTGCAGCAGTGAAATCCTTGACGGTAGAAGCTAATGATGTAGAATTAGCTGAGTATCGCCGTTATCTTTTTGAAAAGATTGAAAAAAATTGTCCGGATAACGATCCGCTCACGGACGAAGAAATTCAGGAAGAAGTCAATATGGTAAGATATGGAAATAAATACGGCAAGCCAAATAGAAACTGGGAAAAAGATTTGGCTTTGCTGGATGAGGCTTATGCTCAAGCAGGAATTTAAAACAAAGATTTATGTATAAAGTAGTTATTGACGCAAATTTGTGGATATCTTTTCTCATAGGAAAAAAATTAAGATTAAACGTTTTAAAGGATTTGTCTTTAAACGGAAGTATTGCTATAATTAGCAGCCCAAAGATTATAGAAGAGTTTTGTGATGTAAGCTCACGGAAAAAAATAAGGAAATATACAGATGAAAAAAAGATTTTAGATATGTTTGATTTGATTAAATCATATTGCGTTGATGATCCTGCTGTTGATATAGAAGTACCTGAATTGAGAGATCCAAAAGATTTATACTTGCTTGCTTTGGCAAGAGTTAATAACGCTGATTTTTTGCTTACTGGTGATAAAGATTTATTAGTTTTAGAAAGGTATGAACAGATAAGAATAACTTCTTTTACCGGATTTATGGCTATAATTCGCCACAATAAGGAGAACTTAAAATGAGCAAAGCGGAGATTTTTTATAAAGACATTTTACTTCAAATTACAGCCGTGGAGTTGCCACCGCACGGGACCATTTTTGCTGGAATTATTCTGAAAATCTGTTGGTAAAGAATATCAAGAAAATGGAATTTCGGATATGCACTGCCGTAGCGATATTTATTTGGTTGAGGAGTTGATGGATTTAAATTTTATACATTCTCATTTATGAACCTTTATCACGGTAGCATTGTTGACGTCAAAAATCCAAAAATTATAGTTCGCAAAAACAGAGGATTGGATTTTGGCTATGGTTTTTATACAACAACAAATAAAGAACAAGCTGTGAATTTTACAAAAAGCGTGATGAGAAGAACCGGCAGTGCAACTAGAAAAGTGAGTGTTTATGAATTTGACCACGATAAAGCAAAATTGGAACTTGATATTTTGCAATTCAAAGAACCAAATTTAGAATGGCTTGAATTTGTGAGGCAAAACAGATTTTCCATATATAATGGAAAAATTTATGATTTAGTTATTGGCCCCGTTGCCAATGACGATGTATTTCCAACTTTGCAAGCATATTTAGAAGGCATTATTCCTGCGGAAGCTGCGATTGCAGGCTTAAAAGTAAAAAAACTTTACAATCAGTATTGCTTTTTAACAGAACGCTCTTTAACTTTTTTGAAATTTGTAAAATCTTTTGAGCCAAAGGACTAGTTTATGGTAACTCAGGATAATGTTTATTCTATTATTGCAATGCTTGCTCCCGGAATTTTGCAAAGGTTGATGGAAGAACAAAATATAAATGAAAAAGAGGCGAGCAGTTTGCTTTACAACTCGGAGCTTTATAGGAAATTGGAAATTGAAGAAACTAAATTATGGCATTTAAGTTCAAATGCGCTGTATAGTTTGCTAAAAGAGGAATTGGAAACAGGAAAAATCACTTGGCCGGAGGAGCAATAATGAATGGCGAATTAAAATTTTTAGCGTTCTGCATTGAAATTTATAAAAGTGCAAAAAAAATCAGCGGACAAGAAACTTATGCTCTGTTCGAAAAATACAACGTATTAAATTACATCAAAGAATGCTACGGAGCGTTGCACACCACAGGCTCGCAGTATATTGTAAATAACATAGACGAGTTTATAGGGAATACGTCAACATCTCCTATTGGGCAACCTACTCATCCTTAACACAGTCCTATTTGAAAATGCAACTTACAATTTATTTTTCTATATTTATACCGTAACCTACAGGTGTAGGGTATAGTATTGAATAAGATACAAGTAACGATAACAATTTTGGTGAAGGGGGGAGAATGGTTAAAATAACCGAGGAGATTTGCGTTGCAAGGCAGCCTATTCTTAATAGGGATAGGGAATTATTTGCTTATGAGCTTCTATATCGGAGAAGCAGCCAAGCCAATAGTGGCATTTTGAACGATATGAATGCCACCGCTGTAGTTTTGGACAACATTTTAAACAATATCGGAATAAATAAAATTGTGCGAAGTTCTTTGGCTTTTTTGAATTGCAGCTATGACTTCTTGCTCAGCGAAATACCGTTTAGTCTAAATCCCGATGTTTTTGTTTTGGAAATTTTGGAGACCGTAAAAATTGACGAGAAAATCGTAGATGCCGTTAAAATTTTACACGAAAAAGGCTTTAGAATAGCAATTGACGATTTTGTTCCAACCAAGGAAAAATTTACGGAAATTGCCCCTCTTCTCCCTTATCTGTCTTTTTGCAAACTGGAATATCCCGAAATAAAAGATGTTAACCTTTTGCGAAACATAGTGAAATCTTTTCAGCAAAAAAATGTTAAAGTTTTAGCGGAAAAAATAGAAACGGAAAAAGATTTCAAAATATCTTACGATGCAGGCTGTGATTATTTTCAGGGTTATTTTTTTACAAGGCCCGAAACTATAAAATCCGTAAAAATAAGCTCCAATGCGATGGGGGTTTTGCAAATTTTGGGCTTGATGAATAAGGATGAACTGGATATAATGGATTTGGAAAAGGAGTTTAAAAACCATCCTGAGTTGACCATAAATCTGTTAAAATATCTGAATTCGGCAGCTTTTGCTATGCGTTCCCAAATAATGAGCATTCGGCACGCTCTAAGTATGCTCGGTCTTTCCAACATCAGGCGGTGGCTATTGATACTGGCTTATACCGGTTCCAGTTCCAATGCAAACAAATCCCCTCTTTTGATGAATGCCACAATGCGTGCGGATTTTTTCGGAGAGCTGGCAAAAAAACTGAACTGGTCGCTGGAGAAAACAGAGAAGGTATATTTAATGGGTTTAATAAGCCATTTGGATGCCCTTTATCAAACATCGCTGGCTACCGTGCTGGAGCAAATCTCCCTGGACAAGGAGATAACCTCCGCTTTGCTGGAAAAGAAAGGAACTATGGGATTATTGGTAAGTTTAATCAATTTAATTGAGCAAGGCGATCTAAACGGCATGGATGAGATTTTAAAAGATTTAACGCTTTCATCGAAAGATGTAAGCGATTGTTTAAATTTGGCGTATAAGAATTCTACAATATAAGTGCCGCACCGATTTCTACCTTACCCCCCAATATGTCCATCACACTCACACTCCCAGACAACACCGCAAAATCCTTTGAAAGCGGGATTACCGGTTTGGAAATAGCAAAAAGCATTTCGGAAGGCTTGGCTCGCAAAGCTATTGCCGTAAAACTCGGCGAAAAAATTCTGGACTTGAACCGCCCCCTTACGGATAGCGGCAATTTTCGCATAATCACCGCATCAAACGAAGACTTGGATTCCCTCTTTGTTTTGCGGCACTCCTGCGCACACGTTCTGGCAGAAGCGATTTGCACCCTTTTTCCCGGGACAAGGCTCGCTTATGGGCCTCCCGTGGAAGATGGCTTTTACTACGACCTTGCAACGCCCGAACCGCTCACCCATGCGGATTTTGAGCGCATTGAAAAAAAAATGAGCGAAATTATCAAAGAAGACCGCCCCTTTACCCGCATTGAAGTTCCGCTCGAAGAAGCCCTCAAACGCACAGAAGGCGATAAATACAAAAGAGACAATGTGGATAGAGCCGTTACCCGTGGCGATAAAGTTTTCAGTTTTTATGTGACCGGAGTTCCAAATGCCGGCTGGGAAGATTTGTGCGCAGGCCCTCACGTTCCCAGCACAGGCAAGTTGAAGGCCTTTAAGGTTTTGAGCCTTGCCGGTGCGTATTGGCACGGAGACCAAAAGAGCGACCAGTTGACCAGAGTTTATGGAACTTGCTATGCAGATAAAGCCGGTTTGGATGCTTATTTGAAATTTTTGGAAGAGGCAAAAAAAAGAGACCATCGCCGCATTGGGCAGGAGATGGATTTATACCATATAGAAGACCATAGCCCCGGCATGGTGTTTTGGCACCCGCATGGGGCAGTGCTTGTGAATGTGCTGAAGGATTTTGTTCGCAAAGAGATTACCAAGCGTGGCTATAAAGAGGTGATAACGCCGGAAATTGTGGATAAATCGCTGTGGGTTAAAAGCGGCCATGTGGGCAAATATGATGCCAATATGTTTAAAACCTTGGCTGGCGAAAAGGAAATGGCGGTTAAGCCTATGAATTGCCCTTGCCATATAGAGATTTTCAATAAGGGCCTAAAAAGCTGGCGCGACTTGCCTTTGCGGTTTGCGGAGTTCGGGAAATGCCATCGCAATGAACCTGCCGGCACAATGCACGGTTTGATGCGAGTTCGCGGTTTTGTTCAGGACGATGCGCATATTTTTTGCACGGAAGAGCAGATCGCCTCGGAGGTAAGCAGTTTTTGCGATTTGGTAAAAGACTTCTACAAGGTTTTTGGCTTTGAAAAAATTACCGTGAAGTTCAGCACCCGTCCGGAAGAACGGGTTGGCTCGGATGAACTTTGGGATAAGGCGGAAAACGCTTTGGAAGAAGCTACGAAACTTGCCGGTTTGAGTTATACTTTGAACCCAGGTGAGGGTGCGTTTTATGGGCCAAAGCTGGAATTTGTGCTAAAGGACTCTCTTGGGCGTGATTGGCAATGCGGAACAATTCAAGTGGATTTCAATATGCCCGCTCGCTTGGGTGCGGAATATGTTGGCAAAGATAACCAAAAGCACACTCCTGTAATGTTGCATAGAGCGGCACTCGGCTCCATTGAACGCTTTGTGGGTATTTTAACGGAAGAATATGCCGGAGATTTCCCGTTTTGGTTTGCCCCTGTGCAGGTTAGAGTTCTGCCGGTTTCGGAAAAGTTCGCAGAATATGCGGAAAAAATTTGCAAGGAGCTCAGCGAAGCCGGTATTCGTGCGGAAATTGATAATTCAAATGAAAAGGTAGGCTATAAAATTCGCCTTGGTGAATTAGCTAAGATACCCTATTTGCTTGTTGTTGGCGAAAAAGAAATGGCAGAAAATGCCATTTCTGTTCGCAAAAGAAAAGAAGGTGATTTGGGGAAAAAGAGTTTGGCCGAATTTTTGAAATTAACGTCTTAACCCTCGAAATCAAGGAAAACTCAAAAACTTTTGCAAGCTTGGGGTTATAATTTTTTTGAAATTTTCGCTGATGTTGTTTAAATCTACGATGTCCACTTTCATGCTTATAAAGCTGGCTTCAAAAAAGTTTTCCAGTTCGGATTTTATTTCTCTGGGCATTTTTTGTCCGTTAAAATCAATAGCCAAATCCAAATCGGAAAATTTTTGCGCCGTGCCTTTTGAGCGAGAGCCAAAAACATATACCTCAGAATTTGTGCCTTCCAATTCCATTTTCAGCAATTTTTTTGCTATGTTCAAATCCTTCTCTTCAAGTTGCAAAGGCATTTTTTACCCTTTCCAAATTTTCCTGCATTTTTGATAAAAACTTTTTTATCTCTTCCAAAAAAGCCGGTATTATTTCCAAAACCTGTTCGGCTGCATCTTCATTATATGTGTGCGACGTTATGTTTCTCATTTTGCGATAGTTGCTCCAAACTTCATAAGATTCGGTGAAAAGTCCATGCTCGTTTGCAGTTCTAACCAACTCGGCAAAAGAAAGCTCGGAAACCCTTACCTGTGGCATCGGTACATGCCAAGACAAATATCTACGCAGAATTTTATGTGAGAATTCAAAAACATATTCAAATCTTTGAATAGAAGAATCCCGCAAAACCTCTTTGTATTCCCCTTCGGTTTCCGTTTTATAAGAAGTGACAGACCTCTCCAAGCTGGCTACAGCATTTGCGTAGTCTGTTAGATCCAGAATTCGGTCGCTTGAAGTTTCCATTATGGGGAATATAGTAAAATTTACCAACTTTCTCCCTCTGTAGTTATACTATCTATGATATTATCGGGCGGTGATGGTGGCTCACATCCACTATAGTTCGAACTACTAGGCTCTTCTGAAGATGATTTCATAGCAGTTATTTTCCCCGACATTCCATCTTCTCCAGCGCAACCATAATATTTATCGCTGCAGGAACATAAAATTAAGCAAAAAAACAAGAATAAATATCTCATGGCTTATTTCTCCTATTATTGCTCATGCACATCACCTTTCTTTAAGCGTAAATATAGTAATTTTTTGGAATTATCCCCAATGTTCAGTAGCTCCGACGCTCTAATAAACATATAAAGATTTACTATATTCCCCTTTAACTATGGAGGTTATTATGAAGAAAACATATTGTTTTCTGTTGACAGCAGGCATTTTGCTTGCCTTGGCATTCACTATTTCCTGCTCTTCGGATAATGACGATGGAGATGTTACTCCCTCTTCATCAAGCGGTGATGTAAATTTGTCCGAATTGGCCTCGACTCCGCAGGACTTGCAGGGTTATGAAGGCACAGGCATAATCCCTGTATTCATGGAGTTCGAAGGTACAGAAATCCGCTTGCCAGCAGGCCAAATTCAAAATGGGAAATTATCGTTAAATTTACCATCAGCGTCAGCCGTGAGCGACTATCTTATGAATTTGCCACAAGGCATTTCTGCTTCTCCATCAACTCTCAGATTTGCTGAAGCCTCTCTTGTTGTTGAAATTCCCGGCGAAGTTTGCGGGAATTCTCCTTATCAAATTATTAGACCTTATTATGTAAATAGTTCGGGTAGTCGGAAAGCTGGGGGAGGATTTTTATACGCTTCAGCGACTGGAACGGTTACTGGAACTACAAGAATAGGAATGAATATCAATTCTAGTCTCTTACAGGGCTGGAATATGATAATAAATGATGGTATTTTACTTCAGAATGGAGCAACCTATAATCCTCCAGCGGGTACCACATTGCAGTGGTGGATTATATGCGATGATTCATTGAAATCATACTATCATGAGGACTGCATTGAAATACACGAAGAGATAAATGGTGTAAAAGATGGCATTAATTCGGCGTGTGATGATAATGAAGAGTGCTATTCCCACTATATGGCATGCGCTTTTAGTGAACTCGGTTGTGGTGACATTCATGCCAATCCTCTTTTTATGCTTGAACAAATGCTAAAGAATAATGGATGCGACATTAGCATATATGATGAATTTCATTGATGGTGATGGTTCAAATCTTATGGAGTGATTTATGAAAAAAGCAACAATAAAATAGCATTAGGTACGTACTTCTCAAATATTTATGCCTCAAAAGCAATTTATTAGCTTTCATTTAGGCAGAGAAGATGTATATGCAAATCCGACCAGCCTGTATGTAGGAATAAGTGGACTATGGTATGCAAAAAGCCCAAAATAAGCTGTGGCAGTTGCACTCAACTTTCATTTATAAGATGAAAATTCCGCTATTCAAGACATATTCCATAATCTTTACTTGAACGAGGAACGAAACAAATTGATTATTCAATAATCCCTCAGCAACCCTAAAATCTTATCCGACAAATGCTCAAATTCTTCTTTTGCCTTTTCAATATTTTCAACTGTGCCGAATTGCATGGCCTCTGCTTTAACCGGATCTATGTCAAAAATGGCTTGTGCCGTTTCATGCGCAAGTGACGGCAATCGGCCGTAATCTTGAATGTCTCCAATGGAGTTTGCGCAACTTTGAGCCACCAGACCATTTTTACTGTGTTTTTCCGATAAGAATTTTTTAACCAAGCCGGGAATTTGTTTTATGAAATTTCTATGGTCTCTTATGGGTTGTTTTCCATAGACATTGTAAGAGTTTAAAATATAACCTATAAACAGAGCATCGCCGTTAAGTACAAATTTATTTTCAATATCGCCGGAAAGAGCCAAACCTGTATTCTTCCATTTTATCTTCCATTCCTCAAATATTTTCCCCAGATTTTCAATGCCCTGCAAAGAAAAGGCATCCGGCATAACAGGCACGGCAAAGTAATCGGTTCCGAGCAAGATAATTCTGTTCAAAAGCCCAAGTGTTGGCGAAGTGTCTATAACAAAAATATCTATTGCCTCCGATGCGTTCATTCCTTTTTCTCTCAAAAATCTATTTATGGCACTAATTTGAAAATAACCGATTCTATCACCAGCCGCCGCAGAGTTATAGGCTGTTGACAACAGGTTTTCGTATTTTGCTAAACTTAAATCGCCCCTGAGCAAATAAAGATTTTCTTTTGCACCTTGAATTTTTTCCAAAGCAACGGAAAAATCCACATCTGCGCCGCCTTCTAAAATTCCTTTTAATACATCATATATGGTTTTACCGTTGTTTTCCGTAAAAAAATCGTTCCCGAGTGCTAACCTTGTTAAGTTGCATTGAGGGTCTAAATCTATAAGGGCGGTTTTGTAACCTTTGTTCGCAAATTTAACCGCTAAATTAAAAGCAAGAGTAGTTTTGCCAACTCCACCTTTATTGTTGAACATAGCAATCTTTTTAGAGCGGGTAAACTTCATTGTTGATAATGTAGAAAATCCTAAAGGTTGTTTCTTATCAAACGGCGAACTGGAGTGGGGGCTTGGGATTTAGAGGGATAATTGCCGAGCCGGATGTTTTGAACTCATGGTTTCCTGATAACAGTTACTTCATCTCCACCAGCGCAGGTATATTCTTCCCCAGCACGGTTTCTTTTTTGTACAACCTGCCTGTGCTATCGTAATGAAATTGTTCGCCAAAGAGTTCGCCGTTTTGGAAATTCAACGAATCTTTTAAAATTCCGTTTTTGTACCAGTTGCGCCATGCACCGTTTTTTTTGCCGTCTTTCCAAAAACCCAAGGTCAAAGGTTTTGCGGAATCTTTTAGATAATCCGCTGAACTTTGCTTTATTCCGTTTTCGTAGGTTTCAATTCGCAGATATTCGCCGTCTCTCAGCTTTGTGCGAATTTCGCCGTGTATCCTGTTGTTTTGCCAAGAGGTATCTTCAAAAAAACCGGAACCGTCTATAAATTCCGTTTTGTTTAGTACCTCGCCGGCCTCGTTAAAACGTATCCACTCGCCGTTTCGCATACTGGCTATCCAGTGTTCGATTTTTCGCAATTTTTTGCTCGCAAAATATTCAACCCATACGTCATTTCGGAGTCCGTTCTCAAAACGCCCTATTTTGTGCAACGCTCCGCCCGGATAATAAGACATAAAAACTCCGTTTAACTTTCCGTTGCGGCATTCCTGGTAAATTAAAGCTTTGCCCTCGTTTGAATACGATTTAAAATAACCTGTTTGGTTTGTCGGGTGGCAGGAATTTTCTTCTATCACAATATCCTTGTAAAATTTTTTCCAAATTCCTGTAGCGGAATCATTTCTGTAAAATTGCTCGCCTGTGATTTTTCCATCTTCATCGAAGAGCGTCCATTTGCCTTGCTTTAAACCTTTTTTATAGGAGCCTTGCATAAAAATTTTTTTCTCCTTCGCAAAAAATGCCCACTTCCCGTCTCGTAAAGAATCTTTATAGTTGCCTCGCTCGGTTATAAAACCCGTTATGCTCCACTTACGGTAAAGCCCGTTTGGAACTCCGTTTTTAAAGGGCATTTCCTCGGCTTTTATGCCGTTTCTGTACCAAGAATAAAAGGTCTCTTTTTCTCCATCCGGTGAAACTTCATAAGCCTCTTTTGGGGCATTATTCTCAAAAACTTCCGTGATTTCCAAACGGTTAGGTTCGCAAGAAAAAATTAGCAATGAGAATAATGCTAAAAATGCTGCCATCCGTTCACCTCAAGTTTTTTCCCATCTAAAAAAACTCCGGTGCCCTTTTTTATCTCGCCGATTTTGCAAATGGGAAACTCTTTTGAAAATTTTTCCGTAAGATGCAAAATATTTTCTCTTGCGGATTTTCTCGCTGTGAAAAGCAAGCAATAATCTTCACCGCCATTTAATAGAATATCTTTTTTTACTCCGGGAAAAATCGGAAGAAGTTTTTCTTTTATCTGAATTTGAATTTCGGATTGAGAGGAAATATGCAATAGGCTTTCCGCAAGCGAGTCGCTTAAATCTATGCAGGCGCCAATGCCTTTTGTTTTTGCAAGGAGTTCGCCTAGCATTAAGGGGGGGTGAGGAACTCTGTGTAAACTTACGAGCTTTTGCTCAAGTTTGCTGAATTTTTTTTCGGTTTCTTTTTCCAAAATTTTCAAACCCGCTCCGGAGCAGCCCGGATAACCGGCGAGCCACACATCATCATCGTCTTTAGCCGCGGAACGCAATAAAATTTTACCCTTTGCCCTACCGAAAACCGTCACGGAAAAAACTCCGATATCTCCGCCAACAGTATCTCCGCCCAAAATTTTCACATCGTGTTTTTTGCAAATTTTTGCCACGGCATTTGCAATTTTATCCCTTGTTTTTTTGCTCCATTTTTTGTTTACGCAAATTGAAAATAAAATTGCCTTAGACTTGCCTCCCATAGCGTTTATGTCGGAAAAATTTGAGAGCAAGCATTTTTCAATCGCTTGTTCCGGCGAACTCCAGCCTAACCTGAAGTGCGTACCCTCCACAGACATATCTGCGGATATTAAATAATTGTCAAAAAGAAAGGCGTCGTCTCCTGTGCCTTTTGCGAGACAGCCGGCTTTGCGGAGATGGTTGTAAATTTCATATTCACAATTTTGCATACACATCTTCCGGCGAAAGTTCGTTTTCCGCCATCATGCAGGCAACATAATAAAGCGTTTGCGAAAGTTCCAGAGCAAGAGCGTCTTTGCCTTCATAGCGTGCTGCCATCCAGGATTCCGCCGCTTCTTCCACCAGTTTTTTGCCAATGCCGTGAGAACCCTTTTTGAAAAGTTCCGTTGTGCTCTTTCCTTCCGGCATTTTTTCTTTGCGGTCTTTTACCAAAGCGAAAATTTCTTCAAAGGTCATAAATGGAAAGATAGAAAATCTATCTATGAATGTTTGAATATACCTTTTTCGCCGCCACTTGGTAAAATCTATCTTCTTCGGGGCAATAACCGGTCAGGAGTTTTCCGTAAACGCAACCCGTATCCAATCCTTTTACATGCGGAAAGTCAACCAAGCCGTTCATCGCCCAATGCCCGAAAATAATCGTCCGTCCGTTAAAAATCGCCTGCTCATACCACGGCTTTTCGTTCCATAGCCTAACGGTCAATATGTTTTTGGATTCCATTTCTTCTAAAAAATTCTTTCCCGGCTCCAAACCCGCATGCAGTAAAATTTCTTTGCCCGTATCCAACCACAGCGGGAATTTGGAAACCACGCTCGCTATCCATTCCGGTTTTTTAACACTTTCCAAAAGTCTTAACTCCTTTGGCGTTTGTTCCGCTTGTGGTTTATTCAAAATTTGCAAAAGCTTTGCTTCGTGGTTTCCCATCACGCATTGTATATTGTGTTTAAGAACAAAGTCCAAAACTGCCGGACTATCGGGGCCTTTATTTATTATATCGCCGGTCTGGTAAATTTTATCTTCGGCATTCGGAGAAAATTTCCCAACCAGCTCTGCAAGCTCCTCTATGCAGCCGTGAACATCGCCGATAAAGAAGGTTCTTGACATAGAATATGCGGTTAAATAATTTCCAGTATCAAATCGCCTCGCATAACGGTTTGACCTTGTTCTATTTTCACAGCTTTAATTTTGCCATCGCAGGGGGCTAAAATTTCATTTTCCATTTTCATGGCCTCCAATATGCCGAGCAACTGTCCTTTTTTCACAGCTTGCCCGGGCTTTACCCGCAAGCTGGAAATTTGCCCCGGCAATACTGCGGTTATATTTCCGCTTACCTTTTTTGCCGATTTTTCTGCTCCGCCGTAATGGGAGCTATCTATTTTGTTGACATCAACGCTGTAGCGGGTACCGTTTATTTCAACCGAATCGGGGAAACCGTTATTTTTTTTGCGTACCACAATGGATAAAACCTTTCCGTTCACCATCACAAGCCTGAGCGAGCCATCCGGCCAGGTTTCCAGTATGCGAACTTTGGAATCTTCCTTTTCCTTTTTAATTTCAAAATCCGAGCGCAAGCTTGCGATAGGCGGAATATCGAAAACATTTTTCCGACTGCGTGTTCTAACTGTGCATTTCATGGGGGTAAATATAGTAAACCTTGACAAACCCCACCGCTAGTTTTGGCGGGGGGCGATTTCTACATTCTTTGTATGCGCAGATTTAATGTGACGGGTCTTTGCATACCCGGCGAGCATTATATGGTGGATATTTCCGAAAAAGTCCGCCAAATCATGGCTATGGTAAAACAAGGCGATTACTTCACCATAAACCGCGCAAGGCAATATGGAAAAACCACAACGCTTTTTCAACTGGAACAGCAACTTGCTAAGGAATGCACAGTAATAGCGGTTAGCTTTGAAGGCGTTGATGATAGAGTATTTGAAACACCCGAAAATTTTTGCCAAGGATTTCTTTATATATGCTCAAAATATTTCAGCGAAAGAGATTTGCCCGGTTCTGAAGTTTGGATAGACGGCTCTGTTACAAGTTTTGATTTGCTTGATGCTTTTTTAAGCAAAGTTTGCAAAGCTCAAAAAATCGTCCTGATGATAGACGAGACGGACAAATCATCCAATAATCCGGTATTTTTAAAGTTTTTGGGAATGCTGCGAGACAAGTACCTGAAAAGAGGACAAGGCGCAGGAGCCACATTTCAGAGCGTTATACTTGCAGGTGTTTACGACATAAAAAATTTGAAAATGAAAATGGTCTTAGCTGGAGCTCATCAACTTAAAGATAGCGAGAGAAGGGTAAACTCCCCTTGGAATATAGCGGCGAATTTCAAAATAGACATGTCTTTTTCTGCTCCGGAAATAGCCACCATGCTAAACGAATACGAAAAAGAGCACCAAACCGGAATGGACATAGAAGCGATATCAAAAGAGCTGAGGGCTTATACCAGCGGCTATCCTTATTTGGTTTCCCGGCTTTGCCAAACCATAGACGAGGACTTGGAAAAAGACTGGACAGTGCAAGGTGTGCAAAAAGCCGTGAGAATTATGTTATACGAAAAAAATCTTCTGTTTGACGATTTGGGCAAAAATTTGGAAAGCGACAAAGATTTCTCTGATTTGCTCTACGATATTGTGGTCAACGGCCGGTCATACAATTACAGCATGACAAGCCATGCGATGGAATGGGGCATTATGTTTGGGATTTTAAGAAAACAAAATGAACAGGTTGTTATAAACAATCTGATTTTTGAAACGATAATTTATAACCATTTTATAACAAAAAAAATGATAGAAAGCGTAAATGTGCACAGAGCGGACATAACCCGAACCTTGCCGGAAGAAGTTATAGAAAACAACAAATTGGATATGGCTCTTTGCATAAAAAAATTTGCCAACCATTATTACGAGCTTTATAACGGCAGGGACATTAAATTTTTGGAAAGCGAATGCCGCCTTTTGTTTTTGACCTATTTGAAACCCATACTCAACGGCAGAGGCTTTTATCATGTTGAGTCGGAAACCCGCAATAGAAGCCGTATGGATGTAATAGTTGATTTTGGCACGGAGCAATTCATAGTAGAACTAAAAATCTGGCACGGCGAGCAAAAACACGAAAAGGCCCACGAGCAGCTTATAAAATACCTTGACAGCAAAAACAAGAGCGAAGGCTACCTGCTCACCTTTGACTTCCGCAAACGCAAAGCCAAAAAGCCCAGCGCAAAGTGGGTGAGGAAGAGCAAG
>LIUG01000131.1:14197-15689 GCA_001462245.1 Candidatus Fibrimonas termitidis
TGTGCGTGTAAGATGGTTTTCTATATTTACCCCCAAATGCCCAATTTTTGCAAAATAACACCCGCCGCTATACCTTGCTACGCAAGCCAAAATATTAGATTTAGCTGGAAGTTAGAAGTTACCCATACATCGGATACAATACACCTCGGTTGAAACTGGTTCCATGGGGAACAGTGGTGAGCATAGTGGCTAAACCGGCAAGCGGATACACGTTCTTTATGTGGATTGTCGAAGGCGGCAGTAGCACGATTGCTAACGCTAATTCTACGTCCACATCCATCACCGTAAAAGGCAATACTACCGTTACCGCCTTTTTTACTCGAAATGACGAAAGTTCCAGTTCCTTTGCTTCAAGTTCCAGTTCATCTGATCCGAGTTCAAGTTCGTCTGCTCCACCGCCGTCAAGCTCTAGTTCTTCTGTTGGCGGTAGTAGCAGCAGCGGTAGTACCTGTAGTGCCAATTGCGGTAGCGACAACAAATTTTATGATGTCCGCGATGGTGAGACTCACACCTGTGTAACAATAGGTGGTCAGGTATGGATGGCGGAAAATTTGAATAACAATGCACAAGGCAGTAGATGTTATGAGGATGACGTAGCCAACTGTGCAAAGGATGGCAGGTTGTACGATTGGGAGTCGGCCATGACAGCTTGCCCCTGTGGGTGGCATTTGCCAAGCGCTGCGGAGTGGGATTATGACAGCTATATGCGCTACAACTGCGAGTTGTGGGATAAGTGCGACTTGTTTAGTGTTCGTTGTGTGCAAGATTAAAGCGAAGCCCGCCGCTTGCGGGGGCGGGCGGGAAATCAAGCCTCTATCCCAAGAGCAATCAATAAAGCATAGTCAAGTTCATTTATCTTTTTATTTGACAATGCTCCTATGTATTCTGTAAGTTGCGATTTTCTTATGCTAATAAGTTCATCGCAACGTATAGCGGAAGCATGTTTTAACCCAGACTCTATGCCTAATTCCACTTGCGTGCTTAAACCCTCAAAACTTGTATATATAGGAGCGCAAATAACTGTTGAATACGTAGAATCTATTGCGGCTTGCCTACTCACAACCACATAAACTCTTTGTCTTTTAACATCGTTTTTTGAAGCAAGAGAAACAAGATAAAGCTCGCCTCTTTTCATAAAACATCCTGAAATAAAAGATTTTCCTCGGCTTCTCTATTCAGCCGGTCGGCATTTGCATTGATTATGTCAATATCTCGTTTTTCCCTCTCTAATGCATTAGAGAAAACAATTGGCATAATAATTACTTCCAACTCATCATAACCAAGAAAAGAGCTAGGCAAGCTAAACAAATTTTGCACTTGTTTGCTTTTAATTGTTTGTTTTAAACATTCCATAATAGTAACATAGAAAATGAAGGCGGGAAGCGTGAATTTTCCGAACCAAGTTTCTACATTCTTTGTATGCGCAAATTCAATGTAACCGGCCTTTGCATACCTGCCAAGCATTACATGGTGGATATTTCCGAGAAAATCC
>LIUG01000131.1:15796-17021 GCA_001462245.1 Candidatus Fibrimonas termitidis
CCGCCAGATTATAGCTATGGTAGAGCAAGGCAGTATGGCAAAACAACCACGCTTTTTCAACTGGAACAGCAACTTGCTAAGGAATGTACAGTAATAACAATCAGCTTTGAGCGCGTTGATGATAATGTATTTGAAACACCCGAAAACTTCACGCCGCCCATAGCGGAGCAATGGACGTTAACCTGCCTTTCTGCGTTTATGTCCCTTTTGAATTTATGGTTTATGTGATTTTGGGGGTGGTTGTCGTTTTTACGATTATATTTGCCGTATTTTGACATAAAATCGGGCAGACACACAGCGATGCCTTGCCCTTCAGACTCCTTTCTGGCGGGGTGAACCAGATTAGTTCAAGGTAGATGTTTGTGGCTCAGACAACAAACTCAAAAAGTCACTTGGCAAAATTGCAAGAACAGATGAATTTTTAAAATCATCTGTATTTCGTGTTACGACATAAGCCGCATTTATAATTTTTGCACATTCAGCTTGCAAACAATCTTCTACATCAGTAAATAAAGAATTTTGTAAAGAATTTACAATCAACGATTCATCTATTTTTACAATCTTTACAATTTTGCTTAAATTCAGCAATAACTTTTTCATATCGTCTAAAGAATAGAGTTTTCGCAAAATATAAAACATATTTGTAAAACTATGTGCAGCAACAAAACCTCTTAGCTAATGCATCAATAAGAACATTCGTGTCAATCAACGCTACCATATTTTTCCTCTAAAGAATTCGCCAATTCTTGTTTGTAGTTAAAATCTTTTGGCAATTCTTTTTTGGGAAAATTCATCAAAAAATCAAAAGCCTTTTTTCTCTCGTTGTTTTCAATACTGGTATTTTCGTCAAAATTCATTGAATTTACGAAAGTAACAATGACCTCATACCTTTCCTTCATCGGTATAGGCTCATCCACCAA
This sequence comes from Candidatus Fibrimonas termitidis, assembly GCA_001462245.1. Lineage (GTDB taxonomy): Bacteria > Fibrobacterota > Fibrobacteria > Fibrobacterales > Fibrobacteraceae > Fibrimonas > Fibrimonas termitidis. Next base: position 16,717 of record LIUG01000131.1, read on the forward strand.
AACCGAATTCCCATCATAGACACCTTTAACAGCAAACATAAAAACTCCTTCTTCAGAAAAATAGAAAATTTATGCAAGAACTTTCTCAATTCGCCAGACAGTGTCTGGCGAATTAAGCTGTGTGTCAATCAATCGTGCTAATTCGTTAATAATTTTCTACATTTACCCCATGATATACAGAGATTATGGCAAAACGGGTAAAAAGATTTCGGCACTTGGGTTTTGGCAATTTCTACATTCTTTGTATGCGCAAATTCAATGTAACCGGCCTTTGCATACCAGCCAAGCATTACATGGTGGATATT
>LIUG01000131.1:17323-41083 GCA_001462245.1 Candidatus Fibrimonas termitidis
GAAGGTATTGGCGATACTCCGTTTAAAAGCGAGAAGAATTTTTGCCAAAATATAGTAGATCAAATAGCAAGGGCCATAAGCAGGATAAACTCGGAATACGCAAAAATTTGGGTAAATGACAATGTTAAAACATTCAAGGAGTTGGATATATTTTTGGATGAAGCATGCAAAGACAAAAAAATAGTTTTAATCATAGACGAAACTGACAAAACATCCAATAATCTTATATTTTTGCGTTTCATAGGAATGCTTAGAGACAAATATTTGCTAAGAGGAAGAGTTGGAGCTACTTTTCAATCTGTGATTTTATGCGGCGTTTATGACATAAAAAATTTGAAAGTCAAACTGGTTAAAAGCGGGCATTATCAGCTTAAAGACGGCGAAAAGCGGATAAATTCCCCTTGGAACATAGCGGCGGATTTTGAAGTTGATATGTCTTTTTCTGTACCCGAAATAGCCGCAATGTTAAATGAATACAAAAAAGACCACCAAACAGAAATGGATATAAAAACAATATCAGAAGAGATTAGAGCCTATACCAACGGCTATCCTTTCTTAGTCTCTCGCCTTTGCAAAACCATAGACGAAAAATTAGATAAAGACTGGACTGTAAACGGTGTGCAAAGAGCGGTGAAGCTATTGCTCGGAGAAAGAAATACATTGTTTGATGACTTGTCTCATAATATAGAGAATAACAAGGATTTGTTTGATTTATTGTACGACTTAATAGTGCGTGGTGAAGAGATTACTTACAATAATTTAAATTCAGCTATGAATTTGGGTTTGACATTTGGAATTTTGCAGAATATAGATAATACATTGGCTATCAGCAATAAAATTTTTGAGACAGCGATTTGCGATTATTTTATTTCTTTAAGTTACACCAGCCGTAGAAGAGAAAAAGCCAGAGTCGTAAAATCCGATATAATAGAGAACGGCAAATTCAACATGGAACTTTGCATAAAGAAATTTATGCAGCATTATTATGAATTGTATAATAAATCAAATGAAGAATTTTTGGAAAGCGAATGTCGCTTGTTATTCTTAACCTACTTGAAACCTCTCATAAACGGCGCAGGTTTTTACCATATTGAGAGCGAAACAAGAAATTCAATGCGAACAGATTTGATTATAGATTATGGTACGCAGCAATTTATAGTTGAGTTGAAACTTTGGAAAGGCGAGCAAAAACACGAAAAGGCCCACGAGCAGCTTATAGAATACTTAAACTCCAAAAACAAAAGCGAGGGCTACCTGCTCACCTTTGATTTCCGCAAGCGACGGGCAAAAAAACCTAGTGCAAAATGGGTGAGGAAGGGGAAAAAGAAGTTTTTGGACTGCTTGGCGGTGTAGCACTTGCCTAATACACCTGTCCCTTAATCGCTGCTTGTATCTTTCCAAAAGAGGCGAACTGCATGTTGTAGTTCTGCTCTATTTGGTTTTCTGCCATTTTTGCGCTTTCTATATCTATATCGACATTGTTCACTTCGCCGGGATTTGCAGGGTCGTCCGGGCGATAAGAATAGGCTTCAACCCTTTTTATGGCTGCTTTGCGGCCAATTTCCATATGGTCTTCATTAGTTCTGGTGCCCTCCACGTGCTTTCTCATGGCTTCACGCACCTGTTCTTCAAAATTTACCTCGACACGCTTATATTCGGGGGTTTGGGCATTTGCTATGTTTTGAGCAATAGCACGGCCCCGCATTGCGTTAGCATCCAGCCCTTTATACACGAGCATACGGGTTTCCGAGTTGAAAAGCCTGTTACGGGTAGTAGTGGAAATAATATCTGGCATACTTTTGCTAATGCAAAAAATATGCCAAATTTACATTATCCCATCCCTTTTTTGAATTTTTTGCTCCACCACACCAAGAACGGCGCGCTTATGCAAATTGAAGAATAGGTGCCTATCACAATACCGGCAGACATGACGATGCCAAAATCACGAATGCTGGAACCGCCCATTACCGAAAGCACCACGCACACAAACAATGTTGATAAACTGGTGATTATGGTGCGGGAGAAACTCTGGTTGATGGAAATATTGATGCGATCTTCCAAAGTTTCCTTGGCAAGCAGCTTATTTTCACGAATACGGTCGTATATAACGATTGTATCGTTGATTGAATAACCTATCATCGTTAAGAAAGCCGCTATCATTGCACCGTCCACGGGGAGTTTGAGCAAACTTATAACACCTAAGCAGATAATTGTATCATGGATCAAGGTTATTATTGAACCTACGCCAAAGCCAAAGCCCATTCTGCCAAAACGTGCCCATATATAAATGCCGATGCCAATCCAAGAGAAAATAATTGCAAGTATAGCATTAAAACGAAGTTCGCCGCCTATTGTGGGGCCAACCATATCTTCTGCCACAATTTTCGGAGAACCGGCATTTTCCAAAGCCGCCATAAGTTTTGCTGTTGTTGCTTTAACCGACTCTTCATCGGACGCATTTGTTTTAATACTCAGCATATACTGATTTAGAGAAGTCCCCCCCAGTTTGCGAACAGATGCATCGTCAAAACCGTTTTTGCCTAAAGCATTGTTCAAATCACCTATGTGATGAGATTCATCGGTATATTCAATGGTATAGACCAAGCCTCCGGTGAAATCTATGCTGTAATCGAAACCTTTGACAATTGCAAGCCCTATGCAAATAGCGCATAATGCGATTGAGAACTTAGCCCAAATTCCACGCTTGGAAACAACCTGAAGTCTGGCTTCTTGCAACCATTTTATACCCTTTCCCATATTTACGGCTTTTGCATCGTGCTTGGAGAGCTTAAGGTCAAAAATCGCTCTGGTGACAACTAGAGCGGAGAATAGAGATGCCGCTATGCCAACCATCAAGGTTAAACCAAAGCCTTTTACCGGCCCTGTGCCTACCTTGTAAAGAATAAAGGCTACCAAGAATGTTGTTAAGTTGGAGTCTATAATTGCGGAGAAAGCTTTTTCATAACCCTTTGCAACCGCCATTCTGGCCATTTGCCCGGCTCTGAGTTCTTCTCTTATACGTTCGTAAATAATAATGTTGGCATCAAGCGCCATAGCCGCAGTCAAAATCATGCCTGCAATGCCGGGAAGCGTAAGCGTTGCATGGAATATGGATAAGGCGGCACCTATTATCAGCATATTTATAAAGATACCTGCATTGGCTACCAAGCCGGCAAAGTTATAATAGATTATCATGAATATAAGGCATATGGCAAAACCTACCAAAGCGGAACCGAAACCCGCTTTAATGTTTTCTTCGCCAAGGCTTGCGCCAACGTTTCTGAGTTCCACTATTTTCATCGGAGCGGGCAAAGCACCGGCTCGCAAAACAACGGCCAACTGAGTTGCCTCTGCCATATCGTCCAAGCCGGTTATTTGGGCTTCGCCGTTAGGAATGCGGTCGCGAATAACGGGTGCGCTTATCACCTGCCCATCTAGGACTATGGCCATTTGCTTGCCTATATTATTACCCGTAACAGAACCGAATTTTTTTGGCCCAAGTCCCTTAAAGCGAAGAGATACCGCAACCTGCCCGGCAGAAAGACCATCGGCAATTCTGTAAGGATTAGCATTTGATATATCTTTGCCGTCCATTTCCACACGACGTTTTAACAGATAAAGTTTTTTCAGCTTGTTTCCGTTTTGCTGTTTTTCAAAGCCGCGCCCCCAAGCAAAAGCCACTTCTCTGGAAATCAAGGCTTGCACCCCAGGCATGTTGAGTATTGCCTGAACTCTTGAAACGTAGTCCTCCGGAACCGCCAAATCCGAGCCAAAGGAAATCAGATAGCCGGTGAATGGACGGTCTGGGTTTACATATGTTGCTGCCGCCACGCTATCTTCACCGGGTTGCTCGGTTTCTGCGGCAACAGATGGAGCCTCTGTTTTGCCACCGAGCAAAAAGTCTTCTTCGCCTAACAAATCTGCGGAACTATCGCTATTTGCTACAAGAGCCGAGTCTGCTTCGCCGGCAGAAACCGTGTCTGCTTTAGCAACCGTATCCGCAGCGGGAAGGCTTCGCCCCTTTAAATAATTATCTATTGAAGTTAACGCTTGAGCTGCCGCCTCTTGCTCGGCAACAATCCTGAACTCAAGTTTTGCGGTGCCTCCAACCAAGTTGCGAGCATCATCGACATCCACCCCTGCGAGGTCTGCCACAATGCGATTATCGCCGCTGGGATAGATTTGCGGTTCGGAGAGACCGTATTGGTCAACTCTATTGCGAATAATTTCCAGAGAGCGTTCCTGAACGCCTTCAGCCTCATCCGGTTTCAAGCCGCTTTTGTCGATCTCCAAAATTATGCTGGTACCGCCGGCTAAATCCAAGCCGAAGTTTACGGATTTTTCCACAACTTTCGGGTTTTCCTTAGCAAACTTTGTCTTTTCTGCTCCTTGTTTTGTATGAAACTGTATAGACGGCCACAAGCTGTAGCCGGAAAGCACAATAGCAGCCAAGATGATACACTCACGGAGTCCAAAACCTTTTCTTGTCATTTTTTATCCTTCTTCAAAATATAAGGTGGTCAGGAAATATAGAAAATAAAACTACACTATTCCCTAAATCTCCAAATCTCCGCTCCAAATGGTTTTTAAACCGTTTTCCATTCTAAAAAGCAGGCTGCCATCGTCTTGAATTGACTCAATCACGCCTTCCAGAACTAAATCGCCCTCCAAAACTCTTGCCCTATGCCCCACAAAACAACCGATTTTTTGCCATTCTTCGATAAAAGGAAGCAATCCTTTTTCGCATAAAACCCCAAAGTTGGCCCTAAATTCCGTCAAAAATTCCTGCAAAAGGGATTCTCTATCAAAAATTTCGCCCTTTTCCATAAATATGCTGGTTGCCGGTTTATCCAGCCCCGCAAAATCGGATTTTTCCGTGTTCACGTTTAGGCCTATGCCTAGCGATATTTTTGGGAACAATAATTCCGAAATTATTCCGCAAATTTTGCGTTTATTCACCAAAATATCATTTGGCCATTTAATTTCCGAATTTATACCTTTTTTTCTCAGCATATTGGCTAGAGTTATGGCGGCAATTTGCGTAGTTGGGGCATAAAATTCCGGTTTTAAGTCTATTGTAGGCAAAAGAATGTTAAAACAGAGGTTTTTTCCCTTTGGCGCAATCCATGCCCTGCCGTGCCGCCCACGCCCACCGGTTTGGTACTCCGCTGTCACAACCGTCCATTCCGGCAAACTTGCGGCTTTCTCCCGCATAAACTTGTGAGTGCTTTCGCACACGTCCAAACGAATTAATGTGCTTCCAGCCAATTTTCCCCAATTCCAACATTAGCCAGCAACGGAACAGATAAGGACCACGCATTCTCCATTTCAGTTTTAATTATTTGCGAAAATTCCTCAGCAAAGGCATTTGGGCACTCAAAAACAAGCTCATCGTGAACTTGCAAAAGCATTTTAAGAGGTAAATTTTCATTTTCAATTTTAGCGTGCAAACGGAGCATCGCTTCCATAATCAAATCCGCCGCGCTGCCCTGAATCGGGCTGTTCATGGCCATGCGCTCAGCCATCGCACGTTCCTGATGTTCACTCGCTTGCAATTCCGGCAAATAACGCCGCCTCTTAGCTATGGTTTCCACAAAGCCGTTTTCCTTTGCCTCTTTGACCACGCCTTCAAAATATGTTTTAACCTTGCTGTATAAATTAAAGTACCCGTTTATAAACTCCAAAGCTTTGGAACGGGTTATGTGCAGTTCTTTGGCAAGCCTGAATGCGCTCATTCCGTAAATCACGCCGAAATTGACAACCTTTGCGGCTACACGCATTTCCTTGCTAACTTCATCTGTTTCAAAAATCTTCGCCGCTGTAACGCTGTGAATATCCACCCCCTGCAAAAATGCGTTTGAGAGTTCCGGGTCACCGCTCAGGTGAGCGAGCACTCGCAGTTCTATTTGGGAGTAGTCAACGGAAATTATTTTCCAATCCTTTTGGCTGGGAACAAAGGCGGCCCTTATTCGCCGGCCTTCTTCACGCCGGACCGGAATGTTTTGCAAATTCGGATTCACACTGGAGAGCCTGCCGGTTGCCGTGCCCCAAGGCAAAAAAGTGGTGTGGAGACGATTTGTTTTTGGCGAGAGCAATTTTGGCAGAGCTTCCGTATAGGTTTTTTGCAATTTTTGAAACTCGCGCCAATTCATTATGGGTTCCAAAATCGGGTGCGGCTCGTTCTGCTCCAAAAGCATTTCCAAAGTTTCCGCATCTGTGCTTGGGCCTCTCACACTTTTTTTCAGCACAGGGAGTTGCAATTTTTCGTATAAAATTTGCGCAAGCTGTTTTGGAGAAGCCAAATTAAAACGCTCTTCTGCAATTTCAAAAATTTGCTCTTCATGTTCCGCCAGCTTTTTTTTAAGTTCGCAGTCCAAATTTGCAAGAGCAATAGTATCTATGGCAATTCCATCTCGCTCCATTTGATAAAGAACCTTGAGCAAAGGCATTTCCTTGCTTTCAAAAAGTTCAAATAAATTTTTATTTATCAAATCCTCTTTTATGTCGTTCCATTTTGCGAAAAGCGCAGCCGCATTTTCCGGCAAACCGCCTTGATGAGATCCCGATCTTATAAGCCACTGAGCGAGCAAGGCATCCCAAAATTTTCCCTTAGGCAATTTTTTTTCATCTATCAAATCATCCCAAATATGAAAAATCGCTTTTGCATTATAAAAAATTATTTCCAGATTTTCATTTTCAAAAGTTTCCTTTAACCAATCGGCATAAAGCGAAATATCCTGCGACAGTTCGTAAAATTCACGTTCATTTGCGCTAACGGAAACTGCCCCGTTCTCTAAAACCGTAAAGGCCAAAATTTTCGCAGGCTTCAAAGCCTCTTCCATTTTTTGCAAGGCTTCTACGGCATCAACTGGAATATTCGTTTCTCTTGCGAACGATTTGGGGAGCATTGAAAAAAGCGAGGGAACATCGTCTGCATGCGGCAAAAGCGGAATCAGGCTCGGCACCTCGTATTTTTGGAACAGATCATATAAATTTTCTCTATTTAATCCCTCGTATCTCAAATTCTCCAGCTTGTAGCCAAAATCATAATCACTGCGCAAGGTTACCAGATCTCTGCTCAAAAAAGCACTGTCCTTTCCGGCTTCCAAAATAGCTTGTTTCACTTTTGGCAATACTGCAAGATTCTCATAGATATTTTCCAAACTGCCGTATTTCGCAAGAAGTTCCACTGCGCTCTTTGGCCCTATTTTCGGAACGCCGGGAATATTGTCGGAGTCATCTCCCACAAGTGCGAGGTAATCCCTCATTTGCCCCGGTTCAACACCGAATTTTTCCCTCACCTGTTCCACCCCAAAATCCACTCCCTTTGCGCCTTTTTCAATTTGGTAAAGATGGATTTTATTGTCCACAATTTGCGCCATATCTTTATCTTTTGTGACCAAAAATACAAAGCAGTTTTTTTCTGCGGCAATTTTTGCAACGGATGCCATTATATCATCTGCTTCAAAACCTTCTCGTTCCAGAATAGGGATCCCGCTCACCTCCAAGCTTTCGTTAAGGTATGGCATTTGCTCCGACATCTCGGGCGGCATGGGGCTTCGGGTCGCTTTATATTCCGGGTAAATTTCATGCCTGAAATTTGACTTTGACACATCTTTTACAATAGCAAAATACTCAGGCTTGTGCATTTTTATTATTCGCAAAATTGCTCCCCAATAACCGTGCAAGAGCGAAACCAATTGCCCCTTGCTATTTCTTAAAGGATTTCTAGCATAAGCATAATACATGCGAAAAGCCAGAGCGGAAGAATCTATCAGTAGTAAACGTTGCATTGTATTAATCTAGATATTATCCACTGTCTGTTGAATCAAAGTCGAAATGGTCATGGGGCCAACACCGCCGGGAACAGGCGTATATGCAGAACAAACCGCCTCCAAGCCCTCTTTTTGAATATCGCCAACCGCACTCCCGTCTTTGTTGTGATAACCGGCATCAATAGCAACTACGCCGCTTTTCAGCCACTCGGTTTTAATAAATTCGGGAATTCCAACTGCACCCACAACAATATTTGCCAGCCCTATTATGTGTGGCAAATTTTGTGTTTTGCTATGGCAAATTGTTACGGTGCAGTTCTTGTTCAAAAGCATGGCGGCCATAGGCTTCCCCAAAATTGCGCTGCGCCCAACCACAACAGCGTGCTTGCCCTCCAGAGGAATTTTGTAATGCTCTAAGAGCGTGATTATGCCTTTAGGAGTCGCAGAGCCATACGCTCGCTCACCCATGCTCATAAGCCCAAAACCCAAGGAGGTAACGCCGTCAACATCTTTTTCTATTGAAATTGCATCAAAGCATTTTCGCTCATTTATATGCTTTGGAACGGGATGCTGCAATAAAATTCCTCGAACCAAAGGGTTTTCGTTCAGTTCTTTTATTTTATCCAATAGTTGTTCCGTGGAGGTTGAAGCGGGCAGCAAAACAGGGAGGCTTTCCAAACCCACCCTTTTACACGCATTGCCTTTCATTTTAACATAGGTTGCACTGGAAGGGTCGTCCCCAACCAGAATTGTAGCGAGAGCGGGAATTTTGCCGTTTAGTTTTTGGGCAAGGGCCTGAACTTTGCTTTTAAGCCCCTGCTCAATTTCAGCGGCTAAGAGTTTGCCGTCTAGAATCACCCTTTTTATTTACCTTTTTCAAAGCGAATGAATTTGGCGACTTCCAGTTTTGAAAGACCGAGCTTCTTCTGTTCTTCGGCAAGCACATCGCGAACAATTTTCTTGCTGTCGGTGTAGAACTCTTGGTCAAGGAGGCAGAATTGCTTCAGGGCTTTTTTAACACGTCCGTCAACGGCACGGTCAAGGAATTCGGGCTTGGTTTTGCCTTCGTTTACAACTTGTTCTTTTGCAATCTCTCTTTCCTTTGCTACGAGTTCCGGCTCAAGACCGCTCTCATCAAGGGCTACGGGATTAGCGGCAGTTACATGAAGGGTAATGATTTTTGCAGCAGCTTGAACGGCTTCTTTGCCACCACTTGGATTGCCTTCAAAAGCGAGTTTTACAACGGTGCCTATTTTGCCGCCAAGGTGCGAGTAAGAAGAAACCGCTTCGTTTTCGCCAATGGGTAAAACCGCAAATTTGCGAATTTCAATTTTTTCCCCGAATTTTGCCAAAACCTCATCTATGCGGCTGGCAACGGTTAAGGAGCCAATCGGAAGTTTAAGAAGTTCTTCTATGGAAGAAGCATCGCCTGCCTTTATGGCTTCTGCAATGTCCGAACCTAATTTTATAAAATCATCGTTTTTGGAAACAAAATCCGTTTCGCTGGTCAATTCAAAAGCAAAAGCCTTGGCCGCGGTTGAACCTACAAATACGGAACCTTCTTTTGCGTCCTTGTCTATGCGTTTCGCTGCAACAGCGGCGCCTTGCTTGCGCAGGTATTCCACTGCTTTTTCAACATCGCCATCGCTGGTGACTAAAGCTTCTTTGCATTTCATCATGCCTACGCCTGTTCTTTCACGCAGGCTGTTTACCATTTGTGCAGTTATAGCTGCCATTATGCGTTCTCCTCCGCCTGTTTTTCGGCGTTTTTATCTTTAGCGTTCAATGAAGCGGACGGGTTTTGACGAGAAACCACGTTTGCCGCAAGGTAATCTACAATCAGCGAAACAGAACGCAGGGCATCATCGTTTGCCGGAATCGGATATTGAACCAATTCGGGGTTTACATTTGTGTCGCAAATTCCTATTATGGGAATGCGCAAGCGGCGCGCTTCGGAAACCGCTATATGTTCGTGATTTAAGTCCGTAATCACAACAACACCGGGAAGCTGGCTCATCTCTCTTATGCCGCCGAAAACATTTAAAAGCTTTGAACGCTCGCGGTTTTTATCCAAAACCTCTTTTTTGCTCATCTGTTTAAAAACACCCTGATTTTCCATATCGTCTATTTTATCAATCTGTTTGATAGACTTGCGGACGGTTTGGAAATTGGTCAGCATTCCGCCGAGCCAGCGGTTTGTAACATGAAAATGCCCGCATTTTGCGGCTGCATCTTCCACAGCTTTGCGAGCGGTGGATTTGGTTCCAACGAAAAGAACGGTGCGGTTATTGCCGGAAATCCGGGCGATAGCCTGACCGGCAACTTCAAGAAGCTGCCGAGTTTTTTCCAAGTTCAGCACATGGATGCTGTTCTTTTCGGTTAGGATGTAGGGTTTCATTTTTGGGTTCCAGCGACGAGTCTGGTGCCCAAAGTGGGTGCCTGCTGTTAGCAGGTCTTCTATAGAAGGCAAATCAGCCATATTGTTCTCCATTCGGTTGTTCTTCCCGGCTGCTACACATCCGAGCATTTCTGCCACCTGGGATGCCAAAACACAGCCAGTGTTTTTTTCTGGCCCATAAATATAGAAATATTTTGAGGGCTTGTCAAGGTTTTTTCTATTTCTAAATTCACTTTATGCCTAAAATCAAGATATGCGGGTTGTTCAGGGAGCAGGATATTGAATTTGCAAACGAGGCAAAATCCGATTTTACAGGTTTTGTTTTCGCAGAAAAGAGCAAAAGATTTGTAACCGCAAAACAAGCGGAAAACCTGAGAAAAAATCTTGCAAAAGAAATTATACCGGTCGGTGTTTTTGTAAATGCAAAAATAGACGATATTATTTCCCTGCACAAAAACGGCATAATAGACATAATCCAACTGCACGGCGGCGAAACGGATGAATATATAGAAGAATTAAAGAGCAAACACGAAGCAAAAATAATCAGAGCATTAAATTTAAACAAAAACTCTCAACTCTCAACTCTCAACTCTCAACTATGCAACTACACCCTCCTTGACTCCCAAACCCCCGGCAGCGGGTACACCTTTAACTGGGAATGCTTGCGAGGCATGGATTTAAGCGAGAATGTTTTTTTGGCCGGCGGCGTGAATTTGCAGAACATAAAAGAGGCTCTAAAGTTAAATCCTTTTGCCGTGGATGTTTCGAGCGGTGCGGAAACGGATGGGGTTAAGGATAGAGAGAAGATTTTGAAGCTGGTAGAAGCGTGCAGGAATTTTCTACCTTATAATTATGGCTAGCGGCAGATTTGGCATTCACGGTGGGCAGTATATCCCTGAAACCCTGATGAACGAGATTCAAAATCTCGAAAAAGCGTATTTGCGTTATAAAAAAGACAAGGATTTTAATTCGGAACTCACAGCCCTTTTGAACGATTACGCAGGGCGCCCATCTCTGCTCTACTATGCGGAAAAAATGAGCCGTGATTTGGATGGGGCAAAAATTTATCTGAAGCGTGAAGATTTGAACCACACGGGATCGCACAAAATAAATAATGTTTTGGGGCAGGTTTTGCTGGCAAAAAAAATGGGCAAAACAAGGGTGATTGCAGAAACCGGAGCTGGGCAGCACGGCGTGGCTTGCGCAACGGCAGCGGCTTTGCTGGGCATGGAATGTGAAATTTTCATGGGCAAGGAAGATACGGAGAGGCAAAAACTGAATGTGTATAGAATGGAACTGCTGAGCGCAAAGGTGAATGTTGTCACAAGCGGAACCCAAACCTTGAAAGATGCGGTGAACGAAACAATGCGGGATTGGGTTTCCAGAGTAGAAGATACGCATTATGCGCTTGGCTCGGTTATGGGGCCCCATCCTTTCCCGATGATGGTGAGAGATTTTCAGAGCGTGATTAGCCGTGAAGCCAGAGCGCAGATTTTGGAGAAAGAGGGGAGATTGCCCGCCGCTGTGGTTGCTTGCGTAGGCGGCGGTTCAAATGCGATGGGAACTTTTTACCATTTTTTAAAAGATAAATTTGTCAAGTTAATAGGTTGCGAAGCGGCGGGGCTTGGTGTTGACACGGAGAAACACGCAGCTACAATAGCAAGGGGAACACTCGGCATTTTCCACGGAATGAAGTCCTATTTTTGCCAGAATAGCGAGGGGCAGATTGCGCCGGTGTATTCAATTTCTGCAGGCTTGGATTACCCCGGCATTGGTCCCGAACACGCCTTTTTGCACGATATAAATAGGGCGGAATATGTTCCGGTTTCAGACGAAGAGGCGGTTTCGGCTTTTGAATATTTATCCCGCACAGAAGGGATTATCCCTGCCATAGAAAGCGCCCATGCTGTTTCTTACGCAATGAAGATAGCACCTGATTTACCAAAAACAGAAAACATTATCATTTGCCTTTCCGGACGCGGCGATAAGGATGTTGCTGCGATAGCAAGGTATAGAGGAGTTAATTTGCATGAGTAGAATTCTCGGCGCGTTCAAAAAAGGCAAGGCCTTTATAGCTTTTTTAACAGCAGGCGACCCCGACTTAAAGACAACGGAAAAATTGGTTTTTAAAATGGAACGTGCCGGAGCAGACATTGTGGAGCTTGGCATTCCATTTTCCGACCCAATTGCAGAGGGTCCGGTAATTCAGGAAGCGGATTTGCGAGCCTTGGAGAGCGGAACCACAACTGGCAAAATTTTTGATATGGTAAGGCGTATAAGGAAAAAATCTCAAATACCTTTGGTTTTTTTGACATATATAAATCCGGTTTTCAGGTACGGTTATGATTCTTTTTTTGCAAAGTGCAAGGAAGTTGGCGTTGACGGAATAATTATCCCGGATTTGCCTTTTGAAGAACAGGCGGAAGTCCACGAATTTTCCGGCAAATACGGCATAGACCTTGTGTCTTTGGTTGCACCCACCTCGGAAGACAGGATCAAGAAAATCGCAGCAGCAGCGGAAGGGTATTTATACGTGGTATCTTCGCTAGGTGTGACCGGAATACGCACTGAAATTAAAACGGATTTGAAATCCATTATAGATGTTGCAAAAGAAGCGGCAAAAGTTCCCGTAGCGGTTGGCTTTGGAATAAACACGCCGGAGCAGGCGGCGAAAATTTCCAAGATAGCAGACGGGATTATTGTTGGGAGCGCAATAGTGAAGATTATTGCGGAAAACGGCCGTGATTCTGCGAAGCCTGTTGGCGAGTATGTGCGGGGAATGAAAAAGGCGATTTTTACGAAAAAACCTTGACATCCTGTCAAAAAAATTCTATATTAAGCCGTATATACCAAACGGAGGTTATTATGAAGAAAATACAGAGTCTTCTATTAGTGGCAGGTCTTGCGCTTGCTTTGGCATTCACCTTTTCCTGCACTTCGAGCAGCAATAATGACGATGACGATAAAGATCCATCTTCGTCAAGTGGCGGCTTCAGTTCATCGTCTATCGATAACATCTGCGGAGACATTGCAGATTACATCGAATGCGATTATACATGGGATGATGATGTGGATGAATGCGACGCTGCATATGAAGCTAATGTGGCTGCGTGCGACGCAACATGGGAAGCTGCTTATGATGAGTGCGACTCAATAGATGATGAGGAGGAATTTTATGCCTGCTCAGAAAATTTACCGGATTATGAGTGCGACGAAATACCAAATGAGTGCTATGATATACCATATTTGTGCGGTGAAGATCCTGCTGATGAGATATGCGGCGATGATTTTGACTGTTGGTACGACGCATATAGTCAATGCGGATTGATACAGTCTAAAAAACTATCTAAGCGTCGGCGCTAAAATTTACTTTTTGCCCCCTGAAAAGGGGGCTTTTTTTTACTATATTCTAAATATGCATGAGTGAAAAATCCTACACCCCCGATGCTCCAAAAAACAAACGCAGGCAATTGCGTGAAAAACGTGGCAATGCGATGCATCAAATGCAAAGCGGCTTTCTGGACGACCGACCGCTAAAAGAGAGATGGACTCGGGAATGCAAAACAGAAGCAAAAAGAAAAAAATTAAAACCGACTGTTGAGAATTTTCCGGTTGAGCAAAAAGAAAAAGCCCTTGTGCTCTCCGTGCATAGGCGCAGTTGCCTTGTTCGCCTGCAAAACGGCAAAGAACTCAAAGCCTTTTACTTGGCAAAATCCATAAACGAAGAAAAAATGTTCCCCGCAGTTGGTGATTTTGCAAATATTGGCAAAACCGGCAGTGAAAATTTTATTCTGGGCCTGCAACCCCGTAAAAGCATTTTGAGCCGCCCCGGCCCCCGCACCCGTGAAAACCAAGTCCTTGTGCAAGCAGCAAATATAGACCAAGTTGCCATCGTGATGAGCTTGGAAAATCCGCCCTTTAACTTTGGCTTTGCAGACCGCTTTTTGCTCGCCGCAAATTTCAATAACCTGCCCTTTATCTTGATTTTGAACAAATGCGATTTAATGCAAAACATACCAAACGAAATTCGGGAATTCATAGAACTCGCAGACAATACTATTCTTACAAGCGCAGAAAAAAACATAGGCATAGAAGAATTAAAAGGAAAACTGCTCGGCAAAGTTTCGGTTTTCAGCGGGCAAAGCGGAGTTGGAAAATCCTCTTTGATAAACCTGCTGGTGCCGGGGGCTTCGCAAAATGTGAGCGAGGTTAGAAAAAAAGACGGCAAAGGCAGGCATACAACCGCTTCTTCTTCCTATTTGGACTTGCCGCAAGGCGGCGCGGTAATAGATACACCCGGCATTCGTGCCCTTGGCATTATGAACCTTACCGCAGATGAACTTGTCCGCTGTTTTCCCGGTTTTTTTGAAAAGGATTTTTTTGACTGCAAATTCAAGGATTGCAAGCACCAAAGCGAGCCGGATTGCGCAGTTTTGAAGAGGATGGGGGAGGGATTGATTTCCGAGGCGAGATATAGAAGTTATTTAAGGATGCTTGGGGGCTTAAGTAACACTTTTTCCTAGTTTAAGTGTTTAATAGGTATGAAAAAGATCTTTTTCGCATTTTTGCTCGTTTTTGCGGCTTTTTTGTATGCTGCCCCTCAGAAAATTGAACGTTTTTTGCTGGTTGCCGGTGCAAATAACGGCGGTACGGATAGGGTAAAGCTCCGCTATGCAGAGAGCGATGCCAATTCTTTTGCTGAAGTGCTCTCCCAGATGGGTGGCATGGATAAAAATAACGTTCTGCGGATTTCGGATCCAAGCGTTAAAACCATGCAAAACAGCTTTGCAGAGATTGAAAAACGGTTGCAGAGCAAAAAATCAGATACACGGAAGGAGGTGCTGGTATATTATAGCGGCCATGCAGATGATAAGGGTTTGAGGCTCGGCAGCGAGATTTATAGCTGGGCGGATTTCCGCAAAAGCGTTAATAACCTGAACGCAGATGTAAAAATCGCTGTTTTGGATGCTTGCGGTTCCGGGGCAATTACAAGGACAAAGGGCGGAGTTTCGAGGCCGGCATTTTTGCAGGATGCCAGCAATGAAATGGTTGGTTACGCATTTTTGACCAGTTCCAACGAAAACGAGGCTAGCCAAGAGAGCGACCGTATAAGGGGCAGCTTTTTTACCCACGCTTTGGTCAGTGGGTTGAGGGGAGCGGCAGACATGAACGGAGATAGCAAAGTTACCTTGAACGAGGCTTATCAGTTTGCATTTAACGAAACCCTTCAAAGCACCCAAAGCACAAGCGGCGGCACCCAGCATCCGAGCCGAGATATGAATCTCGTTGGCACGGGCGATGTTGTGATAACCGATTTGCGTGAAATGAGCGCAGGGCTTGTTTTGGATAAAGAACTGGAAGGCAGGTTTTTTATCAGGGACAATAAGGGGAATTTGGTAGCCGAGCTTTACAAAATCGGCGGAAAACCCTTGGAACTCGGCTTGCCGGCAGGGGTGTATTCCATACAGATGGAGGCACCGAGCCGTTTATGGAAAGCCAGCGATATAGAACTTAAAGACGGCAAAAAACAGGTTCTTTCAATGAGCAGTTTGAAAAGCATAGACAAGGAAGTCGCAGTGGCTCGCGGAAATGCGGATTCGGGCTTCACTGCGATAGACAGCGCACGTAAAGCACCATTTTATTTTGATGTAAATTTATTTGCAATGAGCAAAGAACCTTCAAACGGATTTCAACTCGCTTTATTTATAGCAGTTGTAAAAAGACCGTTTGTAGGTTCGCAAGTATCAATATTAGGTAATTTTTCCATGGAATATATGCAGGGAGTGCAGGCAAGCCCTTTAATGAATTTTTCCTTTGGAGAACTTTACGGTGCGCAAATTAGCGCATTTTTGAATGTTGCAAACAATATAGAGGGGCTTCAAGCATCAGCCAGCACGAATTTAGTATATGGAAAATTTTCAGGTGCCCAAATTGGACCTGTAAATTTTGCTATTGACGGTTCCGGAGTGCAGGGAGGAGCAATAAACATTTTAGCAGACTCCCTTATAGGCGGGCAGGGCGGAGCTATTAATATCGCAAAAGATATGACTATCGGGCAGGGGGGTGCAATTAACATCGCAAGAGATGCCGGTTATTTACAAGGTGGCGTGATAAATATCGGCTACAAAATGAAGAAGGCACAGGGTGGCGTGATAAACATTGCCGGAGATGCCGGTCTTATCCAAGGCGGTATTATAAATGTTGCGGGGCATGTTGATTTGATTCAGGGCGGTGTGATAAATGCAGCCGGTTCGGTCGGGAGTTTGCAAGGCGGTATTATAAATGTAGGCGGCCATGTGGGGAGGCAAATAGGCTTGATAAATGTTTCGGCAAAAAGCGATAAAACTCCCATAGGTTTAATAAACATAGTAGGCAACGGCATAATAGATGCAACCATTTACGCAGACGAAACTGGCAGAGCTGGTACGGCTCTGCATATGGGAACGCCTTATTTTTACACGATTTTTGAATACAATTTAAAGCCCAGCGATGAGTGGGATAATACATGGCCGCAGAGTTGGGGCTGGGGTTTGGGAACTCGCTTTGGAATGTGGGGCAATTTCTTCAACCTTGAATATGTTTATATGGAACCTTATGACAAAAATCCGGGTAATTTCAGCATTGGCGGTACAGATGATGAAAGCAATTTAATGCACAAAATAAGACTCGGTGCTTCATACAAACTTTTGCCGGGCCTTGCGCTTTCCAGCGGTCTAACGCTGAACACTCTTTCCAGACACGACGGCGATGATTTTTATCTGGAACCTCGCGGTGAATATCACTGGCACTGGACATTCGGCAGCCACAAAGTAAGAATATGGCCGGGCTTGTATGCGGGAATCACGGTGGGGAAGTTTTGAATAATTATTCCCCAATAATTTTCACAAGCACATGTTTTTCTCGCATTCCGTCAAATTCGCCGTAGAAAATCTGTTCCCATCTTCCGAAATCCAATTTTCCATCTGTAATTGCAACAACAACTTCACGACCCATAACGGAACGCTTTAAATGCGCATCTGCGTTGTCTTCGTAGCCGTTGTGCTCATATTGTTCATAAGTTTTGGTATGGAAAGCGAGTTTTTTGCGAAATGATTTCATGGTTGTAATATAATCACGCCTCTATCAAACTAGCCATCAGTAGCATTATTGACTCTTTGCTTATATCTTGATAACGAAGAGCGTGTATTACTACATCCATTTTCAAACTAATCGGATTCATTTTGCCATTTTTTCTTCTTGTCACCCTAACGCAGCTCGACAAAAGTCTATAAGCAATGAATGCATTGATATCGCTAGCTGTTTTTATGTTGCCATCCGTCGGGAAAAATGGTTGAAATTTCAAAATCCAGAAACAGTAAAGGGCAATTTCATTGTATTGGGACATTTCTATCCTATGAAATATGTGAAGATATATGCGACGACGTTCAACCATCTCCACTGTTTCGGATAAACTGTTTTTATAGACTCCTATTTTCGCTGCAAGCATTGGATTTACTTGGTCGCCCCAGAGCAAACGCCTAAGCAGTACAAGCTTGTCATTTACAAAATTCATGTCTAATGTTTTTGGAAAATACGGATAGTCTTTTACATTACGAGATTCTTTGGGCGGTTCCATTTGTTATGCTCCTGCGCACATTTCCATAATACCTGCGTATTCCGCTTTTTCTTCTTCGGTTTCGTTTTCTGCAAGCCAATCGAACACGTCTTGTTCTTTTGGTGGAAGTTTTTTGTTTATCATTACGACTCCGTAGCTCGCTTCGCGCTGCTGTTTGTAGCGTTCCCATTCTTCGCGGGTCATTTCGAATTCCATGTCTGTTCTCCTTTCGCTAACTCCAAAAGTTATTCTGGGCAATATAGTAAATGCGAAATGACTTACATCAACATTTACTAAATTCCACCCATGGAGGAGTTAAAATCACGCTTGCAAAGCCTACCCGCAAAGCCCGGGGTTTATCTGATGAAAAATTCCAAAGGCGAAATTATATATATAGGCAAGGCTAAATTTTTAAATAAAAGAGTTCGCAGTTATTTTGACGGCAAAGAAAAAGCCGGGCATAGAGCGGCAATGCTGATGCTCCCGCACATAACAGACATAGAATGGATAATAACCGAAAACGAAGCCGAAGCCCTGATTTTGGAAGCGAATTTAATAGTCAAACATCAACCCTACTACAATGTTCGCCAAAAAGACGACAAACATTTTCCCTACTTAGTACTCACAATACAGGAAAAATTTCCCCGCCTGAAAATCACGCGACAAGCAAAAGACGATAAAAATCTATATTTTGGCCCTTTCATCAACTCCTATTACATGAGAACGGTTTTGGATTTAGTGCCTAGAATGTTTCGTTTAAGGGAATGTATTTTGAAATTTCCCCTAAAAAAAGACTTTCGCCCCTGCCTTAATTTCCACATAGGAAGGTGCGGTGCCCCTTGTGCCGGAATGGTGAGCGAAGAAAAATATATGAAAGGCGTGTATGGGGCAAAAATGCTTTTGGAAGGCAGAAGCAACGAGATTTTGGCAGAACTTGAAAACGAAATGCAAAATGCTTCTGCGGAAATGCGGTTTGAAGATGCCAGCAAATTGAGAGACCAAATTCATGCGGTGCATAGCGCTTTTGCAAAACAAAAAGCGGACAAAACGAATGATACGGATTTAAGCCTTGACGTTATTGCGGTTTGCAAGGCAAAAGAATTGGCTGTGGTTGTGATTATTGAATACAGAGGCGGAATTTTATACGATAGACGTTATTTTCATCTGGAAAACCGTTTGGAGCAGGATGCACCGGAAATTTTAGCGGAATTTTTACCGCGCTGGTATTCGAAAGTTCAAAAGGAAGATTTGCCTCGTGAGATAGCTTTGGAATTTTCGCTTGGCGAAGAAATGGAATCCTTTGAGGAATTGCTTGCAGCTTTGGCGGGGCATAAAGTTTTGATAACCGCTCCTAAGCTGGGATATAAATCGGGATATTTACGAATTGCAAGGGCGAATGCGGAAATGCTTTTGGTTGAATTGCAAACAAAAAACGCAAAATACGACGAGATGAACAGAAGTATTTTCGAATTGCAAAAAGAATTGAATTTGAACTCGCCCCCGTTTTGCATTGAGTGTTTTGATATTTCTCATTTGAGCGGAACAGACCCCGTGGCGAGCATGGTTTGCTTTATAAACGGACATCCCAGCAAAAGCGATTACAGAAAATACATGGTAAAAACAGCGTTGGGCGGAGACGATTATGCGAGCATGAAGGAAATTGTAACACGCAGATTAACCCGCTTGCAGCGAGAAAACGCCGACTTTCCGGATTTGCTGGTTATAGACGGTGGAAAGGGCCAAGTGGAGGCGGCCTTTGAAGTTCTCAAAAAGCTGAATCTGACAAACATCCCTGTAATAGGGCTTGCCAAGCGTTTAGAGGAAATAGTTTTCCCCGGCGAAAGGCAATCAATCCTGCTAAAACGCAGCAACCCCGCTTTGCAGCTTTTGCAAAGGGCAAGAGATGAGGCGCACAGGTTTGCCGTGACTTTCCAGAGAAAGAGGCGGAAGAGGAGGTAAACGCAGGTGAGCCAAAAAATCTATATTCCGTATAATGTCTAATTACTTTAACTTCGCCGCGCACAGCGCAGAAAGCATCAGAAATTCATTCAGGCAATTGGAACAGAGAAAAATTCCAAATGCGCAAGCATTGAAAAAATGGATTCTGGATTGGAGCGAACTTTCTTCGGTTCTTGCAGAAGACAGTGCCCGCCGTTATGTCGCTATGACCTGCGATACCAAAGACAAAGCGGCAGCAGAGGCCTACGAATTTTTTGTCTCAAACATAGACCCTGTGATTTCCGAAGAAACGGAAAAATTGCAGAAGAAACTGATCACGCACAAAAATCTAAGCGATTTGGAGAGCGAATACGGAAACTGGTTCAGAGCGGTGCAAACAAATTTAGAACTCTTTAAAGAAAAGAACATACCGCTGGAAACGCAAATCAATTTGGAAATTCAAAAATACCAGAAAATAACGGGGGCTATGAGCGTTCGGTACAAAGGCGAAACAAAAACCATGCAACAGATGAGCCCCTACCTGCAATCTCCAAATAGGGAAGAACGCAAAGAGGCGTGGCACTTGCTAACCGAGCGACGCTTGCAAGACTGCGATGCTTTAGACGCCGCCTTTGACAAGCTGTTTTCCCTGCGAATGCAAATAGCAAAAAATGCCGGTTATAAAAATTATCTAAACTACATTTTCAAAGCCAAATACCGCTTTGACTACACCCCGCAAGACTGCAAAAAATTTCATGAATCCATAGAGAAAATAATTCTGCCGCTCCAAAAAGAAATTCTAAATCAAAGGGCGAAAAAAATGGGACTCTCAAAACTGTGCCCTTGGGACTTGGGCTGCGACCCTCTTGGCCGCCCCGCTTTAAAGCCATTCAAAACCGGAGCCGAACTGCTTTCAAAATGCGGAAATTTATTCAGCCGTTTAAATCCGCAATGGAAAAAATGGTATGCAATTTTGGAAAAAGAAAATTTAATAGATGCAGATAGCCGTTTGGGAAAAGCACCGGGCGGTTATCAGATAACCTTTGACAAATCCAGAGTTCCTTTTATTTTTATGAATGCCGCCGGCACAAACCAAGATGTTTACACGCTTTTGCACGAGTGCGGGCACGCATTTCACCAATTTGCAATGGCAGAGCAAAAACTCTTTGCATTCAGAGAGGTTCCCTCCGAATTTGCGGAAGTTGCCAGCATGAGTTTGGAATTGCTCGGTGCGGCGGACTTGCAAGATTTTTACAAAGCCGAAGATTTTAGCCGCAGTCGCTTAGAAGCCCTGCAAGACATAATTTCGCTTTTCCCCTGGGTTGCAATTATTGACGCATTCCAACACGAACTCTACACCCGCCCAAACCACACCGCAAAAGACAGAAAAGAAATATGGCTTTCCCTGCAAGAACGCTTTGATACCGGAATTGACTGGAGCGGTTTGAAAAAGGCCCGTTCATATTTATGGCAAAAGCAATTGCATCTTTTTGAAGTTCCGTTTTATTACGTGGAATACGGCATAGCGCAACTAGGCGCTTTGCAAATCTACGCCAATGCAAAAAAGAATAAAAATTCGGCAGTGCAAAACCTGATTAAAGCCGAGCGTTTAGGCAGCTCCAAAACCTTGCCGGAACTTTTCAATACCGCCGGCATAAAATTTGATTTTAGCCCCAAAACAATAGAACCCCTTGCTCTTATGATTTTGGATGAGATAAATTTACTATCTTCCCCCCATGCAAGAGTCTTATATTCAAAATCTGTTCGCAGAACGCATAGGCGGGAGTAAATTCGGCAAAGATACCGTTCTTTACAAGTTTGAAAAAATTAAAAGAGCACGCAGAGAAGCACAGGCAAAACGCCCCGATTTTCCCATAATAGATATGGGTGTCGGCGAACCGGACTGGATGGCAGATGGCCTTGTGATAGACCGTTTGCACAAAGAAGCCCTTAAATTGGAAAACCGTGACTACGCAGACAACGGCATAGATGCGTTCAAGCTGGCAGCGGCGACATATCTTCAGAAAGTTTATGGCGTTAAGGATATAAATCCAAATACGGAGATAAACCATTCCATAGGTTCAAAACCTGCCCTTGCGATGATGGCACAGGCTTTTATAAACCCCGGCGATGTTTGCCTTATGACGGTGCCCGGCTATCCGATTATGGGAACTATGGCAAACTGGCTCGGCGGCACAGTGCATAAGTTGCCGCTCGTGGCGGATAATAATTTTTTGCCGGACTTTTCAAAAATCCCAGCGGACATTTTGGAAAAAGCAAAACTGCTATATATAAATTATCCGAATAATCCAACCGGCGCTGTTGCAACAAAAGAATTTTTTGAACAGGTAATTGAATTTGCAAAAAAGAACAGTTTAATAGTGGTTCAGGATGCTGCTTATGCTGCATTGACCTTTGACGATTACAAGCCGCTTTCCTTTTTGAGTTTGGAGGGTGCAAAGGACGTGGGTGTGGAAATACACTCCCTTTCAAAAGCTTTCAACATGACCGGTTGGCGTTTGGGTTTTGTGGCGGGCAACGAAAAAATTGTCAAGGCTTTTGCCACCGTTAAGGACAACAATGACTCCGGCCAATTCAAAGCGATACAGCTTGCGGGTTGCGAAGCTTTGGCACACACGGAAATCACCGAAAAAACCGCTCAAAAATATTCCAGCCGCCATAATCTGCTTGCAGAAACATTAAATTCCGTGGGCTTCAAAGCCACCAAACCCAAAGCCTCTTTTTATCTCTACTGCCAAATCCCAAAATGCGTCAAAGGCGGGCCGGAATTTGCAAACGCAGAGGAATTTTCCCAGTGGATGATATTGGAGCACAGCATTTCCACAGTTCCTTGGGACGATGCCGGTTCTTTTGTACGCTTTAGCGTTACATACAAGGCGGACAGCGAGAAAGAGGAGTTGGAGATTATGGAAGAGATAAAGCGGCGGCTGGGCAAGGTTGAATTTGTGTTTGGGTAAAAGCCTTTTTTGGGTGTGTCTGGCATTAACGGGGTGCCTGTTTGTCAGAACCCCGATGCCTTCGATTTTTGGGATTTAGGGGATTTCACCATTTCGTTCCACAATCGGGAATAAGTTTACCCGCAGACTTGGTAAAGATTTTGTAGATGGGCGTCTTTAATGAAATGCGGGAAAATCCTTTTCATCGGGGGTGTCTGGCATTTGTTTGCACATCTTGTATTGGGTTGCCCTCACGGACAACATCACGGTTGTGAGCATTTCCGGCATTAACGGGGTGCCTGCGCAACATCACGTTGCATTGTGTATATCACATCGGCATTATGCATATCGTACCGTAGAGACGGATAATTATCCGTCTCTACAACGTTGTTTCACAAAAACACCGCACATAAACGCATTGCGAACATCATGGCAAATGGGGCGACCGCAAAGGTCGCCCCTACATTGTTGGTTGTGTTTGCGTTATTTATTTTGATTAACCTGTGGATGTGGTTGGGGCGTTGTCCCCGATTTTTGGGATTTAGGGGATTTCACCATTTTTTAGCAACTTTATATTTTGGTTGCCTAATAAAGATTTCATTTGCAAAATAGCTACACTGTTTAATTGCTTTATTCTTTCTTGCGGTGGCATATTTTGGCGGATTAAAAGAGCATTTATGCTTTCCATGTTGGATAATACAACAAGTTGCTCCAAGGTTGCATTTCTTTTCGCCATTGAGCGGCGGTTTTGCCGAATAGAGCTACATTTAATAGGTCGGCTTCGTTTGCGTAAACATAAGATATTTGCTCTTTTGTTAGCTCCGCTGGTACCAGTTTTTCTTTTATTGCGTCTGTGTGTATTCGGTAGTTTATCTTGGATAAGGTTCTTTGCAAGTTCCATTCAAGCGAAAGGCGTTGTTTTTCTTCTTCTTTTAGACGTTGAAATTCTTTTATTAGATAAAATTTAAATTCCGGGCTTATCCACGAGGCAAACTCAAAAGCTATGTCTTTGTGGGCAAAAGTTCCGCTGTTATATCTGCCCGGTTTGGATATTATGCCTATGGCATTGGTGCGTGTGTTCACCGCTTTCATTTTTAA
>LIUG01000132.1:0-156 GCA_001462245.1 Candidatus Fibrimonas termitidis
CGGGGCTTTTTTCAAAACTTCCCGAATTTCATGCGGTTTCAAGAATTCTTCATTCAAAGAAACAGACCGTTCCACCGGTGGCGAACGCTTTTTGCTGAACGGATTCGCTCCTCTCCACGCACCTTTTTCCACACCGAATTCCCAGAGCTTCTTAGC
>LIUG01000132.1:379-10055 GCA_001462245.1 Candidatus Fibrimonas termitidis
CTCTCTTTCTTGAAACGAGCCTCCGCTAGAGGCTCCAAATGTGAAAGACGAGTACTATATGCCAATACGGAACTCTCTGCCATCACTGAGGAAAGCATCCGTTCCCGAAAACTGGAATAGAGGTTTTGTGCGTTAAATGGCATTCTAAGGTAAATATAGAAAGTATTACTTACTATATTATGGTCAGGAGAAATTTATGCTGGATGCCGATATTAAAAAATATAGAGAAATGTTGGACTTTAAGTTCAATAATGCAAAGGATTTAGAGCTTCAATGGGAGTCTAAGGCTTACTTAGACTGCCTAGAGACGCTGGATGCTATTCTTAAGAGAAACGGGCTGTCAATTAGTTAGTATTTTAGCTGGCTGCCAGCTTGCTCTGCGCATCTGCCAGATGCAAAGCATTTATGATTTCCTGCAAATCACCCGCAATTATTTTATCCAAACTGTAAAGCGTTAAATTTATGCGGTGGTCTGTTACCCTGTTTTGCGGGAAATTATAAGTGCGAATTTTATCGCTGCGGTCACCTGTGCCAACAAGGCTCTTTCTTTCTGCGGCTTCTTTCTTTTGCTTTTCCGCAATAGCATGGTCAAGCAAGCGGGAACGCAAAAGTTCCATAGCTTTTGAGCGGTTCTGAATTTGGCTGCGTTCCGTTTGGCAAGCTACCACAACACCGCTTGGAATATGCGTTATGCGAACAGCTGAATCCGTTTTATTAATATACTGGCCGCCTGCGCCGCTTGCTCTGTAAACATCAACCTTCAAATCTTCAGTCCGAATTTCAACATCAACTTCTTCCGCTTCCGGCATTACCGCAACCGTTGCCGCAGACGTATGCACTCGCCCCTGAGACTCCGTTTCCGGCACACGCTGAACTCTATGGGCACCGCTTTCAAATTTTAAAACCCCATAGGCCTCGGGTCCCTTGACAAAAAGGCAAATTTCCTTAAAGCCCCCGACCGTTCCCTCGCTAATATCCGTTATCTCAACCTTGAAGCCGCTGTTCTCCAAATACGCCCTGTACATTTTAAATAAATCACCGGCAAAAAGAGAAGATTCATCGCCTCCGGTTCCGGCTCTTATTTCCAAAATAGCATTGCGATTGTCAAAGGGGTCAGGCGCAACCATCAAAATTTGCAACTCGCTTTCCATGCTTTCAATCTGTTTTTCCAAAGGGCCGATTTCAGCTTTAGCCGCCTGCGCAAGTTCCGCATCGCTATCGTTTAGAGCGCCTTTCCACTCCCTTAAATCGTCGAAAAGCCGTATATACTCGCAACCAACGGCATAAGTTTTTTCCAAAGCCTTAAAATTCTTGTGCAGCTTTGTGAATATTTCCGGATTTGCGGCGATTTCCGGCTTTGAAAGTTCCTGTTCAAGTTCTTCGTATCGCTCTAAAAATTTCTGAACCTTCTCTACCATGTTAGCCTCTGATAGATGATTGATTCTTTGTTCAGATAAGGCTTTAGCGCATTCCATGATAAAAATACCACTTGCTCACCTGTGGCATACGGAGCTACCTTATATGTAGGATAAATAAAATCCAAGCCGCCGTATTCACTGATTTTTGCATTCGCAGGAATAAAATCGCTCTCTTTTTGAGTGTAATTGTAATCGGAAAGCGATTGCAAATTTTGCGAATATAAAAACTCCTTGATTATAAGCTCGGTAACTTCCTTTTCCCAGCCCTTGTTGAAGAAGCTCGACAGCTCTATTTTTTTGCCGTCCGAAAGCGAGTAAAAGCCTACATTAAAACTGCTTATTCCATGCCCTCCTCCCTCATCGCTATATGCGTAGTAAGAAGAAGTTTCAAACTGCACAATCCCGGGCAACGGCAAAGACACCTTATCGAACAAGTACTCCAATTTCTTGTTTTGCTTCTTGTAAAGTTTTAAGGCAGCTATAGGTTTTTGTTTCGAGAATTTTTCGCCGAATTTTTGCCTGATAAAATTTTTCCGCAATTCCTGCAATGCGGCTTGGTTTAATGAAGCTGTAGGGTAAGTGAAAAAAAATTTTCCCGTAGAATCCAAAATAACCGTGCTAAAAGAGATAATGCTATTCCCCGCACTTACCGCCTGGGTAAACGCCAAAGCCAACAAGGGTAACAAAAAGAACAAAAACCTGTTCATGGCAGAAAATTTAGAAAAAACTTTTTATGGCCCAAAACCATGCAAAAGCAAAAAACGCATAAAGAGCTAACACCGCAAAAACATCAAATTTACCGAGAGGCTCGCCCCAGCGCAACCATCTTTGAGGTGGGGCAAAACCGGCTATTACACCCATTATCAAACCGAAGAAATGCCCCGGAATATCCACTTTGGAGGTTTCATCGCCCACGCCCAGAAACACGGCCAGCAAAAACACCGCAAACCAAGGAACCAAGCGTCTGTATAAATTCTCCCTTTTCAAAACCCGAACCTCTATAGTAGCCAAGGCTCCCAACCCTGCAAATACGGTTGAGGAAAATCCAAGCGAGCGATAATCCTTTATAATAAATGCGGTTTCCAAATTTGCAAGAGCGGCAGCCAAAACTATAAAGGGAGCTATGCGGGAAAGCGGCATTTTAAAGGATATCAGCGAAAACACAAAGAAGCCTGAGAGCAAATTTGAAGCCAAATGGTAATTGCTCGCATGGAGCGTTTGCGCTGTGAAAAGCCTCCACCACTCACCTTTCAAAATTCTGCCGGCATCCGCTATCCCAAAGGCTTCAATTCCATAGCCCGAAAACTGAAAAAAGGAGCAGACCACCGGAATCAGCAAAAACCAAAGAGGTTGCGCACTAGGCCTTAGCATCGGCAATATTATTTTGTCATTTTCCCAGTCCGGGTTTTCCTTCTTGTAAAGGGCAATTTGGGTCTCTGCCGCATAAAGATCCTCTTCCCAAACAAGGATTTCCCAGGGGCCCAGCTCATTTTGCAAAACAATGTGTTTTATATTTTGGCTGCTCAAAACAAGGCTAAAGTCCCTTATTATACGCAGTATGCCTTGCTCCAAACAAACTCTATCACGTTCCATTTTTCTTCACGGTTAGTGGACGATACAAGATTTGAACTTGTGACCCCTACCATGTCAAGGTAGTGCGCTAACCAACTGCGCTAATCGTCCGGCTGGTAATCAAATATAGCAATTTTTACCGATATTGTCAAGGGAAATCAGCGTTTTCTACATTATCGCTTTGAGTTCCCATTGCATTAAGGATTTCCGGTGAAACTGATGATGACAGGTCTTGATTATAAATGCTCAGACCTGAGCATCCGGGAGAAATTCGCTGTGACAAAGGAGATTACCGGAAAAATACTTACTGATTTTAAGGATAAGGGTGCCGGTGGTTGTGTGATTATATCCACTTGCAACCGAATGGAGCTTTACGCTTCAATACCTAATAGCAACACTCCCCCGCTGTCCGAAATATTGTGTGCCGCCCTTGGCAGGGATTTTTCCGAATATAGAGCCTACTTTGCGGAAAGAGAAGGCGAACAAGTTATGGAACATCTATGCCGTGTAGCATCCGGGCTGGACTCGCAGATTATGGGGGACGACCAGATAATCACCCAGGTCCGCGAGGCACTGGAATTATCCCGCAATCAAAACTGCACGGACAGCTATATAGAAACCATGTTCAATATGGCTATTCACGCAGCCAAAGCTATAAAAACTAAAGTTCTTGCCAACTCGCTGGGAACAAGTTCCGTGCCGGAAAAGACAGTTGAGAAAATAAAAACAATGTGCAATCCGGCAGGCCAAAATGCGCTTGTTATCGGCAACGGAAGAATCGGCAGGATGGTTTCGGAATTGCTGCTCCGTGAAAACATGAATGTGACGGTTACCCTGCGTTCCCACAAAAAAGATGCTGTTCAAATTCCTGAGCAAGCGAACGTTATAAACTATGACGAGCGATACAAGGCGGTAGAAAAGGCCGATATAGTGGTAAGTGCCACAGCAAGCCCGCACTTAACTCTTTCCAAAAACGAAATGAGCAAGTTAAAGCGGGTGCCGAAAATCATTGTCGATTTAGCCGTTCCCAGAGACGTGGAACCTTCGGTCAAGAATCTCTGCGACACTACCCTGCTGACCATAGACGACATATCCGGCGAGGGGCGGCATCTTTCGCCCGAAAGCATTTCAATGACGGAGAGCATCATAGCCGAGCACATTGCGAAGTATAAGCAGTGGCTTTCATTTAAGGAAAATAAGACAAGCGCATTTTTCCCGTTGTTTGTCGATATGAACGGCAGGAAGGTGTTGGTAGTCGGTGGCGGAAATATTGCCGAGCGGCGGGTAAAAGCTCTCGCCTCTTTTGGCGCAGATATAACCGTTATATCACCCGAAACCACGGAATACATTGAACACGCATCGCTCCGTTTATTAAAACGAAAGTACAAAGAAGGCGATATAGCCGCCATAGCACCGTTCCTAGTCATTGCGGCAACAGACGAGCGACAAGTAAACCGCAGCATAATGACAGAAGCCAAAAATTTGAACATCCATGTATCCGTTGCCGATTGCCGCGAGGAATGCACATTTTATTTTCCTGCGATTGCGGAAAGCGGGGACTATATCGCAGGGCTTGTATCAAAAGACGGCAATCACTCAGGCGTTAAACAGACGGCGGAAAAAATAAGGAAGGGATTTTTCTAAATTAATGTAAAAAGAGAGGTATATTTATGGCTACGGCAACAATGGAACTGGAAATAAAGATAAATCCAAGCAGAATTGAAAACGCCTTGGACGCCATAGGGCTTAGGGAAAAAGCGGAAGAGCTTTGGGATATACTGTACGAAATGGAGGTAGATAGAGAATTGGAACTGAGTTGGGAAGAGGCAATGGAAGGAAAGACTACGCCAATAAAAGAAGCCATAACCGCAAATAGAAAAAGGGTACTTAATGAATTCATCATACAAGTCGCGGAACAGAATTCCATGAATGAGGCTTTTCTATTTTTCTATATTCCCTCACATGGGAACAGTTAGCACTAATGAATTTCGTAAAAAGCTCAAAATAATGATAGATGGGCAGCCATATATGATTATTGAGAATCAGTTTGTAAAACCGGGCAAAGGCCAGGCATTCAACAGGGTTAAGGTCAAAAACCTTATCACGGGGCGTGTTTTGGACCGCACTTGGAAAAGCGGGGATACCGTGGAAGAGGCCGATGTAAATTACAACGAGGTCACATACTCCTACAACGACGGTACAAACTGGTTCTTTATGGACCCAAACGGTGAAATGGTGGAAATACCCAAAGATGCCCTCAATGGCGCAGACCTTTGGCTGCTGGATGGCGCTGCGGTGCAGGTCACCTGGTGGAACGGAAAAGCTATAGAGGTTATCCCGCCCACATTCGTTGACTTGCTGATAGTAGAGTCTCCACCCGGAGTTCAAGGCAACACAAGCGGCAACGTCATGCGACCCGCCATTCTGGAAACCGGCGCAGAAGTGCAAATCCCGCTCTTCATCGAACAGGGAATACGCATAAAGGTGGACACTCGCACTGGCGAATACGTGGAACGGTCTAAGTGAGATTGCTAAAACGTAAAGCTCTCCGTGTGTTGCTTATAATCGCTATAACGCTGGGACTTGCGGCAGTTTTGTTTTTTTCTTACCTCTTTTTGGTTGTTCCGACCCAAGACCCGGAGGGCAAATTTACAAGGGAAAATATTCTGCGCAACCTGCATGGTGAAAGCAGAGTTTTTTATTCGGATGGAGTTTCCTTGATAGGCTCTTTTTTTGATACCAATCATCGCCTTTACGTTCCTTATGACTCCATTCCGCAGAACCTTATAGACGCAATAGTTTCCGCTGAAGACGCAAGATTTTGGAAACACGGCGGTTTTGATTTTAACGGGTTCACTCGTGCTATGTTTAACAATATAAAAGACCTGAGTTTCAGGCAGGGCGGCAGTACCCTTAGCCAGCAAACGGTAAAAAATGTTTTTGGAAGAGAAGAAAAGAACTTAAAAGCAAAGTGGACTGAACTCACAGATGCTTTAAAACTGGAAAAGCGTTTTACCAAGCATGATATTTTGGAGTTTTATCTAAATCAGTTTCAGGTCTATGGCTCCGGCAGAGGGGCGGCTATAGCCGCGATATACTTTTTCAATAAACCGCTCTCGCAACTGAGCCTTGAAGAATGCGCCTTTATAGCCGGGACTGTTAAGGGGCCTTACAATTATGACCCTCGTGTGCAAAAAACACCGGAACGTGCGAAGATGGCTTTGGAAAAGGGGCAGAATAGAACGAAATATGTTTTGCGCAGAATGCTTGAAAACAGTTATATAAGCCAAGAGGTTCATGACTCGGCAAAAATGCCTGAGTTGAATTACGGCGAATTCAGATTTAATTCTTCTTCTCTTTTGGATAAGGTGGATAGAGATTTGAACGATGATTTTTACACGGATGTTTTTGAAAATT
Organism: Candidatus Fibrimonas termitidis; assembly: GCA_001462245.1. GTDB lineage: Bacteria > Fibrobacterota > Fibrobacteria > Fibrobacterales > Fibrobacteraceae > Fibrimonas > Fibrimonas termitidis. Next base: position 6,787 of record LIUG01000132.1, read on the forward strand.
TCGGTATAGGGAATTGGCGGCGTGCTCAGATAAAAATAATCACAACCCTTGATGCGGATTTGCAAACCAAAGCGGAAACCGCTGTGCAGGAAAATTTGAAAACCCTGCAAAATAAAATAGGAGCAGATACTGCAAATCCTTTGCAAGGTGCTCTTGTGGCTTTGAAAAACGGTATGGTAGCTGCGGCGCAATCCGGGCAAAACAATTCAGGCTATGACAGGGTATTTATTGCGGAGCGGCAATTGGGTTCCGCATGGAAACCTTTTTTATATGCTCTCGCTCTTAAATTCGGTTGGAATCCTCTGGATGATTTGGAAAATGAATATAACTTGTTCACTTACGGCGGAACGGTTTATTTTCCCCGACCCGACCATTTGGACAAAGGCACTCATGTAAGCATGGCTTGGGCAGCGGTTCGCTCGGAAAACATAGCGAGCATTTGGCTTCTGGAGCATTTGCTCGATAAGCTTTCAATGGAAGAGATAAGAGCATTGGCGGAAAAAAATACAATTGACACAAGCATTACCGCTAGCGCAAAAAATGAAATAGCTCTTGAAAAAGCGAAAATTGCATTGACAACCGATTGGCAGCTGGAAGGACGTTTTGAAACGGTGCGAGCTTTGCAGGCACTTAAGTATTACTATAATAACAAGGAGGCGGAAAAGCAAAAAAGAGTGCCGGAAAGGGTTAAATTGTTGCAGCATAGCTATGAGTATTATGCTTCTGTAATGGATTCTTTTGAAGATGATATTGAATTGTTTCCGAATTTTACCCTTTCGGATTTTAAGCAAGTTCGGGATTTGACGGAACAAAACAAAACAAAAGCATTATTTTCGGATGATATATTTTTATGGCCGGACCTTCGCAAAAAAATAGCCATGAGCGAATTTGCAAGTTTTGTCAAAAGCATAGGCATAAATCGTTCTTTGCAGGAGGTTATGAGCATGCCCCTTGGCGTGAACGAGGCGACAATTGCGGAAATGGCGGTTGCATATCAAACTATTTTAAACGGCAAACAATATAAATGCAAAGACAAAAAAGCAAATGAGCCTTGCATTATAAAGGAAATTTGGAGCCGGGACAACCGTTTGCTTTTTAAAAACGAAGTTGATTCAAACGAGATTTTGCCAAAGAGCGCAGTTTTGCCTATGCGAGCGATGTTGAGAGCGGTTTTCAAATATGGAACGGCAGCAAGCTCATATTCCAAGCTTTCCATAACATATTCCGGAGCAAAATATCCTTTCCCGGCCATGGGAAAAACCGGAACCACAAACGAAAACCGCACCGCCGCTTTTTGCGGAGCCTTGCCTTTGGACACTCTCCTTTCAATATGCAGTTACATAGGTTTTGATTCCAACGAAAAACTAAAAGGAAAATCCCGCAGTTTGGCGGGTGCTTCCGGTGCCTTGCCTCAGTGGACAAGTTTTGCGGGAGCGGTCCTTGCCGCAAACAAGGGTGAAAAAGTTTTTGGCGAACAAATAGATTATATAAACACCATAGCAGAGCACGAGGTTCCCTTGCCGAATATGCCGGAAAATATTGAGGTGGACAAAATAGGCGGCTTGCCTTTGAAAGATTCTTTGAATAGCAAGGCGTGGTTTCCTAATTTTTAGCAAGGCGTGCTTTTTTTCATTTTTCCGTATTTTTTTTCCCGTTTTTTCCGTCTAAGTACATGAGGAAATCAAAAATAGGAGATGGGGTATGAAATATAATCCTGATTTACATCACAGGCATTCAATTCGTTTACAAGATTATGATTACGCAAATGCAGGAGCGTATTTTGTAACGATATGTTGCCAAAACCGCATAAACCGTTTCGGAGAAATTGTCAATAATGCCAACAATATGGATATGGATACGCATACTGTAGGGGCAGGGTTTGCCTGCCCTATTATGCAACCCGATTGCCCTATTGTGCAACCCGATTGCCCTATTATGCAACCCGATTGCCCTATTATGCAACCCGATTGCCCTATTATGCAACCCGGTGCGCATTCGCAAAACGAACAATGGGGGCAACCGGGGCAACCGGAACAACCGGGGCAGGCAGACCCTGCCCCTACACGTCATATGGTAAATTTGAACGAATTTGGAAAAATCGTTGATGAACAATGGCAGAATTTGACAACCAAATACCCTAACATAAATATAGGCGAATACATAATCATGCCAAATCATTTTCATGGAATAATTGAAATAACGGAACGAACAGTTGCGATTGGGAATATTATTGGATATTTTAAATTCAAAACGACAAAGATGATAAATTTGCCTGAAAAACTATGGCAGCGCAATTATTGGGAACACATAATACGCAACAAAGCAGAACATTCAAGAATTGCTGAATACATACGCAACAACCCGATTTTGCGGGGTAAAAAATGTTTGACTGAGATTTTGCCATAAACCCATAAAAAATCTCCCATCTACGCCCCATCGCTAAGACACAAATAAACGCTCACTGCCCCAAGTTTCGCCGCTTGCCAAGGCTAGCGGCGGCACTCCGTGCTTAGTCCTGAAGACAACGAACAGACAACAAGTAGTCCTTACCGCTGCCGTACCAGCTGGCGAACTCGTCGTCGTAGTTCATGCCCCGGGTGGAGGCGCCGTCGCTACCGCTCTCCGTGGCACTCCACCAGAAGCCGTAGTCGCCGGCACCGATGAAAAGGCCATCAGAGTAGCCGATGCCGCCCGGCAGGGCCGAAAACCCGTAATCGTCCGTACCACTATTACTGTACCAGCCTGTTCTTGCCTTCAATTTAGTTCCCGCAGTACTTGAACCGCCAACGGCTGTCATTAACGCATCCCAGTCCGCATTGCTTGGCAAACGCCAATAAGGTGGACAAACACCCTGATGATTTACATCGCTTCCATCCCAATAGGAGTTATTGTAACTCGCATCTATACCCATTGCCGTTGCCCAATTGTACAAACGGCCGTAAGTGGCACAATTGGAAGAGTTATTACTATGGCATACATCAGTGGCATTATTTGGCACATCGTAATTCAAATTTTCCGCCATCCAAGTTTGGTTGCCTATTCTTACTTTTTTATAAGTTTTATTGTCTCGGCTATCGGTAAATGAACCATACTGTATGCTGGGGTTAAAATGGCTGCCGCTGACAGACGAACTGGAACCGCCGCCACCGCTGGATGAATGGCTGCCGCTGACAGACGAACTGGAACCGCCGCCACCGCTGGATGAGTAACCATCTTCATTGCTTGAGGACATTCCGGCTTGATAGCCGCAGGTGTAATCATCGCCGTAA
>LIUG01000132.1:10395-53467 GCA_001462245.1 Candidatus Fibrimonas termitidis
AGAAGAATTAGAGTTGCCACCGCAAATGTAATAATCGCTGTAACCCACTCCGCCGTAATCATTGCACTGATCTCTGCTCATATACTCGCACCCGCCATAGTAACGGCAATAGACAGCCTCCCAGTCATCAAACAGCGGAAGTTCATCCACATTCTCGCCGCCGCAGCCAAAAATCGCTAAAGCAGCACACACAGAAAACAAAAACTTCTTCATAGATTTACCCCTAAATTAAAGCCAAATGTGCGGTTGTAAAATTCATAATTATCATAAGTCCAGAAATCCAAGCCATAATCATAAAATATACCTACGTAAAACATGCCTATATCAAAGCCAAAACCAGTGCTGATGCCTACATCAAGATTGTTGTATTCAACTTCAATATCATGCGCTGTAACACATTTGCTCACATACGGACCAACATTAAGCCGGAGCGCAGAAATCTTAAACGAAAACAGTAAAGGAACTTCAATATTGTGCTGAGTAGAAACTCTGCCTGCATTATCTTCCGCTCCTTTTTGGATATACATAACACCGGGCTGAATATGGAACCAATCTATAGGAGCTATGTCAAGAACTAAGCCCGCTTGAAAACCTAAGATGGGATTATAAGAACCATTAGCATTAAGGGCTGGATAATCTACGTATATATGCGAAAGATTCAAGCCTGTCCTAAAACCAAGAGACACTATTTTCCTGCCTCCCTCATCACCCGAATCGCCTTCCTCTTCCTCATCGGCAACCGGCTGCGTATAAGGCTCATCAACAACGCACTCGTCATTAGCAGCCTTAGCCTTCAACTCGTTTACAAGCTCATTCACATTAAGCCCGCTAATAATGCCGGGAAGCTTTTTAACATCCAAACTGCCGCCAGCAGATGCCGCATTCATAACATTCTGCAAAAATTTCTCAATGGGCTTAATATACTCCTCTGCGCCATCCGGCAATTTCTTCTTGATGCCGTTAATCGTGCATTCCTTCATAAACGGCACAGGCTGCGGCGCCGCGCCCTTCTTGCCAAAGGGAGACATAGCCAAAGCCATATCCTTGGCCAAGGTGCCGGAGCAGTCCTTCAACTGAGGGAGAATGCTGCTCTGTATCTTGGAAAGAATCTCGTTGATGTTCAGCTTGTTTGAGCACTCCTTTTTGGCTGCCATTGGGGGAACTACAGGAGCAGGAGTTGCGGGAGGAGGCACAGGAGCTGCAGGCTCTGGGCTTGGGGACTGCTGCCGGAAAAGCTGGCTGACAAGCTCATTGGAAGCACGGGCAAGGTCATCTAGGGATTTAAGAGAACGGTCTAGAGAGGCACTCCTGATTGCCTCGGCATCGGAGGTCTTTATTATGCGGGCAAAGATGGAATAGGAGCCAAACACCTCGGTAAGGCTCACTACGCAAACATAGTCCGCGCCATGCCGCTTGCCCGTCTGGGATATTTGGCTTACACCCTCCTCATTGTTTTTCGCAAGCTCCTTGTAAAAGGTTTCCGAATCCTTTATCTCCGCATACTTGTCGCTTTGCGTAATTGACGCAAGCAGCTTGTTGCCAAAGGACTTGTTTATGTTGGCTTCGCTGGCACCGAACACATAGACGGCTATTTTTTCTGGTTGCTCCTGCGCAAATGCGCTCAAAAAGCAGGCGAAGATGAGAGCGAAAGTATATTTATTACGGCTCATAATGAACTCCTGGGTTATGCATCATCATGGTGGCAAATGTAGAAAAAATTATTGTAACCTAAAAATAAAGGCTCACGCCAAAAATATGGTTTGCTCCCAAGGCTGTGCGATTTTGGTAGGCGTATTCCACCTCTATAAAGCTGAGTTTAATCGCTAAACCGGCATTCAGGGCGTCGTTTTCTTCGCCGGAGATAGGATAGCCGAGGCGTAGAGAAAATAGTTCTTTGAACATTATTTCCAAACCTGTGCGAAATTCTTCGGCGGAATCGTTTCTTCTGTATATGTCTGCGGAAAGGGCACCTACAAAGCCGAGAGGCAATGCGCAGTTTGCCGTTATGCCGGCTTGCACGGAAAGAGGAGCTACTTCTTTTGTTTCGGAAAAAATCCAGCCAAAATTATTGAAAACCGCTCCGAATGCAAAATTTTTCAGCAGATTGTACTTAACTCCACCGTCAAATAAAATTCCGCTCTCGTGGTAATCCTCTATGTTTTGGCTCGCATAGCGGGCGGTAAGTCCTGCGCTCATTGAGTTGAAAGTCCTCGCTATTCCAAGTTGCGCCGCCATAGTTCCGGCCGTATAAGAAAGCCCATCTGCGGTTAAGCCGTCTTCCGTGTAACCTTGGATTTCATCGTAGTTCAAAGATTCTACGCCTGTAGTTAAATGCCAATCTCCAAAAACGGAACCGGCTAGCATTGATACTCTGCTTGCGCCTACCAAATTTGAAAATTCCACACGTGAAAAACTTATAACAGGAGAATTGACTGCTGTTCCTGCTAGCGGGTTTCTCATCGTTTCGCCGGCATTTCTAGGGCTTGCTATGCCGGCTCCCGCAAGCGCTGCTTGCCTAGGCTCAGTTGGCATGGAGAGCATTTTCATGGTGTTAGCTCCATCTTCCACATGCCAATACTCGCCGGAATGCGCAAAACCGGCAAGGAATAAGATGAAGAAGGCTGGAAAACGGCGAGACACGTATCTAATATAGTAAACTTTCTATATTTCCCATAACGGAGTTTTATATGAAAAAAAGTTTCATTTTAGCAGTTGTAGTTATATCTTCGGTTTTTTTCTTTGCCTGCGAAGAAGAATCTATTCCGGTTCCATTGCCCCCCCCACCGCCCATTGCGCAAGACACGGAATTTCCTGCTCCGCCACCACCGCAAAACAATGTTGCAGAGGTTGCAACTGTCAACTCAAACACAGACATTCGTCCTGAAATTCCTACTCGTCCCGAAACTCCTCCCGCAGTGATGCAACGTCAGTCGTCCCCGGTTTTCGATGAAGAAGATGCCGTTCAACTGAAATCCGGCGGGTACACTATTCAGGTGGCGGTTTTCCCAAGTGAAGCATCTGCAAAAACTCTAGTCAAAAAAATGGCGGCAAATGGAATCAATTCATACTATGCAAAGGTTAACAATCCGGCACAGTTGCTCGGTACCTATTACAGAGTTAGGGTAGGATATTTCAATAAGAGAGCAGCTGCAGAAACATTTGCCAGAACAAAGTTGGAACCACATGGTTATGCATGGTGGGTGGATGGTAGAAAAAATGATAATGTCGGCAATTTTGAGCAAAGCGTAAGCAGCAAAGAACCCACCGATCCCACATTAGAAGAGGCAAAGCGAGCATATAAAGAAATGGTCAAAGAAGCCGCTAAAGAAGCTGCGAAGGAAGCTGCGATGAAAGAAGCGAGAAAGGAAGCAACCAAAGAAGCTGCGAAGGAGGCCGCTAAAGAAACGGCAAAGGAAGCAGCGAAGGGAACACCGCCCCCGCCGCCGCCGCCGCCCCCCCCTAAAACGAAGAAAAAATAATGAGCGTTATCTCACAAAGTATTCATGGAATTCTTTTCCCAAAAATTGCGATTTGCCGTTTTTAGCTAAGTTTTCCAAATTGCTGAATTTAAAAGGAGCATCAAAGATATATTCCCTTAAATGGTGGGTAGCCATCCGCCTTTCGTATCTGAAAGGCTGATTATACCATACAGTGCGTATATTGGCATTCGTTATGTATTCCAAACTTGAGTTTGCTTTATACACCCAAAAAGTATCGGCTTCGGCTGCACGAGACCACTTTATGTAAAGCGAATCGCCTTTTGCCGTGCCATATCGAATACCAGCCTTATAAAAACCGGGCGGAACTTTACCGTCCACAAGAATACCTGTCCTAGGCAGCTCTTGCGCAAAAGCCACGCCGATTAAAAACAGCATACATAAAAATTTATTCAGCATCGTCCTCCGAGGATATTTGAAACACTTCAATCTCTTTTTTGTGATCGCGAATTTTCTTTTCGATTTCTTTGGAAATTTCTGCGTTTTCTTTTAAATACTGAAGCACATTGGGGCGGCCCTGCCCTATTCTCTCACCGTTATATGAGAACCATGAACCGCTCTTTTGGATGAATTCCAAGTCAACCGCCAAGTCTAGTATGGAGGCTTCTTTTGAAATTCCCTGCCCGTAGAGAATATCGAATTCGCATTGGGTAAAAGGCGGCGCAACCTTGTTTTTCACTACCTTGACCTTGGTACGGTTGCCAACGGAATTTTCCCCTTCTTTTATGGTGCTTACACGCCGAATATCCAAGCGCTGGGTTGCGTAGAATTTAAGGGCATTGCCGCCCGTTGTTGTTTCGGGATTGCCGAACATAACGCCTATTTTCATGCGGAGCTGGTTGATGAAAATCAGAGCCGTATTTGACTTGTTGAGCAAGCCCGTCAATTTGCGAAGAGCCTGGCTCATAAGCCTCGCTTGCAAGCCCATATGGCTATCGCCCATTTCGCCGTTTATTTCCGCTTGAGGAACAAGGGCTGCAACAGAATCCACAACTATGAGATCTATAGCACCGGAACGAACCAGAGTTTCGCATATATCAAGGGCTTGTTCGCCCGTATCGGGTTGGGAAACCAGCAAGCTGTCTATGTCAACTCCGAGCTTGCGGGCGTAGCTTGCGTCAAAGGCGTGTTCGGCATCTATAAATGCAGCGACCCCGCCTGCCTTCTGGGCTTCTGCAATGCAGTGCAAAGTGAGCGTAGTTTTGCCGGAAGATTCCGGCCCATAGATTTCAATTATTCTTCCTCTCGGAATGCCGCCTACTCCAAGGGCTACATCCAACTGGATGCAACCGGTTGATATTACGGGTATTTCCGCAATGGGTTCTTTGCCCAAAGTCATAATGGCACCCTTGCCGTGGCTCTTTTCTATCTGCGCCACAGCGGCTTCCACCGCTTTTGCCTTTTCCGGAGAAAGCGTGCTTTTGCTTTCCTTGCTAACTGCTTTTTTAGACATACTGCCTTCCTTTTTGTTTTGTTAGCCTAAATATAGTAAAAAAACACTGAACAAAAAAGCAGTAGTAGTATTTTGCAAACATATGTTGACGTTTAACATGGAAAACTCCGTTTCACCTCGCCTGTGGTGGTTGTTGCAGTAAAGTATTTGAACCTTTTATAATTACTCCCTCGTGCCATAAAAGCCAGGATTTTCGGGAAAGCCCGGCGGAATAACCGCCTAGCTTGCCGTCTGCGGCTATAATTCTGTGGCAGGGTATTAAAATCGGAATGTTATTCTGCCCGCAGATATTTGCGCATGCTCTAACGGAACTGGGTTTACCTGCCAAGTATGCCAGCTCCGAATAACTTATGCTTGCAATCGGGTAGGTATTCGGCAAGGAGTAGATAGCTCCCCAAACTCTTTTCTGAAAAGCCGAGCCTTCTAAGTCCAAAGGTATTTTTGAGCGAAGCTGATTAAACGCTCCCCACTGTTTGGCAAAATAACTATTGAGAACAGAAACGCAAAGAGCCATGCAGCTTCTGGAGTCTTCATTTTTGGGAGCTATAGGCGCAGGTTCCCGTTCCTCCGATAAAAATCTTATTGCGCGGAGGCCCTTTTCGGAAGCCTCTATGCGTAAAACTCCTATTGGAGAAATATAATCCAAAGCAACCTCTTATTGTACAGCATCGCCTAAGCTGAACATCGGCATATACATTGCAACCAATATAAAGCCTATGAATCCGCCTAGGAATACAATTATTAATGGTTCTATCATGGAGGTTAAAGTATCAACAGCCGCATCAACTTCTTCATCAAAAAAATCAGCAACCTTTATCAGCATATTGCCGAGACCGCCTGTTCTTTCGCCTACCGCAGTCATTTGAATTACCATTGGCGGGAAAATTTTTGTTTCGGTCATTGGCTCTGCTATGGGTTTTCCGCCCTGTATTGAACGCTGAATGTACATTATGGATTTTTCAACCTTGGTATTGCCGGCCGTTTTTGCGGTTACGGTTAAAGAGTCCGTAATTGCAACACCCGCATTTAAGAGAGTGCCAAGCGTACGTGAAAAGCGAGCGATGGTCGATTTGGTCAGCAAATCGCCAAAAAGCGGGGCTTTAAGCATGGCACCGTCAAAAGCCAATCGAAATTTCGGAACATTGAGCAAATATCTAATCGTAACTATAGACGCAATTATACAGAGGAACCATATCAAAAATTTCTCTCTAACAACATCCGACAGACCCATGACAAGCCTTGTGGGCCAAGGCAAAGCGATGCCTGCATCGCCGAATATGGAGGTGAATTGCGGAATAACAAAAGTGAGCATTATTATCACAACAATAAAGGCGACTATGGCTACCATAGCGGGGTATGTCATGGCTTTTTTAACTTTTCTTTTCAGTCTTTCAGTAGCTTCTTGGTATTCGGCAAGCCTTAACAAAATTCCATCCAGAATACCGCCGGCTTCGCCGGCCGCAACCATATGAACATAAAGCTTGTCAAATACCTTCGGGTGCAAAGTCAGGGCATCCGCAAGAGAAGAACCGCCATTGATGGATTGCGTAACTTTGTGTATAACGCTTTTGAGCGATGGATTTGTAGCTTGTTCTTCCAAAATGGTAAGCGATTGAATTATAGGCAAGCCGGCATTGCTCATGGCGGAAAATTGTCTTGTAAATCTGGCAATTTCCTTTGATTTTATTCCGGTGCCCAAGGCCGGCAGTTTTATTTCGGCGGGCTTCTTCTTTATGCTTTGGATGGTCAAGTGCCTGCGGATAAGCATACCGCGGGCTTCTTCAATATCTCTCGCTTCCAATTGCCCATCAAAATTCTGACCTGTGGTGGAAACGGCTTTATATCGGTAAATAGGCATTTACGCAGAACCCCCTTTCCTTAATTCCCTCTCGATCAATAATTTTTCCAAATTCTCCGGATTCGACGACTTTCCCATGGCAACTAGCCTATCAATTTGCCTAGCTATAACTAAATCCGCAAGCTTCATGTTCATGGTGTTCATGCCGAATTTTTGGCTGATTTCAATTATGGATTCTATTTGGTGAACTTTATCGTCTCTTATCAAGGCGCGAATTGAGGGCAAAACATTCATTATTTCGTAAGCCATAACTCGGCCACCCCCTAGCTTGGGTACAAGGGTTTGGCAAATAACGCCTTGGAGCACAAATGAGAGCTGTGTTCTGATGGTCTGCTGCTCGCCCTTGGGGAATGCGTCTATTATGCGGTTTATGGTTTGAACGGTTGAATTTGTGTGCAAAGTAGCAAAGGCCAAATGCCCGGTTTCCGAAATGGTCAAAGCGGCACGCATTGTCTCTGTATCGCGCATTTCGCCTATAAGCACAACGTCGGGATCTTGGCGGAGCGCCATTTTAAGCGCTTGGGCAAAGCTGGCGGTATCATTGCCCACTTCGCGCTGATTCACCATGCAGTTTTGATGGGTATGCAGAAATTCTATAGGATCTTCTATTGTGATAATATGCTCATGCCGTTCCTTGTTCACTTTATCTATCATGGCGGCCAGAGTTGTTGATTTGCCGCTTCCTGTGGCTCCTGTCACAAGAACCAAGCCGGATGGGCGTTTTGTGAAATCTGCCATGACCTTTGGCAGCCCAAGTTCTTCAAAGGTTCTAATGCGAATGGGAATTATACGGAGCGCAAGACCCACGCAACCTCTTTGCAGATAAGCATTGGCACGGAATCTGGCGAGATTGGCTATGCCGAATGAAAAGTCGCATTCCTTGTTTTGCTCAAAAGACTTGCGTTGGACTTCGTTCATAAGGCTGTAAGCCATTCGCATAGTATCTTGCGGAGCTAATTTTTCTTCGCCAAGCGGCTGCAATCTGCCATGCAAGCGAACTAGAGGCGGAACGCCAACCGTGAAATGCAAATCCGAGCATTCCATTTTCACCATTTGGGTGAGCAGGTCTTGGACATTATAGGGCATTGGAGTAATGTAGAAAAAAACTCCTTCTTAAAACTCCCCCTCAAACACAAATTCTGCGGGGCCTATCATGATCACGTGGTTAGTTTCTCTGTTCCACTCAATAGTTAAGCTGCCGCCTAAAAGTTCCACGGTTAAAATGCGTTCGGCATTTTTTTTCAGCATGGCGGCAACGGCTGCAGCGCAGGCTCCAGTTCCGCAGGCAAGAGTTTCGCCGGTGCCACGTTCCCAAACACGCATTTTAATGCGTTTTGCATCAATAAATTCCGCGAATTCAATATTCGATTTTTTGGGAAACTCCTTATCCACCTCTAAAATCGGCCCTTCCGTTAACACGGGAGCATCTGCAACCGAATCGACAAAGGTAACGGCGTGGGGGTTTCCCATTGAGACCTTTATAAATTCTCTGCCGTTAAGCGTTGCCTCGCCTTCCAAAATAGGCTCTCCCATATCAACCGAAGCCAAAAATCCGTTTTCGCCGTTCTTTGTCTCTATAATTTTTACACCCGTCTTTGTCTCTATTTTCAGCGGCTGCACCGTTAAATTCCACCTTTCACGCACAAAACGCGCCACACAGCGAATAGCATTTCCGCACATTTCCGCTTCGGAGCCATCCGAATTGAACATCTGCATTCTAGCGTGGTTTTCCGAATTTAAAGGCGGCAAAATGAGCACAAGCCCATCCGAGCCAATGCCAAAATGCCTATCGGAAACTCTTTGGGCTAGGCAGCCCGGATTTTCAGGGATATTTTTTCTGCAATCGATATAAACATAATCATTGCCCGCACCCTGCATTTTGGTGAAATGTTGCATGGGGGGAAGGTAGAAAATTATCAATAAACCACGACTTTGCGTTTTGTCCTGTTTTTCTTGTCCAAACGGCGTCCACCGTGCCTCCGATAACACCACCGATTAACGGAACCATTTTCGTTAAATTCGCAGCCCCTTTTGAACCGAATTTAGCGAGCAATCTAAGACCGATTATATGGGTGATTCTAATCACTGTGCCGCCGGAAAGCTGTTTAGCGACATCTTTTAATGTAATTTGCTTTAAAATTTTAATCCCGATTTCTTTTAAAAAAAATCTCATATTTTCGTCAATAAGGCAAGTTAGCGATGTTGCTCTGATTTTCTCATCTTTTGGATCGTAGCCTCCTATAATGGCAATGGCAACTACCATTCGTACTTGAAAAAACAGAACGCTTGCCAAATTAGCCGGCAAAGTAAGCGGAATAGCCGTTAACCCGAACAAACCGGTAACAAAGCCTGATGTCGCGCTCTTGGCAACTTGCCAGCGAATTAAAGCATTAGCTTGTTTTAATTTATCGCCCTGATATTTATTTTTATAGAATTCTGCCAATTCCATCGCAGAATCTATGCCGGGAAAACCTGTAATTGCTTTTTCATAAGCAAATTCAAGTGTTTGCCGAATTTTTTCCTCAGTAAACCTAGCCATATTTTTTCTCCTGAGCTTAAACCGAAAATCAATATAGTAAACGATTAACCGGCAGCGGCTATCCTGTTTTCCGCATTGGGACACCCGATTTTCAAAAAAAACGCCTACGAACCCTTATTTTATAAGGGGTATGTTTATAAAAAACAAAACATGCGGAAAACAGGAAAAAATCTCCCATCTACGCTCCATCGCTAAGACACAAATAAACGCTCACTGCCCCAAGTTTCGCCGCTTGCCAAGGCTAGCGGCGGCACTCCGTGCTTAGTCCTGAAGACAACGAACAGAAAACAAGTAGTCCTTATCGTAGTAGTACCAGTTGGCGTACTCGTAGTCGTAGTACATGTACCGGCCGTAGGCGTAGTCGCTATTGAGCTCCGCGGCACTCCACCAGTAGCCGTAGCCGCCGGCACCGACGAAATTGCCATCAGAGTTGCCGCCGCCGCCCGGCAGGGCCGAAAACCCGTAATCGTCCGTACCACTATTACTGTACCAGCCTGTTCTTGCCTTCAATTTAGTTCCCGCAGTACTTGAACCGCTAACGGCTGTCATTAACGCATCCCAGTCCGCATCGCTGGGCAAATACCAATCATCGGGGCAAATGCCCTGATGCTTTACATCGCTTCCACTCCAATAGGAATCATTGTAACTTGCATCTATACCCATTGCCGTAGACCAATTGTACAAACGACCGTAAGTGGCACAATTGGAAGAGTTATTACTATGGCATACATCAGTGGTATTATTTGGCACATCGTAATTCAAATTCTCTGCCATCCAGGTTTTGCCGCCTATTGTCACTTTTTTATAACTTTTATTGTCTCGGCTATCGGTAAATGAACCATACTGTATGCTGGGGTTAAAATGGCTGCCGCTGACAGACGAGGAAGAACTCGTGCCTGATGGTGGGTCGTCATCGTCCTTGCTGTCTGAGCAGGAGGTGAGTGTATGAACCCCGATACCCCCGATGAAGAGGAGAATGAGGATGTGAAGTAGGGGCAAGGCGTGCCTTGCCCTGTTTGCTGTCTTGTTCATAATGAACTCCTTTGGTTGAAGGGGAAAATTCTGGTTTTATGTGTGGAAAAAATGGGTGCGTCTAATATAGTATTTTTTTGACGAATGTTAATTTTTATGTCATTTTTTTGTAAAAAAGTGCTAGGCAGGGCCTGCACCGTAGGCTCCTTCTAGCACATTGGGGACGTTATACTGAATCATGGGTGTAAATGTAGAAATTTTTTGCGGGCTTGTCAAGGCATTGTTAGGAAATTTCTACATTACCCCCTATGGAAAATTTGGAAAATAATTACAGCGGTTCAAATATCACTGTTTTGGAAGGTTTAGAAGCGGTTCGGGTGCGCCCGGCCATGTATATAGGCAGCACGGATAGCAAAGGGCTTCACCACTTGGTTTGGGAAGTTGTGGACAACTCTGTAGATGAGGCTTTGGCAGGATATTGCGATAGAATAGAAATTTCTATAATGCCTAATAACGGCATAAAGGTTGTGGATAACGGACGCGGCATTCCAACAGATATTCACCCGAAAGAAAAAGTTGGAACCCTTCAGGTTGTGATGACTAAATTACATGCCGGAGGCAAATTCGACGGTAATTCCTACAAGGTTTCCGCAGGCTTGCACGGCGTGGGAGTCAGTTGCGTAAATGCTTTGAGCACAAAACTAATAGCTACGGTCACAAGGGGCGGAAAAATAATCCGTCAGGAATTTGCAAAGGGAAATCCGGTTGCGCCTCAATACGAAGTAGGCACAGCTCCGGCAGATGCCCACGGAACAACCATTGAATTTTACCCCGATTCAAGCATTTTCACGGAAACCGAATTCAACTATGAAACAATCGCAACAAGAGCAAGGGAATTCGCATTTTTGAACAAGGGCTTAACATTAACCGTCATTGACGAACGCACAATAGCGCAGGAACCGGAAGGCGAGCCTCTTAAAAAAGAGGAATTTTGCTACCCCGGCGGTTTGGGTTCTTTTATTGAATACATAGACCAGAATAGAAAAGCTCTTTTTGAGAAACCCATAGTTATTTCAACAACGGCGGGGGCTTATCCGCTGGAAATAGCGCTTCGCTACACGGAAAGCTATCAGGATAACCTCTTCAGTTTTGTAAACAATGTGAACACCTACGATGGCGGAACTCATGTAACCGGTTTTAAAACCGGCTTAACAAGAATATTGATAAAACATGCTACCGGGAAAATTTCAAAACTCAAAAAAGATGTTGAAATCACCGGAGCAGATGTTTTGGAAGGTTTGACCGCAATTATCGCTATTAAAATTCCTCAGCCGCAATTTGAAGGGCAAACCAAAAGAAAACTGGGAAATTCCGAGGCGAAGAGCGGTGTGGAAGTTGCCGTGTTCAAAACTCTTGATGAGTATTTTGCGGAAAATCCCGGGATAACAAAGACCATAGCCGAAAAGGTTTACAACACCGCAGAGGGCAGGGTGGCTGCGCACAAGGCAAAGGCGGCGGTGAGCAGAAAGGGAATTTTGGAAGGAGGCGGATTGCCCGGCAAACTCTCGGATTGCTCAAGCAGAGACCCGGAGAGATGCGAACTCTTTTTGGTTGAGGGTGATTCCGCAGGCGGCTCGGCAAAGCAGGGACGCACAAGGGAGTTCCAGGCCATACTTGCGCTCAAGGGAAAAATTTTGAATGTTGAAAAAGCGAACGATGTTCAAATTTTCAGCAATGATGAAATAAAAACGATGATCCAATCAATTGGCACCGGAATAAGAGATGATTTTAAACTGGAAAAACTGCGCTACCACAAAATAATAATAATGACCGATGCCGATGTTGACGGTTCTCATATTCAAACCCTGCTTTTAACCTTTTTTTACCGCTATATGCGCCCGCTGGTTGACGGCGGCTATGTTTATTTGGCAACCCCGCCGCTTTACCGCATAAAGGTAGGCAAGCAGGAAAGCTATCATTTTTCCGATGAAGACAAGGAAGAGGCGATGCGTTCCATAAAGGAAAGCGGAAAAAAAGCGGATTTGCAACGCTATAAAGGCCTTGGAGAGATGAACCCAGACCAACTCGCAAGCACCACAATGATGCCTGAAACCAGGGTTTTAAAGCAATGCTGCGTAGAAGATGCTATAAAGGCAGACCAGATTTTCTCGATGCTGATGGGCGACGAAGTTGAACCCCGCCGCAGATTTATTGAGGAGAATGCGTACAAGGTTTTGGATAAGCTGGACGTGTAGCTAAAACTTCACCAACGTTGCTCCGGCATATTTGCTTTGAAATCCCCTGCTTTTTCCGTTATAGTTTCTTTGGGTATATGCGATAAGCCTATTTGATTCCATAAGGGAATGAGAACTACCGAAAGTGAAGAAGAAAAATCCGTTTTCGGCTTTGAAATTTTTCATCACATCAAAAAGCCCTTCCGTATTGCCTTTGTATTTTCCTATGAAAATATCATTGTTTAAATACATATAACCATCTTTTTTTACGTAAAAATAATTCAAATTCGGATTGTCTTTTAAAGGGCTTTTGCTCATGTAATACTCGAAAATCGGGCGGGAAGCGGAGTCTGCGTAAATTAGGCTTTTTACGGTTGCATTTTCGTTGATCAACTGTAAAATTTCCGTGCTTTGCGGCGAACCTAGCCCTTTATGCACCCTAATGGAATTGCTTGAAATAGCGAGAAGCGCAAAAACCGAAAGAACAGCTATTAAAGTTTTTGTCCCTACTCTTAAAAGAATTTTGTGAATGCAAAACGCCACCGGAATAAAAATCAATGGCATAATGAAAACCAGGTATTTTGAGCCGATTACCTGCATCTGCGACCAATTTCGCATAGAACGCATAAAATCGCTGTATGGCATTCCCAGCGGCGCTACCTTAAAGAAATAAAGCAGAACCAAAATAAAAACCGGGACAAAAACGGATATCAGCAAATACTTCTTTTCCCTGTATAAAAAAATGCTCCCAAAAATAAGGGGCAAAATAAAAAGCGAGGCGTTTAACCAAACAAAGGGACCAAAGACAAAATAGTGAAAATCTATGAAATGCCTCCCGAGCATTTGAACGAAAAAATCCTTGAACCAAATAAAAAATATCATTAACCCGTGCACAAGCCCCTTAGATGCTCCGATATTAAACCAGTAACCGCCGTCATTTTTGTTAAAATTGCAAATTATGCAAAAAATACTCACTAGAGATATTAGCAAAACCAAAGTTATATTGTGTTTTTTGCTGTAAGACCAAATGCACAAGCTCAGAGCAATGAGAAAAGCCTCTATGCCGTACAGGGAAAAATTGACGGAATAGAACAGCAAAGGATCCGAACAGACGAGCAAGAATAAAAAAACGCAGGCGAATCTAATTCCAAATTCACGTTTGGCAAAAATATATGCAAATAAAAGCGTTGCTATTCCCGCAAGCAGGGGCAAAAATCTCAAAGCCAATTCGGAAACGCTAAAGCCTCCTATCAAAGGTTTGAATATTTCCCAAAACATAGCTTCTTCCAGCCACAAATCTTGCCCCTTAGAGTAAAGGAGTATTCTGGAAATTTCGCCCAAAATCAGAAAAAACACGCAAAAACCGGTGCAGATTTTTTCTGCTTTAATAGAGAGAGGCATTGAGGTAATGTAGAAAATTTGACTTTATTCGAAAAATTTTCTATATTTCTCTCCAGAATAAAAGGAAAGGTATCATGGTATTATCAAGCATAATAGCCGAAGAATTGAAAATCGAAGAGCAACGCGTTAAGGTGGCGTTGAAGTTAATGGAAGATGGCGGCACCGTGCCGTTTATAGCACGCTATCGCAAAGACCAAACCGATAATCTGGACGAAACCCAGTTGCGCGATATCCAGCACAGAAAGGAATCCTTGACGGAACTTTCCGAGCGCAAAGAAACGGTTTTGAAAACCATTGAAGAGCTTGGCAAGCTAACCCCTGAGCTAAAGGCTCAGATTGATGCTTGCCGCGATAAAAACCTGTTGGAAGATATTTACGCTCCGTACAAACCCAAACGCAGCACACGTGCTACAATCGCAAAAGATAAGGGCATGGAACCGCTTGCGAAAATTATATGGGAACAGGAAGAAACATCCAATTCCGCAGAAATAATCGCTATGCCATTTCTCTCGGAAGAAAAAGGAGTTGCCGACCCTGCAGCCGCAATTAAGTTTGCTTTGGATATTTTGGCGGAAGATGTTGCGGACAATACCGAATTTCGCCAGTATCTGCGCACTCAAATTGAGAAACAGGGTAAAATGGTTTCCAAGGTTAAAAAAGAGTTTGAGGGCAAAGAGAGCAAATTCAAAAACTACTACGATTTTTCGGAGCCTCTGGGCGCAATACCCAGCCACAGAATGCTTGCGATGCGGCGCGGCGAAAAAGAAAAGGTTCTGCGTTTGTCCATAGAGGTTGCGGACGAAGCTCTGATAGGTTATCTTTGCGAAAAAGTGATAAAAAGAGATGGGGTTTGGAAACCGCACTTGGAAGCTATGTGCAGAGACTCTTGGGAACGTTTGCTGAAACCGAGCTTGGAAAGCGAGGTCAGGCTTTTGTTGAAAGAAGCCGCAGAGAAAGAAGCCTTTAAGGTTTTCACAAAAAATTTGTCGGATATTTTGCTCGCTCCGCCTGCGGGGCACAAGTCTGTTTTGGCTTTGGATCCCGGCTTTAAGAGCGGAATAAAGGTAGCTGTTTTGGACCCCAATGGCAAGTTCCTGGATCACGGTGTAATATATCCGTTGGAACCGCAGAGAGAGGTTTCAAAAGCAGCATCATTTCTTTCGGAACTCGTTGAAAAATACGATGTGGATTTGATTTCCATAGGCAACGGCACTGCAAGCCGCGAAACCGATGATTTTATAAAGGAAATTTCCGCCAAATTGAGGAACAAGAGAGGAGAGCAGCCCTTTGGCGTTATTGTAAATGAATCCGGCGCATCCGTTTACAGCGCAAGCGAATTGGCAATCAAGGAATTTCCGAAAGAAGATGTGACCACAAGAGGCGCAATTTCCATAGGCCGCCGCCTGCAAGATCCTTTAGCGGAACTGGTGAAGGTGGAAGCGAAAGCTATTGGTGTTGGGCAGTATCAGCACGACGTGAATCAAAAAGAACTCCAAAAGCGGCTGGACGAAGTTGTGGAAAGTTGCGTGAACAGAGTTGGCGTGGATGTGAACAGCGCAAGTACCGCTTTGCTTGGATATGTTTCCGGAGTTAATAAAAATTTGGCCGAGAGCATTGTTAAGCATAGAGACGAACACGGAACATTTGCAAGCCGTGAGTCGTTAAAAGATATTAAGGGTTTCGGGCAAAAAGCTTTTGAGCAGGCTGCCGGATTTTTGCGCATTCATGAGGCGCAAAATCCTTTAGACAACAGCGCAGTTCATCCGGAAAATTACGGCTTGGTCGAGAAGATTGCCGAAAAAGCCGGTTCTCCCTTAAATGAGCTTATAGGCAATGCAAGTGTTTTACATTCCCTTTCGGTAAGCGATTTTATAGATACGGAAAACGGGGTAGGAAAAAATACCGTTGAAGACATTTTGGCGGAATTGGAAAAACCCGGCCGCGACCCTCGCAAGGAATTTCAATATGCCAAATTCAATCCGAAAATCAAAACGATGCAGGATTTGGTGACGGGCAGTTGGCTGGAGGGTGTTGTAAGCAATGTCACGAACTTCGGTGCTTTTGTGGATATTGGAGTTCATCAAGACGGCTTGCTGCATATTTCCGAAATGAGCGAAAATTTTGTGAAGGATGCAAAGACATTTTTGACCCTTGGCGACGTTGTTAAGGTGAGAGTTGTGTCCGTTGATGCTCCGAACAAACGCATATCGCTTTCCATGAAACAGGAAAGCGAGCGCAAAGTCGGCGGCAGCAAAGGCATTCCTCAAAAAGTGCCGCCAAAAACGGCAACCCTCGCAGACTTAAAGGCGCGTTTCTCCGGCAAGGGACAAAAGCCCATGCAAAACATCCCTAAAAAACCGGCAGCAGCGGCTGTAAAAAGAAGCGACGTTATGGCCAGATTGAAAAACGCGATGAAGGGCGGGTTGTGATTTACATCACAAATGCCTCAACGCTTCGGCAATAAGCTTGCCGGAGTCGGCGCTGCGGCCTAAAGTTTCTGCGGCTTTTTCCACGGCTTTTCTTGCGCCCGGGTCTTTTACCCCAAGGGTATGCAAAGCGAGCACCGCTTCTTGTTCGGCTAAAGGCAAGGCCAAGGAAGAATTTCCGCCTGCGGTTGCGGAAATGGAAAGGGCTTTATCCTTTAAAGCGAGCACAAGCATTTCGGATGTTTTTTTGCCTATTCCTTTTATTTTGGAAAGACCGGCGGAATTCTCCGTTGCAATCAAAGAAAGAAAATCGTTGGGCGAAACAGAACTTAAAATTCTCTGCGCCATCTTCGGGCCAATACCGTTTACCTCTATCATGTTCAAAAAAAGTTCTTTTTCCTGAACATCAGAAAATCCGTAAAGGGTTAGAGAATCTTCCCGCACAATTAAATGAGTCAACAAGCTTACTTCCGTATTTTCGCTTGGCAGCATCTCGCCGGTGCGTGCGCTTACATTAACGCCATACCCGACCCCCCCGCACTCAATCACAGCAAGAAGCGGAGTTTTTTGAACCAAAATTCCCCTTAATCTCTCTATCATTTCCATTCCCAGACAGTGTCGTTTTTGCTGTCTTTGATAATAACTCCAAGATCGAGCAACACATCTCGCAAGCGATCGCTCTCCGCAAAGTCTTTAGCGAAGCGTGCGGTATTCCGCTCTTTTATCAGAGCCTCTACCTCTGCAATATCTTCCGCAGAACGTTTTAACTTCTCTGTCTTTTTAAGCAAGCAAAGCCCAAGAACGCTATCAAACTCATTTATAAGAGCGGCTTTTTCGCTATCGTCCAAAGATAAATCTCCGAGCATTAAATTCAAAACACCTAAGGCACCAGAGGAATTTAAATCGTCTCCTATGTATTCCCTGAATTTAGAACTCCATTCACGGGCATCAACGCTCTTCACTTCCCCGCTCATTCCAATAAAACGTTCCGTTTTTTTTCGCAAAGAGTTCAGCGATATCCGAGCATTTTCCATTGCATCCCAACTAAAATTCAAATAATTGCGATAGTGGCTTGTTAAGGAAAAAAGCCTGTAGGCAATAGGATCAAATCCTTTTTCCGTTAAAAGTTCAAGGGTTAAAAAATCTCCGGTGCTTTTGCTCATCTTTTCGGAATTGTCCCTCAAAAATTCGCCGTGCATCCAAAATCTGGAAAATTGCTTTTCCGTAGCGCACTCGCTTTGAGCTATTTCGTTTGTATGATGAACTCGAATGTGGTCTGTGCCGCCGCAATGAATGTCTATGGTTTCGCCGAGATGCGCCATTGACATAGCGGAGCATTCTATATGCCAACCGGGGAAACCAACACCCCAAGGGCTATCCCATTCCATTGCTCTTTTACGGTCAGTCGGGCTGAATTTCCATAGGGCAAAATCCGTTGCGAATTTTTTCTCACCTAGGTCTATGCGTGCTCCGCTTTTTAAACCGGCAATGTCTAAGCGAGCAAAATCCGCGTATTGGGGGAATTTCAGCGAATCAAAATAAATCCCATCTCCAGTGCGATAAGTGTAGCCTTTTTCTTCCAATTTTTTTATCAGATCAATTTGCTCTTTTATGTGGCCTGTCGCTTTGCACCAAATAGTCGGCGGCAATATGTTTAAAAGCCTCAAATCTTCTTTGAATTTTTCCGTGTAAAAATCCGCTATTTCCCAAACGCTCTTGCCCGTACGCTCTGCGCCGACTTCCATTTTGTCTTCGCCCTCGTCTTGATCGCTGGTAAGGTGGCCTACGTCCGTTATGTTTATCACGTGGCGAACTTTAAAGCCAAAGTATTCAAGGCTTCTGCGAAGCAAATCTTCAAATAGATAGGTGCGCAGGTTGCCTATATGAGCGTAGTGATAAACAGTTGGTCCGCAAGCATACATTCTAACTTCGGGAACATCCTGCGGCAGAGTGAAAATCTCTTTTGTACGGCTTGCGGTGTTATAAAGATAAAGAACTTTTCCCATCATAGTGAAAATCCTTTTTTAAATAAATCTTCAATAGAAGTTTCTTTTGGCGTTTCCGGAATTTTAGGTTGCACGGGAAGAACCCTGGTACCTGAGGCTGCGGCTACAGCTGCGGTAGTGCTAGTGGCAATGGGAACGGAAGCGGTAGCGGCTGCGGGAATGGAAGCAGTAGCAACAACGGGGACGGAAGCGGTAGCGGCAACAGGAATGGAAACCGCAGATTTATCCACAAAACCGCCGGCCATAACTATCACCTTTGTTTTCCCCTTGTATTCCTCACCGGAACCATTGCCTATTTTTAAAAACTTCTTTATCGTATTTTCAGGATCGTTTTCCAGAACACAACTATAATATCCGTCTTTTTTTGTCCAATTAAAAAGTTTTTGGACTTCACTTATAACCTCGTAATGGGTTCTTTCGGAGTATCCCTGTTCGTAAAACTGATACACCATCAATCTGGAAGCAATTTTACCGGAATGATTTACGAGCAGTTTATCGTTCAACGCTCTGGCGAGTTCTTTTTTTATCTCTTCCGCATTTGCAGCGGGGGCTTCAACCGTTGTGATAATGGCTTCGCCGCAATCCCTGAGAGTTGAGCAAATATCGGCAAAATCTATATTTCTCTTTGTGTACTTTGTCACGGTATCCATTATGGATTGCAGCACTATATGAAAACGGGAATCTATCAAGTCATCTGCCTGATCTACGGAAGCATTTTCTTGGTCTAAAACATCCAGTATATTTATCATGTCTATAACAACAAGAGCATCTACGTTTTTCTTAAGCTCTTCCATGCCATCCTTTGCCATCTCACGTCTGTCGGCTTCTATCCCGGACGGCATTGTGGCAACGCCTATGGTGAGCGCATTCTTTTTTTTGCCTTGAACTTCTTTTGCCGCCTTTGCAACCAGGGGCGCAACCCCCGTGCCGGTACCACCGCCCATGCCCGTTACAACCAGTGCCAAATCCACGCTTTTAAAGAGTTTTTTGAACTGGTCGTAGTATTTATCGCCCAATTCTTTGGCCGCTTTCAAATCTCCGCCTGCGCCTAGATAAGAGGAATCCTCGCTCAACGCTATATTGTTCTTAAAACCGTTTTTTTCAAGTTCCTTTATTGAACCGCCGTCTGTGTTTATGCCGACAAAATCCACCATTTCGTTTTTTGCATTTTGCGATTTCAAACTCATCAAAATATTTACGCCGCAGGTTCCAACTCCGGCAAAGCACACGGATATAGGCCGCCCGTAAGTCTCGCCGGCACTCTCTACTAAAGGTTCGTGTTTTTCTTCTTCATAAGCTTCCATTTGTATTAAAGGTTCATACTGCCGGTCTCCCGGAGTTTCCGAAATGTCGCTTGCAAATCCGGCATCGCGGCGTATGGTTTGTAAAATTTTGTTCAAGTCTACTGGCATTTAAAACCTCCGGGTCGGGTAAAAATAGAAATTTTATGAAGCTCTGAATATCTTTCCGAAAAAAGACGGCAATTTCGAAGTCTTCTTCTTATCCACAACATTACTGGCTATCAGGCTCTGCAAAGCTCCAACTCCGGCAGAAGACATATCGCCCCTTATTTCGCCGTCCCACTTCACAAGTGCCCTTCGCACAGGAATTTCAAAAACTTCATTAGCCAGTTTTTCTAAACCTTTTAACGGCAATGGGCATTCCAAAACTATGGATTCGGGTTGGCAAAAATCATCATTGCAAATAGTTTGCTTTATGTCGAGCAACAAACGGCGGAGAGCCTCTCTGGCAAAATAGCACAAAACATGATTGCTAATTGTGAGTCCGGTTTTGCTTCCGTTTTTGCCCGGCAAATTGAGCCTGCTGTATTTAATGCTTTCTTTGGTCTCATTTTCCAAAATACAGGATACATATTCAAGCAAACCGGAACAATCATCTGACGATAAAAGATCTTTTGAATCATCGGAAATTTCGGCATTCATCACCATATTGTAAAATCTTTGCATATATTCGACTCTTTGAGTGAGTTCAAAATCCTGCTCCGTTAATCCGGGATTTCTGTGGTAGCAAAGACATAAACGCCAAATGGCTTCTTTAAGCTCTCTAAAACCGGTTTCTTTTTTATTCAAATATCTAAGCTCCGAATTATCCCATATGGAAAATTCAGACATAAAGTCCGTGATATGAACCAATGCGGTTTTGCCTTCTTTCTCTTTTTTATTTGCAAGCGCAGCGAATTCTTTTTCGCAAGCTAAAAACACATTTATCTTTTCGCCATCTTCTTTCATAACTTCCAAAAGCCTTGAAAGCATGGGATGCTTGGTTATAAAATAGGCGTTAAAACCGAGATTTCCGGTTTTTCTGCCTATGGGGTCCATGAGTCTTAAAATCGAATTTTTTTCGGTTAAAATTGTAAAATAAGGGCTTGTGAGGGATTTTATTTTCTCATCGGGAATCGGAATTTGAAACATCTTTTCCGAGAGTTTGCATTCTTCTATTTTTTTCATATCATTTTCCGTAATATTCTTTGATTCCAAAAACTTAAGGCTGTAAGGAAAAGATAGAACATCAAAAAAAGCCGCAGAAAGGGTGATCTCCATTACAGGGTCAAAATCATAGCCGGTTTCCTTTTGCCATTCGCTTGTAGTGTTGTTGAATATTCCCGCTATGGTTTTAATGAGGGCATCGTCAACCTTGTTTTGCGAAATTCCCGGAAAATCTTCAAACTCTTTGGTGTTGAAACTCAGCGCTCCAATGTCCCAATCGCTCTCCACGCCATTGCGCGGCTGAATATCGTTTGCCTTTGCGAAATTCATGTAAATTCCGCTGTGTCCAAAGTCCAAATTAAGCTTTGCCCTTTTTGCGCTCATATTATAACCTCTCTTCCTTTTTAATTGTGTACGCCAACTGTTTGAAACGAAGGTCCAAAACAGCTATGGAATCTATATTCAAAGCCCGCATATTTCTTGTTAATTGCCTATAATGCTTAAAAGCGGTTTTCCAATAATCGCTTTCCAAGGAAAATTTTGTTTTGAAATCCACGTCATTAAAAAACACTGTTATTTGCCTTTCCGCATTGCTTGGAATTAACTGAGAAATCCTGGAATAAAGCAAAACATCATTTTTTCTCATATTGAGCAGAAAATCGGTTGCCAAAGATATATCGTCTTGATTTTTTGCATCAACCACCGGCAAATCAGCGACATTTGCGCTATATGAATAAATTTTTCCTTTATCCGAATATATAATAGGCTTAGAACCCGAACTTTGCGGCATAAGCGCAAAAAGCGAACCTGCTTCTTTAAAATACACTTCAAGTTCATAAGGAATCAATTTGACAGAGAACCGTACATTTCCGAAA
Organism: Candidatus Fibrimonas termitidis; assembly: GCA_001462245.1. GTDB lineage: Bacteria > Fibrobacterota > Fibrobacteria > Fibrobacterales > Fibrobacteraceae > Fibrimonas > Fibrimonas termitidis. The sequence goes on from LIUG01000132.1 coordinate 32,104, forward strand.
ATCATGCTGTCATTTTCCAGGCGAGTGCGAATTTCAGCCGTGTCTTTTATGTAAATTTTATCTTCGTAGCCGTAGCCTATTATATTTCTAAACGCATCTTCGGAGAGCCTGTTTAAACTTCTCGGCGTTATTTCTATAGGCATAAACAGCCCTGAGTTTACGCTTGGAATAACATATACAAAAGCCGCAACGCAAAGCACTGCTAAAATACATAGGCTTGCAATACGTTTTTTGTTTCTTGACAAATAGGTTTTGGCACCTGTTTTTCTTTCTGAAATCCAGCTCTCAATAGCTTCATCCGTTTTTCTTTTGTGATATCCCAGCATTATGTTATCTCCAGAATTTTTGCGGAAAGCAAAGTTATGTTCCCTGCGCCCATTGTCACTACCAAATCTCCATCCTTAATTTCATTAGCTAAAAATTCCAAAACATTTTCCTTTGCGCCCATAAAATGCGCATTTCTATGCCCTCTTGCATGAGCAAAATCAAAAATCAGTTTTCCGGAAACGCCTTCTATTGGGTTTTCTCTGGCTCCGTAAATATCGCATATCAAAAGAATATCGCTATTGCCGAAAACGGTCCCGAATTCCTCTGCATGGTCTCTGGTACGGGAATACAAATGAGGCTGGAACGCTACAATAATGCGTTTATCGGGGAAAGATTCCCTTAATGCGGAAAGGCTTGCAGCAACTTCGGTCGGGTGGTGAGCGTAATCGTCAAATACCAGCGCACCTCTCGCTTTTCCTTTAAATTCCATTCTTCTTTTAACACCGGCAAATGCCGCAAGAGCTTTTTTGGAAATTTCCACCGGAATGGATTCCTCCGTTGCAAGAGCAAGAGCGCCGACCGCATTTTGAATATTGTGCCTGCCCAAAAGGCGAATTGAAAATTCGCCGAGCAATTCACCCCTGCGATAAACGGTGAATTCCGAACCGTTTTCCATATAGCGACAATTTTTGACGCTATAAGCAGCTTGCGGGCTAAAACCATAGGTAATCACCGGTTTGGTCAATCTTGACAAAACACTCTGGCAACCGATATCATCCAAACACAAAACCACCTGCCCGTAAAAAGGAACCTTGTTTGCAAATTCAACAAAAGCATTTTTTATATCATCCAAATCCTTGTAAGTGTCCAGATGATCTGCGTCTATATTGGTTATTATCGCCGAACTCGGCATCATTTGCAAAAAGCTATGGTCAAATTCATCGGATTCGGCAACCAGATAAGAACCCTTTCCTATGGTTGCTCCGGAACCCTTGCCCTGCACAATGCCACCGACTATAACTGTAGGATCTTCGCCCGCAATTTCCAGAATTGAACCTACCAAAGATGTTGTGCTAGATTTTCCATGCGTTCCCGCTATAGCCAAAGTATATTTCAGCCGCATAAGCTCACCGAGCATTTCTGCTCTGCGAATAAAAGGAATTCCCAATTCCTTTGCCCGCTGCATTTCCGGATTGTCCATATTAACGGCGGAGGAATAAACCACAAGTTCGGCATTGGAAACATTTTCCGCCTCATGGCCTATAAAAATTTTAATGCCGAGATTTTGAAGATAATCGGTCTGAGCGCTCTCTTGCATATCGCTTCCGCTAACCTCAAATCCGTTGTGATGCAAAAGTTCCGCAATACCGCTCATACCGGCCCCGCCTATCCCTATGAAATAGGTTCTGTGAATGCGATTGTTCGGTATAAGCCTTCCTAAATCGAGCATATGTCCCTCGCAATATCGTTAGCGGCTCTGCGATTCAATTCGCCGAGTTCGCCGGCCTTTTTAGACAGAGCCGTAAGTTTTTCCCTATCATTCATTAAACCCGTTATTTTTTCCCAAAGGGTATTTGCTTCAAAATCCAATTCAACAAGAGCTGCGCCGTCTTTTTCCACAGCCCTTGCATTGTGCTCCTGATGGTTTGCCGTTGCATAAGGATAAGGCAAAAGGATGGAAGCCTTTCCGAATGCCAGAATTTCCGCAAGGGTGGAAGCTCCGGAACGGGAAATTATTAAATCTGCATGTTGCATATATGCGTAAATATTATCCAAAAAAGCGGTTATAAAAATATTTTTTGCGCCATTGTATTTCTCAATGAGAGCATTTGCGTGCCTTGCTCCGGCCTGCCAAACAACAGATAAATTTTCATTCCCGAAAATCCGTTCCAAAATTTGCTCTATCTTTTTATTTATGCCAAGAGCGCCCTGGCTCCCCCCTGTTATTAAAATACGAAATTTTTTGCTGTTCGCAAAGATTTCCGGGGCCGGTAAATTCTCCGGCATTTCGCGAACCGGATTTCCCAAAGTTTTAGATGCCGTATAAACTTTCTTCGCAAATTTTGCGCAAATTTTATTTGCAACTCCCATAACGGCATTCGGCTCTATTGCGTAAAAAGGCATTCTTTTTAAAATTGCCGCAAGCATAACAGGCAAAGCTACGTAGCCTCCGGTTGCAACCACAAATTCAGGTTTTTCCTTTTTCAGCAATTTCGCCGCCTTGAGCACGGAAGAGGGCAAATTAAAAGGCAGCAATAAATTTTGTTTTATGTTATTTCTCGCTAAAGGAACCGCTTTAATATGCCGATAATCATATTTAGAAGAGAGCAATCTTTCTTCCATGGACGGCGCAGCACGGCCTGCGAAAATTATTTTGAACGAGCTATCCAAATTTTGAATAGCTTCAGCAACAGCAATTGCCGGGAACACATGCCCACCGGTGCCGCCACATGCAAAAAAAGCCGTTCTCATCCCGCTCTATTCCTGTTTAGCGAGGATATTTGAACAAGCATCCCCATAAGAAAAAAATTCATGACCAAATTTGTTCCGCCGGAACTTACAAAAGACAAAGGCTGCCCCGTGTTCGGAAGCAATCTTAAATTAACTCCTATATGAAAGAATATATTCAACGTGAAAATTATGGCTATGCCCCAAGCTATATTTCGAGCAAACACCGCATTTCTATCTATTGGTTCTATATTTGCCGCAACCCAAAAACATGCAAACAAAAATCCCGCCATTGCAACCGTAATCGGAAGCATTAGCCACATTCCGAGTTCTTCGCCCAAAACACTGTAGGCAAAATCATTGCGAGCGCCGAACAGACGGAGCTTTATTGTTCCCTTATCCAATCCCTTGCCTATAATTCCGCCGTCTGCCAGGGCCTGCAAAGCCTCGTTTTGCTGTTCATTGCCTGTGCCTTCTTCATTGAAAAAATTCCAAATTCTGTTAACGCCATGAGTTTTTGCTATAGAACTGCTCTTATCCAAAGTAGCTATGGAAAATATAATAACAATGGGAATCACCAAAGCTGTAACCAGCACAATGCGAGGCTTCAAATCCATCTCTTGCAGAAAGAGCATAAAAAATACCATCAGCATATAAATAAGCATCATGGAATAATTCGGCATAAGAGCGGTGAAAAATCCAACGGATAAAAAAGCCAAAAGCGGGAACCCGAAAAATTCCCTGCACAGTTTCATTTGCTTCTTTATTCTCATATCCGTCATGAGTTTCGCGATAAAGAGCATGAGAAAAATTTTTACAACTTCTCCAACCTGAAATGGTCTTGAAAAAATATACAACTGACGCCTCAATTGCGTTATGCCGTTATTATCTATGCCCTGCAACTGCGCTTCTGTGTAAAATCCTCTGAGATTTTCATTGTTCACCGGAATTCTATCCCAAGAACTATCTCCCCATATGGCGAATATCTGCAAAAATACGGCAAATACAAGAAGAAGAAAAACCCAGCTAAAACCTTCCTTGTTCCAAAGAAATTTCTGCCCATATGAAAAGCGAATTGCATAACGCCGCCATATAGAGACCGGCAACAAAAAACCCCCAGCGAAAAAAACAAGCGGCGTTAGCACATTTTCAACGGCAAAATCTTTAAACGGAATGGAATCCCTCTCTAAAGTGCTAATCCCTATATAAATTCCGATAACGGAAAATAAAATGGGAAGCAGCATAAGTTGCCACTTGCCGAACCTTGTTCTTTCCGATAAATTATGGAAATAGTCATATACAAAATTCATTTAAGCGACCTCCATCTCCTGTAAACTGTTGCACACGTCTTCCAGTTTCATTGAACGGGATGCCTTTACCAAAACCGCATCGTTTTCACGAATCAAAAATTTCAGAGCATTTATCGCATTTTCTTTGCTTTCAAAATATTTTATTTTCGCAGGTTTTAAACCGGCTTTTTCCGCCCCTATGCAATATTCCATAGCATCGTTCCCTATTGCTATCAAATAATCAACGGATAATTCCGGTAATATGGAACCTATTTCCCTGTGGTATTCCCTGCTATGCGAACCGAGTTCCTTCATATCGCCCAAAACCGCGATTTTGCGGCCTTTGCATGGCATATTGGCAAGGGTTTGCAAAGACATTTTCATTGAGTGCGGGTTTGCATTGTAGCAATCGGATATAATTGCAATTCCGTTTTTTTGAAGAATCTGCATCCTCATATCATATGCTTTTACTTCCGAAAGTGCTTCAGCAATTACGCTTTTTGGTATTCTAAACAATTCGCCAACGGCAATAGCGGCAAGAGCATTGTGCACATTGTGCATACCAGGAACCGAGAGTTTATACCAAGTGCGCGATATGCGAAATTTAGCGCAACCGTTTTCCCATAAAATTTCATCCGGCTTAACCATTCCCTTGTTTACGCCGTAAGTAATCACATCGTACTTTGAAGAATTGCGGATTTTTGAAAGCATTTTATCGTCTGCATTTATAACCAAATGTCCCTTTTTTTCAAAGCCTTCCGCTATCGATTTTTTTTCTTTGAACACACCCTCCAAATCTCCCAAGCCCTCCAAATGGGCCGGAGCTACATTTGTTATAACGGCAACATCCGGAACAGCAGCCTGAGTGAGCTGGCGAATTTCACCTGGCAGGCTGGTTCCCATTTCTATAACGGCAGCTTCATGCTTATCTGTTAAACCGAGCAATGTCATTGGAACGCCAAAGAGATTGTTTAGGTTTCCCTTTGTGACAAGCGTATTGAAGCTTTTGCAAAGCACTGCGGCGAGCATCTCTTTTGTAGAGGTTTTGCCTGCGCTGCCTGTTATGCCAACCACTTTCAAGTTTTGAAATCCCTTTCTGTAGCCTCTGGCGAATTTCAGCAAAGCTTTGGTTGTATCTTCTGTAGCGAGCGCAAGCGGAATTTTTTCCATCTCAACTTCTGCCATATTCACAACTGTCATAATCGCTCCTTTTTTAAATGCCTCTTCTATAAACCCGCCTTTATGCGGATTAAAATTTTTTCCAACCAATGCCCAAAAAATATCACCTTTTTTTATTTCCCTGGAATCAAAATTTAGGCACGCTTTTTGCATCTTAATTTTCTGCGGCACATTCGCTGCGATAGCGGAAGGGTTTTCCTGCAAAAAAATTTGCAGGAAGTTTGCCACGTTCATTTCCAGTTCAAAAGACATAAATTAAAAGATCTCCATTAATTGTTCTTTATCGCTGAAATGAATTTTCTCTTTTCCCAGAATTTGATAGGTTTCATGCCCCTTGCCAGCTACCACTAAAACATCACCGCTTTGCAATTCAACAGCGGCGGCTTTAATCGCTTCTCTGCGATCCGATTGCCTTTTGTGTTTGTTTAATTCCATTCCTTTTTCTACATCGTCTAAGATTTGTTCCGGATTTTCTGTTCTCGGATTATCTGAGGTTAGCCAGATTTTATCCGTTGTTTTTTCCGCTATGGCACCCATTTTTGGTCTCTTGGTTTTGTCTCTATCACCGCCGCAACCAAATACCAGCAATAAATTTCCTTTGCAGATTTTGCGTGCAGCGATTAAGGTTCTCTCCAACGCATCCGGCGTATGCGCATAATCCACAATTGCTCGCTTGCCGTCTTTGTTGTACACAACTTCAAAACGTCCCGGAACGGATATGTTTTCAAGCGTGCTTGTAAGCGCAGCTTCCGGCAAGTCCATTTCGTGCGCCCATTCTATTATCAGCATTGCGTTTTCAATATTATGTTCGCCAAAGAGCGAGATATTATAATCGTTTATTTTAATTCCGGTTTCCGTATCGGCAACTTGGAACTGTTTTTTGGAAACGCTTATTCTGTCTTTGAAAAATAATTCTCCGTATAAACGATTTCCATAAGAATTATCAATATTTATAAAGCCAATTCCTTTTCCCAAAAGTTCCGAGATAAATAGCAATTTTTTCGCCTGATAGTAATTTTCCATTGTGCCGTGGTAATCCATATGTTCAAGGCTCAAATTTGTGAATAATGCGGATTTGTAAGGGATTCCCATAACACGCCCCTGAGCGAGCGCATGGCTTGAGACCTCCATAACCAACTCTGTGCAACCTGCCTCCACTGCTTTTTCTGCGAACTCATAAAGTTCCAAAAAACCCGGAGTAGTTAAATGCGCTTCTTCTTTTTTAACGTCTATCAAATTGTAAATTGTGCTCAACAGGGCTGTTTTTCTGCCGGCAGCTCTTAAAACCTCATTCATCATAAAGGCACAACTGGTTTTTCCGTTTGAACCGGTCACCGCATAGCAGTTGAGTTTGGAAAAAGGATTAGCAAATTCTTCTTTTGCAAATAAATACCTTGTGAAAATAACATCATTCACCTGCGCCCATCTATCATCATATCCTTTTGGAGCCGGCAAAGCGGAAACAACAGAGGAGGCTCCTCTTTCCAAAGCCTCCAAAGCGTGTTCTTTTTCCGAACCGTCAACACAAGGAACTGCAAAAAATATATCGCCGGTTTTTACAAATTTTGAATTATCCTTTAATCTGCTCATATACTTTCTCTCAATTTTATGCGCACTTCGCTTTTTCTGTCAGCTTCTTCGCCGGGTCCCGGAAACTGCATATACACTCTTCCAACACCATCGTAAATAACGTTCAAATGTTCAAGCATACCTGAAGCATCTCTTAAAGTCAGGCCTATTACATCCGGCATACGCCCCGTGTTTCTTTGATGTTCTCTTAAAGATAGTTCCAAATATTCTCCGGTGGAATCTCTCTTTATGGTTTGCGCTACAACAGAACCGTTTCTGCTTTCATCGTCAAAACGTATATTGCAACGCATTCCGTTAGCTTTGTCCAAAGCCGCCGGTTTTGTATGCCCGATAAAGGATATATCGCTGCACAGGCTATCTGCCGGTGCGTATTCTTTTGCGAAAGTTACCGGGGACAAAGCCGGATGCAAATATATTTGCTCCATTATTTTTTGGAATACCGGGCCTGCAACCGTTGCTCCGGCATTCTTGGTGTTGTACATTGTGACAAGGCACACAAAATGCGGATCCGACACTCTTTCAAATCCTATAAAAGAAGAATTATAGGTTCCGCTCTTGTATTTTCCGGCACTGTCTATAATTTGCGCAGTTCCCGTTTTACCTGCAAATTCAAAGAAAGCGTATTTGGACTTCACATTTTCAGCGGTGCCGCCCGAATCCACAACGCCTTTTAGCATCTCTCTCAAAAGCCTTGTATTTTCAGTAGTGGAAATTACCCGGCGTACGGAATCCCTTTCCGTTGCGGCAGAATCTTTCCCGTATTCCAGTATCAATTTGGGGTTATACAAAATTCCGCCGTTTGCTATTGAGCTAAAAGCCTTAGCAACATCCAAAGATGTCAAATCTATGGATTGCCCGAATCCTTGAGCGGCTTGCGTTCTCAGATGCGAAACGCGATGGAAACCTCTGTGGCTTATTCTGAGCGGAAAATCCGAATTTTCGTTTATGGCAAAATTTTTCACCCCGTAAAAAAATTTCTCGTAGCCAATCTCCTCAATAACATATTTGCCAAAAGCTATATTTGAAGAAAATACCATAGCTTCCTGCATATCGCAGCTTTTCTTCTCGTGAGTATCTTTTATGATTTTTTCATTTGCGCTATTTTTATTAACCTGCCATTTGCCGTTCTCCGTATCTATACGCTTATTCGGGTCCACTCCGTTTTCCAAAGCTATAACAGCCGTGAGCGGTTTAAAAATAGAACCGGGTTCAAAAGAATGCAGAGCTTCTTCGTATCTCCCTTTTTCAGGATTAAAACTCGTTATAGCCAGTATTTGCCCCGTACGAGGATCCATAACCAAAACAGATGCCCCCGCTGCGCCGAATTTTGGTACATACTCCCGGATTGTGTTTTCAACAATTTCCTGTATCCGCAAATCCAAAGAGAGATATACATCTTTGCCATCAATACAAGGTATAAGTTCATCTTCGCTCACCGGAACATTTCCGGGCTTGACTACTACAGTTGAAACGCAATCTTGCCCGCGCAAGTCCTTGATTTTTGAACTGACAACTCCTTTCAAAATTGCGGATAAACCATTAAGATGCTTATGATAATAAACCTCTTTCTCTTTTTCTCGCTCAGGTTCTCCGGCCATATAAAATTTGTCCCAAAGCACTTTGCCGTTGCGGTCTAAAACAGACCCGTATTTAGCTTTTTCGTACAGACGTTTTTTGGTTTTATCCAAATAATAATTTTTTTCGCTTGTAACTTGAATTTGAACAAGCCTAGCAACAAAACCAATAGTTGCCAATGAGAGAAAAATTCCTATTATAATGAGCCTTGCTTTCATTTTGGATCCCCCGTGATTTTGATTGCGGTTTCATTCATTCCAAGCCCGAGTGATAAAGCCGCAGAGTCTATTCTGTTTCTTGAAGATAAACTATCTACGCTTTTTTCTGCCAAAGATAAATTGTAATCGACAACTGAAACGGAATCCTTCACTGCCTTTTCCTGCAAAATCAAAGCTGCAAGTTTTTCGTTTGCCATTTTCATTGGAACGGACAAAGCAAAGAGAAGGCAAAAAAGAAAGATGGCTGTTATTACAAGTTTCATGGCACTCTCCTAAATTCTCTCGTAAACTCTTAATGCGGCTGAACGGGAACGGGAATTTTTTCTCAGTTCATCTGCGCTTGGTGTTACAGGTTTTTTATTCACTTTTTTTATTCTTCTATTATTCCCGCCGCAAATGCAAACGGGCAAATTGACATTGCACAGACAATTTTTTTCAAAAAGCGAAAGAACATCCTTCACCGCTCTTGCTTCCTTTGAATGATAGGTTATTATGCAAAGCCTGCCGCTGCTTTTAAGGCAATGCACAGCCGCCTCAACGCTTTTTTTAATCTCAGAAATTTCCGAATTCACTTCCATGCGAATGGCTTGAAATACCCTCGCCTTCAAGCTGTTCAAATCTTCTCTTCTATTGCTATAAACTTCTTCAACTGCCGCGCTTAAATCTGCCGCAGTATTTGTCTTTCCCGTTAAAATGCGTTTCGCTAGGCGTCCTGCCCTTTCCAAATCCGAATTTTCCCTTAAAACTTTTGTCAGTTCTTTTTCGGAAATTCTATTCAAATAACTTTGCGCATTTTCACCGCTGCCAACGTCCATTCGCATATCCAATTCGCCGCCGGAAAAGGAAAAACCTCTGTTTGCATCTAACTGGTGAGAGCTTACCCCGAGGTCGTAAAGAACACCGCCGAGAGTCTCTGCCCCAAGCTCTATTCCCAAGTTTGAAAATGTTTTGCGGTGATAAATAATTTTTGAACCAAACCTTGCAAGCCTTGATTTTGCTGCATTTATAGCGTCAATATCTCTGTCAAAGCAATGCAGATATTGACCTTCGCCTAGAAGCTCTGCAATTTTTTCGGAGTGAGAGCCACCACCAAGGGTACAGTCCGCATAATCGTAACCATGCCTTATGTGCAAGCTCTCCACAGCCTCGTCCAGAAGCACGGGAACATGGTGAAAATTTGTGTTTATAGAATCCATTCGTCCCCGCTAAAATTATCGCTTGGATCAAGGGTGTAATCCTTTGCACGTTCCGGATTCATAAGAACAACCTTATCGCCATCGCCGGAGAACACGACTTCTTTATCTATTCCGGCAAAGTCCTTTAAGTTAGGAGGCAATAAAAAGCGGCTCTGTTTATCATCTAAAACAATTTCATGGGAATTATGCAGGAGTTTTCTGCGTTTTGCGTAATTTTCGGGGGTTCTTTCAAGATTTTGGAGAGTCTCCACCCAAAGGTCGTAATCAGCTTCTCTGCGCAAGTGAATTGTGTTATTGGGTCCAATGGAGAGGTAAAACTTTTTTTCAGACGGCACAAGCGAGCGAAAGCAGGAGGGGAAAGAAACCCTGCCGTTTCCATCTATGATAACTTGTGAATTGCCCTGAAATTTCATTTAGGCTAAATATACATTTTTTCGTGGCAAACAAACCCTTTTTATTTATTTTTAACCCATTTTCACCCAGAAACATGAGAATTTTCCAATGATATAAACAGTGAATTAACGTAAATTAGAAAACCCCTGAACATCTGTTCAGGGGTTTCGGTTCGTTTTGCTAAGGCTTTTGGAATTGTGGTTGGGAAATTTATTAGGGATAAGTTCTCTATAGCATTTCGCAAAAAATTTTACTTTTTTGTAAAAAAAAATATATATTTATTTCCAATAACAACTTATTGAGGTTTCTTATGAAATCAAGCAAGCATTTTGTGCTGCATTTTTTTATGTTTTGCCTTATTATTTGGCAAAATGTGCATTCTCAACTTTTATACCCTGATGACAAAAAGGGTGAGTACTTGCCCCCTTACGACCCCAATGTGGTAATAATAAGCCCCGATGTAGAAAAATGGATGACCGAGCAACTCTCCAAAGAAGGAGAAAAAAAGGCTGTTGAGATGAAAACTGATCTTCTTGGCAGGGTAAAGTCAAGTACAGACAAAACAAAGCCTGAAGTGAAATTTGTAGAAAATAAACAAAAAAGGCTGGTTCTAGTTTCGGATATGCATATACCTAAAATAGATATAGAACCTATGAGCGGAAGTCTAGAATATAACTACGAAACGAAGGAGCATGATTATTACCTTAATGACAAAAAAGTAAGCGTAAAGGAATATGAAAATTTAATAGAAAAGTATCATGAAAAAATCAACAGCCAGAAAAAAGGCAAAAGAAATATATTCGTTCCGGGTGTAGTTGGTTCTGATGAGCGTAGTTGGACAGCTTGGATGACAGCAGAAGAGATTTCCAAATTGGCAAGTTCTTACAAAGAACTTGCTATTGGAGATTATCTAGAAGAAGTATCGACTGCTTCTGTATCTTCTACTTTATCAACGCTTCAGCTTCCCAGCGGGAATAATGGTAATGGAATAGGAATTGGCGTAGTAGAGACTGGTTGCAGAGATACAAGTATTCCAATAGTATATTTGAGTAGATATACAAATCGTTGTATCGGTGACGTTAAGACGCATCATTCTAGGGTTGTAAATGTTTTACAGTTTTCCGCTCCTTTAGCACACATTTTCGGTTTTAGTACCGCTACAATTAGATTTCCCGATCCATCTTTATATACCCCCAATCTACATATTGTAACACGTAGTTATGGTAATGTTTTAGTGACAAATCGATACCTAGAGCAAGATATGAATTTAGATAATTATATTTATGATAAACGTGTAATAAATTTTGTAGCTGCGGGAAATACTGGAGGCCTTATAACATCTCCTAGCAAAGCATTGAATGCTATAACCGTTGGAGCGGTATGCCCAGCTGCACCATGCGAGGAATCGAATACTATTCCAAATAATTATACTCGTTATTCAAGTTGGAAAAATTCCGAGATACTCAATGAAAAACCGGAAGTAGCAATGTACACCGACATAGATATGGGTAGTTATGGTTTTATAGACGGCACAAGTGCGGCTACCCCTCTTGCGGCTGGTATGGCTGCCAATTTATTCAGCAACTTTTCTAATTTTTTTCAACAGCGACCTGCTTTAACAAAAGCAGTTTTTATAGCCGGAGAAGAAATTCCTATAGGAAATACTAATGCTAATGTTCATGATACAGACAATGTGAAAATTGCAAAAAAAGTTCCAACTTACTCTAGTGTTAGAGGTATCTGGGCTGCTAAATGGTGGCGCTGCGCAAACTCCTTACTTAACAATGACCTGATATTTACGCAGAATATTCCATCGACTGGTAGATATAGGATTGTTATAGCGTGGGAAGCTTTTGGTAGTTATATTTTGCAAAATAAAAAACCACCACAAGATATTGATTTATATGTTAGCCAAGGCAGCACAACTCTATCTTCGATTTCATCAAGAAATCCTTTTGAGGTTGTGGAATTTAACGCCGCATCAAATGCTCCATTAACCATAAAAATACATAGATATTCCAACTCTGGAAGTGATGAAGTACATTTAGGTTATGCTATACGGAAAATTCAATAATAGGGAACATTTTTTATTTTAACCTTAACCCGGAGAAATCCAATGAATAAGTCCATTAAAACATTCGCTTGCCTCGTTCTGTTATCGGCTATGCTTTTGTCTTGCCAAGCTTCTAATTCCGATAAAATATCAGTCCCTATCATGGATAGCAAAGTAGTTTCATATAAAATGCTTGGAACTAAATTAGGATATCCCGGGTTTTTAGTATATGGAAATGAATTTATTGCTGACCAAGATACCTTAAAATCATGGTTTCCGCATATATTTAATAACGAACAGGCAGAATCTAGATGTAATTATTTTGCTATATATTTTACTACCAGTTCAACTCTTGTGAGATATTGGGTTCTTTCGCAAGATATGATTTTATATCAAGTTCAAGTAAATCCCGGCAAAGAAGGATGCGCGGAGAATACTGATATTGCTTACCATGCAATGCTTGTATGCGATGATACCGCTGAAGGGAATTTAAAGGATAAAATAGACCTTAATTCTATACACTCTTATACTGATGAAGATTGGGATTGTGGAGATGAAGAAAAAAATGTATTCTTTTAAAACCCCATCCTCACCGACATATGAACGCAAACAATCCAGCCGCCTATGAACACAAGGGAGGTTTTATGTTGCTATGGCAACAGCGATGCTTATTATGGCAACAACAAAGCTTGCTATTGAAATCGCAACCAATTGACGATGCCTTTTGTTCTCGTTTTCTTTTTTCGCCTTCAATTTGTTGAGGTCTAGCTGGCAGCAAATCAGTTCTTGAAAAATATCCTTTATCGTCACGAAATGCTTATAGCATGCATCCACTCTGACATTTCTTTCCGCTTTGGAAATCAAATCCTGTTCCGTCACATATTTTCCCATTTGAAGTTCCACGCTGCCGGAGGAATAAAGCCTCGTGAGAGAATTGTTGATTGCCGGAAAATTGTTCCGGATATCTCTGTCTAAAAATGGTTTTTTCATAAAAAAAATATAGATTTTTTTAGAAGATTAACAAAAAATCGCTAAAAACAAGAAAACATGTTCAATGGCAACCTAGCTTTGGAAGCTCAGAATGATTTTTGATTTAATTGAATATCATCATAGCTACAATCAAATCAAAAATTAAAATGGAAACACATGAGCTTACCACCACGTTCATGGTAGCAAACCCAACGCCCTTTGCACCCGCACCCGCCTTCAATCCGCAATGATAACCCAAAAGATAAATCAGGGTTCCGAACACAAAAGACTTCAACACTCCGGAAAACAAGTCCCTTATATCAAACATATACTGCATACCCGTATAATAAGTGTAGCTCGTGATATCCAACGCGAGAACGCAAACAATCCAGCCGCCTATGAGCGCAAGGCAGTTTGATATAACGCTAAGAGCGGGAAGCATAACGAAAAATGCTACAAATCTCGGCAAGGCCAAATAACGCAAAGGATCCAGCCCCAAAACCTCATAGGCCGCCAACTCCTCTTTTTCCTTCATGGTGCCTATTTCCGCAGCGAGAGCGCTCCCCACACGGCCAGCCATGACCAAAGCGGTTAAAATAGGGCCTAGTTCAATCAAAATCATTTTGCACGCAGCGGTGCCAACAAATTTATCCGGAACCAAACTCCTGAACTGATACTCCGCTTGCACGGTTGCAACCATGCCTGTGAAAATGGATGTCACAAACAAAAGCGGTAAACTGGAAACACCTATGGAAACCATTTGCTTTATGGTTAAATTCATAACTCTGGGCAAAAACGGCAACCTTTTCAAAGTGGATAGCAAGAGAACAACAACCTCACCTATGGCGGCAATACCGTCAACCAATGCTCTGCCAATGCCGAGAATTGGCGAGAATATCAGTGAGTCGGCTGCATTCTTCATCAATAATTCCCGCTAAAATCATTCGCTTCATCCGGATGAACGGCTGAAGTGCGCATATGATTTTTAAATGTAGTGATGTCGCTGTGAAACTCAAGCTCAATATCCGTGGTAGGGCCGTTTCTGTTCTTCGCTATTATCAAAAAGGCTTGGCGTTTTTCCTCATCGGTAAGCTCAAAGCCATCGCTGGTTTTCTTTTTTTCCTTTTCCTTTGCGGGGCGGTGAATAAACCAAACCATATCGGCATCTTGTTCTATGGAGCCGGAATCGCGCAAATCCGAAAGTTGCGGACGGCCTCCGGTGTGGCGAGTTTCCACATTTCGGTTCAACTGGGCAAGAGCTAGAACCGGAACTTCGAGCACTTTTGCAAGTATTTTCAGCATACGGGAATTTTCCGCAACGCCAACCGCCCTGTTCTCCGCATCTCCCCTTACCTTCATCATCTGCAAATAGTCCACCACAACTAAATCCAGATTGTTGTTGTGCTTTCTTTTGAACACCCTGCATTTTGAAAGCAGGTCAAAAGCACGCACTTCGCTTGAATCGTCTATAAAGAGCGGTATGTTCTCTATTTCTTTTGCATTTATCTGCAAACGCTTAATCGCTTCCAAAGGCATTTTCCCATGCCGTATATTGCTTTGGTCAATTTCCGATATTGAACTCAGCACCCTTATCACCAATTGCTCCGCATTCATTTCCAAGCTGAAAAACAGCACGGTTTTTCCACGCTTTGCTGCGTTTGCGGCAATATTGAGCGCAAGGGCGGTTTTTCCCATAGATGGCCGGGCCGCTAAAATTATCAGGTCTGCTCTTTGCAATCCATTTGTCAAAGTATCGAGTTCCGTAAAATCGGTTGGGCAACCGGAGAGTTCATTGCGCTGCTGCACAGCGAGTTTGCTGAAAACCTTGCTCGCAACCTCGCCAAAAGGCTGGGCGTTTTCTTTTATTTGCCCGGTAGCCAAGTCGTAAATTCGTTTTTCCGCAGATTCCAACACCTCTTCGCCAACAGCAGCCGGTGCCAAAGATTCTTTTATGGTTTCGTGTGAAGAAGATATAAGGCTTCGCAAGAGAAATTTATCAAAGAGTATTCCTGCGTAATAATCCGCATTTGCCGCGCTGGGAACGGATTCCATGAGTGAAAAGATATAGTCTTTGCCACCCACTTGTGCCAGCTTGCCCTCTTTTTCCAATACGCTGGCAATCGTCAATACATCTATGGGACTGCCTTCCTTGTAAAGCGTAATCATGGCATTCCACACGGCCTGATTTTTCTCTAGATAAAATTCCGTCCCATTCTTTAGAATTAGAGAAATTTCACCCAGCGACTTAGGGTCCTGTAAAATACCACCCAACAGCCATATTTCGGCATCCACCGCCTCCGGGTACTTTCCAGCGTAATAATCATCCGGCATTGGGGAGAAATTAGAAAAATTTCCAACACAACGCAAGATGGAACGGGATTCTAAAACTTGACATAACGAGGATATCCCCATCAATAAATAGTTTAACAAATATCTTGCGTACCACCTATCTGTAATTCTGTACAGCGCTCATGCTCATAAGCATCATCCATTCTTTCAAGCAACCAGCAATAATCATCTGTTTGAAATGAGTCTATAAGCCTATTGTCTTTTTTTGCCGATTTTACACGACTACGGAAGGAAAGAGGAGAGGCTGGACTTGGCTCCTCCAAACATTCAAATCCTCTATAAATAGTTAATAAGGTATTTTTGGGCATCTTAAGAGAAAGTTCCCTCCATAAATTTCCTTCTGAAAATATTTGAACACGCATATTTACGGGGAATTGAATATTATGTATTTCAGAACCAACCACTTTATTCTTTGAATTGTCCCAGTATTCACATTCTAGAATGGAGTTGTTTACTATAGTCACAATACTGTCAATCTCATTGTTTCCTTGAACTACTGCAATATCCTGATACTTTATACACTTGTCAGGCGGTAGACAAGATCCAAGCATCATGCACAACGCAAGGCAGAGCGGGATTAATTTTACATTTCGGTACATATACCTACCTCATGTTTTCCTCCACCTCCTCGTCCGCCATCTACTTTTGTGCAATTCAGCCCATTGTCTTCTGTCATTCGACTCATTATCCAGCAAGTTATTTTGCTACGGGAAGAATCTATAAATACTCCATCGTCTATTGCTCTCTGTACATCCTCTTGGAACCGCAACTGATATTGAGCTATTTGATTTGGAATGATTGTGCTGTCACAGGCACTACCGTCGTAAAAAGTCAGCATGGAATTTTTCGACATATTAAAGTTAATGCTTTGAAGCCGAACTCCACGCAAAAATAGTTGTACATTGATATTGATAGGAAATTTTACATTATGCGTTTGAGAGCCGATTAAGATTGGTGGAATTCTATTATCACCAAAACCTAAAACGCATCTCATTTCTTCATTGCCTTTTCGGACAACTAAGTTGTCAAAAGTAAAACCATAATTATAAGGATGATCTGCAGTTTGGATCATAGCCACATCTTGCGTTTCTATGCATTCGTATTCGGGAGCAGGACCGCATCCCATGCAGGATGACAGCATAAGGCACAGCATGGTGTAGAACGGGATTCTAATTTTTGGAGCAAGCATAAACGGCACCTCGGTTAAATGCTGCTATATTTATTGAATTTTGCTGCCCACCGGGAGGAATCCACAGGAAGCGGGTCCCTTGATGCAGCGTAATACGCCGGGCATATATCTGCCCAGCGTAGTCCTTGTCGGCCTGCCCAACCACCACATAAGCATTAGGTGCCGTCAGGAACATAAATATACTCCGCTATAAATAAACTCTGTTAAAGAATTTAGAAATTTTATTTTCTATTTTTGCGCAAAATGTATGAGCATTTCCGCTCCGAGTCCCAAACCGAGGCTTGGGCTTTGGTCTTTGCTAAAAACCTGAACCCAGGCGATGTAGTTGCCTTGGAAGGAGGTTTGGGTGCAGGAAAAACGGCAATTTGCAGAGGAATTTGCAAGGGTCTTGGCTTTGATGGCACGGTGAGTTCACCCAGTTACTCAATAGTCCACGAATATCCAAACAACCCGCCGATTTACCATCTCGACTTGTATCGCTTGAAAAACGCAAATGATTTATACGATATAGGCATAGAGCTTTTTACATTTTCAAAAGGAATAACCCTGATAGAATGGCCCCAAATGGCAGGCGATTTTCCGTTGAACATTACACACCGCATTAAAATAAAAATCACCGGTGAAAACGAGAGGGAAATATTTGTAGAAAGCCCTTCTCTCCGTCAAGTTTTCATTTCATTGGGAACAAACATTGAGCCAAGGGAACAAAGGCTTGCCGATGCGAGGCTTGCGTTGAAAAATGAGGAGCCGTTGAATTGGCAGGAGAGCAAGATTTACGAAACCGAGCCGTGGGGCGAACCTGATCAGGCAAAATTTCTCAACCAAGCGATCGGTTTTAGTTCAAAAAAAACTCCGCAACAGCTTTTGGAACTCTGCAAGAGCATTGAGCAAAAACTGGGCAGGCAAAAAAGGGGAAAGTGGATGGAAAGGGAAATAGACCTCGATTTGCTTTATTGTGAAAATGAAATCTTGGAAAGCGAAAGCTTAACCCTCCCCCACCCGCATATTGCTCAAAGAGAATTTGTCCTCAAACCTCTCTGCGACATAGCGCCGAATTTCATAGATCCTAAGAGCAAACTATCTATTAAGGAAATGCTTTCCGGCCTTTAGGTTACACAACCAAATTCACAAGCTCGCCTGTCATTTTATCCTGTGTTTTGATAACGGCGGCATTTGCGGCAAAATCTTTTTCGCTTATTATTTGTTCCACAACCTCCTCTGCTAGGTCTGTTGCCGAGAGAGTTGGAACAGGGGGTTCTGTTTTCTGGATGGCGGAAATTTCCGTCCCCGGGTTCTGTGATGTTTGCACCGGGCTGCTTTTGGCAAAACCGGGCGTATTAACATTAGCCACATTATGAGCGCTAATGTCCAGCCTAAGCGAACTCGCTTGCAACGCAGAAACGGAGGATATGTTCATAAGGGTAATATAGAAAATGCTAGCCACTCCCCAAGCGAATATTTGCAATATAAAAAATTAATCAAATTTGTCAACTTCTTTGCTTTTATTATCGTTTATACACTTTATTTGATGACAAACCACTTTATTAAATGACAAAACCTTTACAAATGAGGGAAATTAATATAAATTTGTATGCAGATAACCTTATAAGGAGATTCTATTTATGAATAACTCACAATCGAAGGTCGGCGATGCCAATTACAAGAAATTATCGCAAAAATGCGTTAATCGTGCAAATTTTTTCGTTTCTGGAAATTTACATGTTAAACCCTCAGAAACAATGGAGTTTTCAATATGAACAAAATAAAATCAATAGCAGCGCTAGTTGCTTTGGCAGTTGCATTTTCTTTTGCACAAGAAGATGAAGCAACACAGGAAGGTGGAGGTTTTAAGCTCGGAATAAGAGCCGGATATAACATCCACGCCTTTGGCGACAATAAAGGCAATCAGGTGGGAGGGCCCGGTGATGAGCCCGCTAGTATTAGCTTTGTAGGTTTCAATATAGGATTAACGGCAAATATTCCGCTTGCAAGCATTCTGGATCTTAATTCCGGATTGGGTTTTGGCTACAGAAAAATTCCTATTATAGATATAAACGATTATGAGGCAGGTATAACCGAATTTGCCTTGAATATCCCAGTGCTGCTTCAAATTCATCCCTTTGGCGACCATCACTACATTTCTATCGGCGTTCAATTAGATATTCCTCTTTCATCTGAAGTGTACTGGAAAGAAGACGGCCAAGAGGAAACAAAAAAATATGACGATAGGGCTGGGCTTGACTTTGGCGTAGCGTTTGGATATGGCTATTTGCTAAATGAAAATATAATGTTTGATTTCAGAGTTGCTAGATACTTTACAAAATTTGGTGATAAAGATTTAGATGATGGACATCTTGAACAAGCTAGCATAGGTCTAACCTATTTCTTTTAACAATATGTTTTGAAGAACTTGCTATTCTCCTACGTATTTGTGCGTAGGAGGAATTATCAGTAGCGGGAAGGAAGTGTTGAAGGCTATCCAACCAAACTATTAAAAATAGCCTCAATCTTTTGAGCAAATCTCAAATAAGATTTAGCTTCTTCCGCCGAAGGCAATAAACCATCCGGTTTTATCCCTATATCCTCAGGATAGCGAGAAATACCCAGCCAGCAGTTCTATTTTTCATACAATATTTTTCCTATAGTCTCTATTTCTTCCACAAAATCATTTTTTTGTTCTTTCAAATATTCAAATTCCGCTTTGGAATACACGATTATATCCATCGCTATCTGGTAATTTATCGCCCTCACGGAACTGGAAACTTTAAGATACCTGTCCATTCGTTCCCTATAATTATCTACTATTTTCTCAGAATCCAGAATAACTGCCACATCAAGGTCGCTGTTTTCCGTTGGATTGCCTTTGGCGTAAGAACCGAATAAAATAACTTTGCAAGGCTCTAATTCCTTAAATTTCTCGGTTGCCTCTTCCACCAAATGCCAATTTTTCTCTAAAACCTGCATAGAGGGAAAAATAGAAATATGCTTGACAACAACAGCATATCGCTTAGCCATTTGCCAAAGCTCTACTAGCCACTCCCCAAGAATCCGCAATATAAAAAAATTAATCAAATTTGTCAACTTTTTTGCTTTTATCGTAGTTTAAACACTTTATTAAATGACAAAACCTTTACAAATGGGGGGAATTAATATAAATTTGTATAAGAAATAAGAGTTTTTCTACACCAAAAAGGAGAAATGGCTATGAAAATCAATATGGCATTGACTAAACCTCGTCAGTGGGCGGGGTGTGGTAAGGTGGAAATGGCGGGGTGGAAGATGTTTAGGTGCTTTAAGAGTTTGTTGGTGGTGGTGGTGGTTGCGGTTGGGGCGTGGGCTACTGATTGGGCTAATTGCGGGGCGGAGAGTAGCCCTTGTGTTATTACTACTGCTGCGGAGTTGAGGGAGTTGGCGAGTAGAGTTAATGGTACGGATAATTTCTCGCAGGGTAAGTATTTTGAACTCGGTACGAATATTGACCTTGGCGGTTCGAGTAATCCGTGGACACCAATCGGAGGCTACCAAAGCGGCTATTACTATTTCCAAGGCATTTTCGATGGCAAGGGGCATGTTGTTAGCGGGATTTATATCAACTCTAACAATGATAATCAGGGCTTGTTCGGGTATGTTTCAGGTAGCACCATAAAAAATCTCGGAATTGCTGTGAACATTAAGGGAAGATCTGTCGTTGGTGGTTTGGTGGGATTCAGCGGTGGCGGTACCATCATCAACAGCTATGCCATGGGAAATGTGGAGGGAACTGGAGATTATGTAGGTGGTTTGGTGGGAAGCTGTGGCGGTGGTAACACCACCACCATCATCAACAGCTACGCAACAGGGAATGTAGTGGGAATAAATCAAGTGGGCGGTTTGGTGGGAGCACTGCAAGGCCGCATCGTCATCAACAGCTACGCAACGGGAAAGGTAGTGGGAACAAGCCATGTGGGTGGCTTGGTGGGAGCACAGCAAGGCAACATCATCAATAGCTACGCAACGGGAAATGTGGTGGGAACAAGTCAGGTAGGCGGCTTGGTGGGAAGTAGTAGCGGTTCCATCATAGGATACAGCTATTACGACAGCCAAACTAGCGGTCAAACCGACACAGACAAAGGAGAACCCAAATCAACAGAATATATGCAAAGCCCGGAATTCGTTAATATTTTACGAAGTGGAGCAATCGCATCTACCAAATGGATCGGCAAGGACATCTATAATAATACATGGATTCACACCCTGGGCAATTATCCAACATTAGGTAATACAATTGTCGATATTGGCAGTATTTTTGCCGGAGGAGATGGCACAGATGGAAATCCTTATATTATAAAGACAAAAGAGCAATTGAAAAATGTTTCTTTTTTAGCAAATCATGAGATATCTTTTAGCAATAAATACCTTAAACTCGGCAATAATATTATCCTTAACGATACTACACATTGGAGAGATTGGGATGAGAACAGCACAGGATTAAATGAGTGGGTAGCAATAGGGACGGGGCCGACACTTCCATTCAGCGGCACTTTTGACGGCGATGGCCATGTTATTAGCGGCGTTTATATCAACAACTCTAACAATAGTTCTCAAGGCTTGTTCGGATATAACTCTGGCACAATAAAAAATCTTGGAGTGGTAGCTTCGTATATCAAGGG
>LIUG01000133.1:0-3173 GCA_001462245.1 Candidatus Fibrimonas termitidis
AACCCGAACCATGCCGGATGAAGTTATAGAAGACGATAAATTGGATATGGCTCTTTGCATCGAGAAATTTGCCCGTCATTATTATGAGCTTTACAATGACAAAAACAGCGAATTTTTAGAAAGCCAGTGCCGTCTTTTGTTTTTGACCTATTTAAAACCCATCCTCAACGGCAAAGGCTTTTACCATGTTGAGTCGGAAACCCGTAACAGGCAGCGTATGGACGTAATTGTTGATTTTGGCCCGGAGCAGTTTATAGTAGAGTTGAAATTGTGGTACGGCGAGTCTGCGCACGAGAAAGCGTTTGGGCAGATTTGCGGGTATTTGGATAGCAAGAATAAAGACACAGGTTATTTGCTCACTTTTGATTTTAGAAAAACGGAGAATGTTGGAAAACCAAGGATGGAGTGGGTTGAGTATAATGGGAAAAGGATTTTTGATGTGATGGTGGGGATGTAAGCGGCTGGGTTGGGCAATTTGTTTACTATATTTAGGGCATGAATACAAAAAATAACTTCTGTACTATGATTGCACAGCTTATAGCCTCGCTTTTTTGTTTCGTATTAATGAGTTGTGAAGGAAACTTCAAAAAACAACCGGAAAAACAGCCGGAAATCTCGTTTAATTACAAATCGTATAAAGATATTCCGGGCGTTACAGACGAAGAAATCAGAGCTATTGAAGAACTTCGCAAAAAAACGGATTCCTTTGTTTACGGAACTATGCTGAGCACGGAGGCTTTTAAAGACGATGACGGCAATATCACCGGCTATACCGCCTTTCTTTGCGAATTGCTCTCAAATCTTTTTGGCATCACCTTTGTACCCGAACTTTATGACTGGGACGATTTAATTGACGGGCTTAAAAGCAATAAAATAGCCTTTACAGGAGAACTGACGGCTACCGATGAACGCAGAAAAATCTATTCCATGACAGACCCAATCGCTCTTAGGCACCTAAAAACTTTCCGTTTAGCCAGCAGTCTCTCTCCCAAATATATTGCAGCGGAACGCCCGCTGAGATACGCATTTTTGGAAGGTACCACAACTATTGAGCAAGTAAAGGCTGTTTTAAATAACTTTGAAACCTTTTTGGTGAGTAACTACGAAAACGCCTATAAAGCGCTAGAACAAAAAGAGGTGGATGCTTTTTTTGACGAAAGTGCTGCAGAAGCCACTTTTGAGGCCCACAGCGATGTGCTTGCCGAGGATTTTCTTCCGTTGATTTACGGAGAAGTTTCATTAACAACGCAAACCGAGTCTTTGAAACCAATTATTTCTGTGGTGCAAAAGATGCTGAGAAACGGCGGCGTAGCGCATTTATCAAAATTGTATAGCCGGGGGCAGCAGGAATATATCAAACATAAACTATTCATGAGGTTTAGCAATGAAGAACGGGAGTATATACGTAAAAACCCCGTAATTCCGTTTTTTGCCCAACACGATGAATACCCAATTAGTTTTTATAACTCTTATGAAGAACAATGGCACGGAATAGCGTTTGAAGTGCTGGAAAAAGCAGAGATGCTCACAGGGATGTCTTTTAAACATATAAAAACCGATACCGCCGAAGCTTATTTGGTTTCCGGATTGATACCCGAAGAAGACAAAGAAGAGCGTTTGCTCTATCTCAATACCCCGATTTTAAACGGTCATTACGCATTGCTTTCTAGGGCTGATTATCGCAATATCAGTTTAAGCGATGTTCTGTATTTAAAGATAGGCCATGTAGATGGGAAGGCTAGCACTTTGCAATTTCAGAGATGGTTTCCTAATCACAGCAATACCGTTAGTTACAAAGACTTAATGGATGCAATAGCCGATTTGGAAGGCGGTAAAATAGATTTGGTTATGACAACCCACCGCCAATTTCTGAGAATTACAAACTTTTTTGAACTTATGGGTTATAAAGCGAACATAGTATTCGACCAGCCTTTTGATATAACTTTTGGAGTTCGCAATAAAGACCATACTTTGCGTTCTATTATGGACAAAACGCTTGCTATGATAGAAATTGAAAAAATTTCAGACCACTGGATGCGCAAGACCTATGATTACCAGCTAAAGCTTGCCAAAATGAAAATTCCATGGATAATAGGCATAAGTATATTGATTATTTGTTTGTTCATCATTACGTTTGTGTTTATTCAAAACGGAAAAAAGAAGGCTCAACTGGAGCATTTGGTAAAAGAACGGACCGAAGAGTTGGAATTAAAATCCAATGTGCTTGTAACAGTGATGGATTCCATTCCGAGTTTTGTGTTTTGCAAAGATTTGAATTTGAAATTTACGCGGTGCAACACCGCCATAGAGAAATATTTTAATGTTCGGAGAGAGGATATAATAGGCAAAGATGAAGTTGCTCTGGGTTTTTTGCCGGAAGGTTTAAGCCTTTTCAATTCATACAACCGCAAGGTTGTTGACGAAGGCGTGGCTATTGAGGTTGAATACCCGATTACACGTTCTGACGGAACCAAACATCTGTTTGACGTGGCTCTTGTTCCTCATAGATTTAACGGTGCCATTATAGGGCTTATAGGCGTAGCATACGACATAACCAAACGCAAGGCGACAGAAGAAGCCGCTCTTGCCGCATCACGTTCCAAATCGGAGTTTCTCGCCAATATGAGCCATGAAATTCGAACTCCGATGAACAGCATTGTAGGCTTTTCCGAACTTGCTCTGAGCGATAGTGTTTCTCCCAAAACCAAGGATTATCTAAGCAAGATTTTAGAGAATGCCGAATGGCTTTTGCATATTATAAATGATATTTTGGATATTTCCAAAATTGAAGCCGGCCAAATGACACTGGAAAAAATTCCCTTTGACTTGCACGATATTTTTGAGCGTTGCCAAACGATCATCGCAACGAAAACATTTGAAAAGGGAATTTCGCTTTACTGCTATGCGGAACCTTCCGTAGGCAAAAAATTGCTGGGCGACCCAATGAGGCTCCGTCAGGTGCTTATAAACCTTCTTTCAAATGCCGTAAAGTTTACCAACGTAGGCACTGTCAAATTGTATTCCTCAATTAAGAATTCAACAGATAACAGTACAACCATTTATTTTGAGGTAAAAGATAGCGGCATTGGCATAACTAAAGAACAGATAGAAAAGATTTTTGATCCCTTTGTGCAGGCGGATAACAGCGTCACCCGCAAATACGGCGGAACAGG
>LIUG01000133.1:3294-8511 GCA_001462245.1 Candidatus Fibrimonas termitidis
TACGGCGGAACAGGGCTGGGGCTTACCATCACCAAAAAAATTATTGAACTGATGGGCGGGCATCTGAATGTAGAGAGCATACCCAAAGTCGGAAGCAAATTCTGTTTTGAATTGACTTTTGATACCATTTATGCCACCACCGATATGCCTACAAAGGAAATTATCATAGACACAACGGAAAAACCGAACTTCACCGGCGAAGTGCTGGTTTGCGAAGACAATCGCATGAACCAGATGGTGATTTCCGAACATCTAGAAAGAGTGGGAATAAAACCCGTTATAGCGGAAAACGGCAAGGTAGCTGTGGATATGGTTTCCGACCGTGTGCAGAAGGGCGCAAAACTTTTTGACTTAATTCTTATGGATATTCAGATGCCTGTTATGGACGGATTGGAGGCTGCATCCAAAATAATTCAACTCCATACAGGGACTCCTATTGTAGCCGTGACCGCAAACGTTATGTCTAATGATAGAGAGATTTACAAATCTCATGGAATGCCGGATTGCATCAGCAAGCCGTTTACAACGCTGGAATTGTGGCAATGCTTGGCGAAATACCTTGGTTCCACCTCTTTGGAAGTTAAAAAATTGCGTAAAAAAGACAAGGACGATGACAAGTTGCAAAAACGGTTGCGATTGACCTTTGTTAAGGATAATCAGGAAAAATTTAAGGAAATTCGTGATGCAATAGATAACAATGATATCAAGCTTGCCAATAGGCTGGCGCATACCTTAAAAGGCAATGCAGGGTTGATTGGCGAGTCCTTTTTGCAAAAGGCCGCTGCCGATGTTGAGTCCTTGCTCAAAGACGGAAAGAACCTTGTAACCGATAGCATTATGAGCAAACTGGAACACGAATTAAATCAGGTTTTGAAAGAACTCAAATCTTTGCTCAAGGAACAACCTCCCGTTCAAAATGAAGTTTTTAATGCAGACGAAGCATTGAATTTACTGAATAAATTGAAACCGATGCTTACAAATATGAACCCGGAAAGCATAGATCTTATGGAGGAACTTCGTTCAATACCCGGAACGGAAGAACTCGTAAAGCATATAGAAAACTTTGATTTTAAACCTGCTCTCATAATACTTTATGAGCTTAAGAAAAAATGGAGTAAACATGATGGAAGCAAAAAAGAATAGTGTGCTAATAGTAGATGACGAAAAATCAAATATAATAGCTCTAACGCATATTTTAAGTTCCGAATACACAATTTATTTTGCGAAAAACGGACTGGATGCAATAGAGCTGGCGGAAAAATTTCTGCCGGATGTGATTTTGCTCGACATTCTTATGCCGGACATGGATGGCTACGATGTTATTTTTCGTTTAAAAAGAGGGAACAAAACAAATGAAATTCCTGTAATTTTTATTACGGGGCTTGCCGGTGTGGAAGAAGAGGAAAAGGGACTCTCTTTGGGAGCAGCGGATTATATCAGCAAACCTTTTAGCGCGGCGGTTGTGAAATTAAGGGTTCGCAATCAGATGCAAATGATAAACCAAATCAGCGTAATCAAATATTTGAGCATGATGGATCAGTTGACGGATCTTCCCAATAGGCGTAACTTTGATAACCGGTTGCGAATGGAATGGGAACACGCCATTAGAAACAGAACGTTAATAAGCTTGCTGATGATAGACATAGATTTTTTTAAAAACTATAATGATAGATACGGGCATCAGCAGGGGGATATCGCATTAAAGTCCATGGCGGATATTTTTAAGCAAACGCTTAAGCGTTCGGTGGATTTTGCAGCCCGTTGGGGTGGCGAGGAATTTGTTGTTCTGTTGTCCAATACCAATTTGAGCGGAGCTTTAGGAGTTGCCGAAGTTATCCGAGCAAAGGCCATGGGCACAGAGATTATTTACACAGGCGGTGCCGTAACAAGGTTAACTTTAAGCATAGGCGTTAGTACTACAAGGCCCGAACAGGGAAACTCACCGGACGGCTTTATTTCCAACGCAGACAAAGCCCTTTACCTAGCAAAAGAAAACGGCAGAAACCGAGTATGCTCATGGGAAGGGAAGTAAACTGTCAACATTTGCGGTGTTTACCCTAATTTCCTCTTTTAACCGCTCTATTACCGCTTTCTTCTTTTTGTCGGATGTCTTTTTTCCTAAGTAATTCTGGACAATCAACATATCGTCGTGGCCGGCGCTTAGCATTGCCTTCTTCTCGTATAAATGCCAACGCAACTGAAAGTCAAGATGCTTCTTTGGGTCTTCCATCACGCAATTATGCCACCAATTTTCAAGGTCATGCATAAGGTATAGCTCCGAAATCACATCTAAAAGCAAGGATATCCTCACAACATTGCTTGCGCTCTCGTTCAAACTCTTGGCCCCTTCCAATCTATGCAAAGCCAAATTTCTGTTGAAAATTTCATTGTAATTTTTTCTATTGTATTCCTCAAACCCCATATATAACATTTTAAAACCGTATTTCAGATATTTAATATACTCCCTTATCATGAATTCCACCTCTTTATCATAAGGCCCAATACGCTCCCTAAAGTATTTGCCAAAAGTATAATAGAATTTATGCAGGCTTTTCAGGGATAAACTCGGCTCAAACTCCATCCACTTCCTAAGGCTCGCTTCAACAACCGGCAATAAGGTTAGGTATGCGCACACCCAGTCCGTTACTATGGTGGAAAAAGTTCCATATTCCAGAACATGTATGTACGGCTCAAATATTTTTGTCTTTTTATAACGGAATTCCATCTGATGCGCACGATACCACGGCGAAATCACAATGCTCGATATATCATCGTTAATGCATTTGTTTTTTTTCATTTTCCTGTAGATTTTTCCGATAAATTTTTCATTAATGCAATCCCTGGAAGGCGGAATGCAAAGCAGGCTCTTTTTTAACTCGGAATTTATCTCTTCCAAGCATTTCCACTTATCTATTTTCTTTTTGTTTGAAAGTTGCATTGCCGAGAATTTAGTAAAATGAGCAACAAAAATCTGCAAAATGCCTGCAAAGCTAAGAATGACGAATTCTATACGCAAATAGCCGATATTGCGAAGGAATGCAAGCATTATGAGAAGCATTTTAAGGGCAAAACCGTATTTTGCAACTGCGATAATCCTTATGAAAGCTGCTTTTTCAGGTATTTCACGCAGCGCTTTGAGTTTTTAGGGCTTAAAAAACTTATGGCAAACCACTGCGACTTTCGTTCCGAGGAATGCATTGAAAAACTGAAAGAAGCCGATATTGTGGTCACTAATCCGCCATTTAGCCTTTTTAGAGAATACGTGGCGCAGCTTTTTGAATATGAAAAACAGTTTCTGATTATCGGGCATCAAAACGCTATCTCCTATAGAGGTATTTTCCGGTTAATACGGGAAAACAAACTGTGGATGGGTTATAATAATTTTGACAATAGCAGATTTATAATGCCGTCTTATTACGATATAACAAAATCAAAATATGCTTATGAAGAAAATGGAATAAAATACGGCCGGGTATCCGGTTTACGTTGGTTTACAAACCTTGACCATGCGAAGCGGCATGAGGAGCTGCGGCTTTATAAGAAATACAATGAAAGAGAATATCCAAAGTATGATAACTACGATGCTATTGAGGTTTCCAAGGTATCCGAAATTCCAGTGGATTGGGACGGTGTTATGGGGGTTCCTATAACTTTTCTCAATAAATTCAATCCGGAGCAATTTGAGATTTTGGGGCAAATGGCAACTACGAAAATCGATGAGTTCAATTACGGCTATCCGTATGTCAAAGGCAATAGAATCTACGCCCGTATTTTAATCAAGAGATTGTAGCCCTTGCTATATTGCGGAATTCTTATACGCCGAATTTAAACAATCGTTTACATCTTGCGATGAAAGCGTTAAATCTTTTAAAATCTGATCCATGCCGTTTAGGTCGTCTTGCTCAATTAAATTGATTAAACTTACCAATAATCCCATAGTTCCTTTCTTTTCCAGCAAAGCGGAGGTTATCTCCTTGTCCAGGGAAACCTGCTCAAGCACGTTGTCCAGCGATGTTTGATAAAGGGCATCCAAATGGCTTATTAAGCCCATCAAATATACCTTTTCTGTCTTTTCCAACGGCCAGTTCAGTTTCTTTGCCAGCTCTCCGAAGAAATCCGCGCGCATTGTGGCATTCATCAAAAGAGGGGATTTATCTACATTGGAAGTGGAATTGGCATAAGCCAATATCAAGAGCCACCGCCTGAGGTTGGAAAGACCGAGCATGCTTATAGCGTGCCGAATGCTCATTATTTTGGAACGTGTGGAAAAAGCTGCCGAATTCAGGTATTTTAACAGATTTATGGTCAAATCGGGATGGTTTCTGAACTCCCTTTCCAAATCCATTATATCCAGGCCATCCTTATTCATCAAGCCTAAAATTTGCAAAACCCCTAATGCATTGGAGCTTATTTTTACGGATTTTATTGTTTCGGGCTTTGTAAAAAAATACCCTTGAAAATAATCGCAGCCTGCATCGTAAGATATTTTAAAGTCTTCTTCCGTTTCTATTTTTTCCGCTAAAACCTTGACATTTTTTTGCTGAAAGGATTTCACTACGCTGCGCAAAAGGTTAACATCTTTTATTTGAGGATATTCAAGTTTGCAAAAAGCCAGATAAGGGACAATAGGGGCAATTTCCGTAAGTTTTTCTTTGGTCGGAACAAAATCGTCAATTGCCATTTTAAAGCCTCTTTCGTGCAAAATTTTAATGGCTTCTATGATTTTTTCGTCAATTTTTACGGTCTCTAAAATCTCCAAAACAAAAACATCGGGATTTAGGGTAAACGGAATTTCGCAGAGCAAGAAATCATAGCTGCAATTCAAAAAAGCAAAAGAGCTTCGCACAATTTTATCTATTCCGATATTGTTTAAAATATTGTCCAAAACTACAGCAGTGGCATTCATATCGCTCAAAATGCCATTTGCGTTATTAGCATTGGCCTGACCGCTTTTCCGGAATAAAAGCTCATAAGCGAACAATTCTTTATCCCTATTAAGGATAGGCTGCCTCGCTACGCAAATTTCCTCACTTATTTTGTTTTCTTCGTTCATCCTGCAGTACAAGCTCCTATTTCCACATTTTGGACGTTATAAAACAGTATCTCTGTAAATATAGTAAACTAATATTTGTCAGAACCCCGATCCCCCCGATTTTTGGGATATTTCCGATATTCCGCATTTCGTGGCGAATGGGCACGGTGTGCCGGAACATCCCC
>LIUG01000133.1:8630-9032 GCA_001462245.1 Candidatus Fibrimonas termitidis
CCGGAACATCCCCTAAATCCTTTTGGCAAAAATTAGCACCTCTTGTCAAGTCTCTCCAAAATATCTTCATGACTAAGGCCTTGCTTCAAAAGATCTCTCATATAAGAGCGTTCCTGCTCAACCTCCGAGCCATGCTCCGTTAAAAATTCTACCAATATATTCCTGCCTATGCAACTCCTTATCGCAAACCTAATTGCGTCCTTCAAATCCATAGTCCGATGGTTCTCCCTTACCGTAGCTATGAACTCCTCATAGCCGCTCAGAGATGAACTCTTGGCAGCTAGCTCAACCAACTCAAGGCAAGGAACATCCTGGCCAAGCTCAAAAGAATCGGACAGCCTCATTTCCGTGAAATCAGCCATTTCCTTTTCGCCATTGTACAAAAGTGAACACACTGTTTTT
>LIUG01000134.1:0-2597 GCA_001462245.1 Candidatus Fibrimonas termitidis
GGGTATGGGGTATAGGGTTTGGGGTATGGGTTCTGATTTTGTGGTGAAATATGGCAAATGTGATTAACCTGCGAATATGGCTGACCGTATCGTAAACCGAATGGTGTGCCGCATAGGGGCGGATAATAATTTTGTATATTAAACTCTGAACTAAGAAAAAGGCAGGTTTGGTATGGATTGGGATTTTTCCGAAGCGTATGAAAGATACGCAAACGCAAAGCCTTCATTTGTTGAAAACGAAAGGATAAGGCCTGAAGGACAGGATATTTTTGATTGGCTCATGGAAGACGATGAAAGCCGTGAATGGACCAATGAAATGTTTAAAAATGCGGGTATAAAATGGTAGAATCATGCTCGCCCAGCGATTATCCGAAATTCGGGAGACTGCCACAAGCAACTATTGAAGAAAAAGCTGCGAAATTAAAAAAATGGATTTGGGAAAAAGATTCAGATGTTCCAAGAGATAGGCTGGCCGTTTCAGAAGATTGCATTTTAGACATAATAGACTTAGTGGAAAGGCGCAGAGTTTATTTCTATGTGTTTCATGGTATAAATATGTCCGAATGGAATGAAGCCGCTTTGTATTGCTTTTGGATTGTTAAAATGCAACCGTTTTTTGAAATCCCGCCGCCAGGCACAAAAATAAAGCAAGCCAACGAAGTTAACGCAATAATATCAGTTAGGCTGCTTTGCAGGGTAGTAAATAGTTTGAGAAAAAGCAAAGGCAAAGTTAAGATCGGGCAATTAAATTTAAGCAATCTTATTCATGCTTTCCGTTACAGGGACATAAGCAAAGAAGCGGTTATGGCTCTTTTTGAGAATCTAATTTCAGCATGATTACCATCTAACGTCTTGCTACCCCACCGTTCCCAACCCACGCCAAATCATCTACGTTGCAATATTGATTTCTATGATGTTCAAGTGTGGTAAGTAATGGTTAACTTAATGTTTGGGTATGGGGTATAGGCTAAATTATTCCTTCATTACTAGCCAATAAAATTTTATTTAACAACTCTACAGAATAATACCTTTTTCTGCCTAGCATTTCTACAAATAATGGTTTCAATTCTTTTATTAACCCTTCTGACTTGGCTTTTACTAAAACGGCAATTGTCCCAATGCAAGCAATAGACATCTCCTCTTAAAATAGACAACTTATCTATGACGGCAAGGGAAATAATTGGTCCGGTATCGGCAACGACAATCATACTTTTAGTTTTTCTAAATCGCCGGATACATCCGAATAATTCAGATTAGATACAGGAATTTTATTTTCTGACAAGTATATTTCAAAACTCACCCTGCTCATTCCCGCAAGTTCAGCGGCTTTGCCTATTGAAAGCAGGGAACGCTGATAACATTTCACAGCCAAAAAAAGCAACATTTCGGTTTGCAACTCTTTTACTGAATTGCGAATATGCGGAAAAACCGCAGATGGTATGTTGACTGTTAGGCAAGCTTTGTTCATGAGTACAAAATAGAAAAAACTGCAAACTCCATCGTGTTGATTACCTTGGCAGGGAAGCTTCCTCTAAATTCAAATGTCCGGTCAAAAACCGCTATATTGCTGCCCGCCGACTAAAGTTTTGCTTTTATACACTGCCATTTCACCCACTGGTAAAATCCAATATCCTGCTGAACGTAAATCGTCTATAAGTCCTTCTATTCCGGCGGCGTTATTGCCGGTGGCGGTGTTGAATTCATGGAGGTTTACTATTTTGCCGTCTCCGGCACAGGCTTTTACATTGTTTCTGATTTGAGTTGAATTTAGACCATTGTAATCATTGCTCCAGCAACTAACGTCTATTAGGGGTAAATTCAGGTTTGTGCACGCTTGGGTAAGCTGAGTTCCATAATTAACGCTAGGAGCACGGAACAGAGTGGCGTTTTCGCCGGTGATTTTCTTTATTTCATTATTGCAGCTTTGCAGGCTTGACTCTGCATTGGCGGAGCTTCCTAGGTTATCGTACCCGTCGGAATGATTGGCCAATTCATGACCGTCCGTATATATGGCTTGAGCTGCTGCTTGGTTATTCCTTATGTTTTGCCCTATCAAAAAGAATGTGGTTTTTACCTCTTTATTTTTAAGAGCGGTTAGCAGAGATTGCGTTTGCGAGCAGGGGCCGTCGTCAAAGCTAAGGGCTATTACTTTTGTAGGTTTTGAGGAATAACCCAGCCTTTCCCAGTTCTCATCAATTTCCGCATCAATGCAGGCTTTGCCTATACAAGAAATATCAGAGCTGGAACTGCTCACAGCAACACTGGAACTGCTGAATACCGAACTTGAACTGCTAATTTGAATACTTGAACTTGAAGGTTTTTCATTGCTCGAACTTGACAGCTTTTCGCTGCTTGAACTTGGCGGTATTTCACTGCTTGAACTTGATTCTGAAGCAGAACTTGGAACTGTATTTGAATCTTTCGATTCCTCAACAGAACAGGAAAAAAATAAAAACAGAGAAACAAGAAATATTACTTGCATTTTACACCCTCCAAACAATTTTACTTGTAAAATAGTAAATGCTACTCACCGCGATTGATTAATCACAAGATTAAACTCCAAATTGCTCACATCTTCCTGAAAATCCTCCCCGCAT
>LIUG01000134.1:2704-3399 GCA_001462245.1 Candidatus Fibrimonas termitidis
ATCCTCCCCGCATTCTACCATAATATCGTTGTCCTCTGTTGTTATCCAGTTCACGATAATTTTTTTCTCAGCAGAAACACGCTTATCCATTTTCAAAAGCATATTGTGCAACAATTTTGTGGTAGAACTGTTGAAGTACTCAATTGCGCAGTCAAAGGTAAACGAACCGAAATCCGATGAAAGGTAGGAATCCAGCCACTCGTTTACTTCCTTGAAAAAATCGACAATCTTTTCGTGGAAACAGCGACCTTCCAATCTCATATAGCTTTTTTCCTCGTCAATAAGAACATAAGGCGTGGAAGTTGTTTTTTGTTTTTCCATGTGAAAGGCCATTATTCTTTCCCTCCTTGCTTCACTGTAATGTACATTGTAAAATATTGCAATCCGTCACTTAACGGTTCAAATTCATATATTATAGGATCAGAGGCCCGCCGCGCAATCTCTATAAGCCCGATGCCCGCCCCCTTGCTCTCAGGATTATCGTTTTCCGCATTCAACTGCTGTTTATGATATTGCCGCAATTCTTTTTTATCGAGTGTATTCAGATAATCTATTCTGGTTTTGAGTATCGCGGCGTTTCTGTCTGTTACCACATTTCCGCTTTGAATAAAGTATGCTGTGTCCTGTACGCCAATGATTACAATGCCATTTGATGTTTTGTCTCCTCTGTCAGCCGAATACATCATCATATTGTT
>LIUG01000134.1:3614-4420 GCA_001462245.1 Candidatus Fibrimonas termitidis
GCCATGCCGTCAATGCCGCTTGCCCAAATCGGGCCGCTGTAAATGGCCTCAATATGATTATCTTCCAACATTTTTTTATATTGGCGAATGTCGAATTTCATGCTTTTTCCTCCTTAAAATCGAGATAAATGTATCGATTGCGTCCGTTTCCCTTTGACATATATAATGCCTCATCCGCACGTTTTATGTAGTCGCTGCTGTTGCGTGCAAGAGAGACCTCGGCTGTTGTGACGCCTATTGAAACGGTTACGCAGTTTGCGGCTCGGCTTTTTCTGTGCGGTATGTTGCGGGCTTGTACATTTTTAATAATTTTCTCCGCTATCATGCGGGCGCCTTTCTCATCGGTATTCGGCAAAACTATCACAAATTCCTCGCCGCCATATCGGGCTGTAAAATCTTCCGGCCTCATCACGTTCGCAGCGAGAACTTCCGCAATGGATTTTAAACAAGCGTCGCCTGCGCTGTGTCCGTATGTATCATTGTATTCTTTGAAAAAGTCTATATCAACCATTAAAATGCCGAGCAAGCCGCCGCCGGATCGCGCCATGGTTTTTATTATACGTTGCAGGTTGTCTTCCATATAACGTCTGTTATAAATCCCCGTAAGCGCATCGTAATGAACTTTATCGGTCAAATTCAAATTGCTCTCGTGCAAATCAATCGTAGTCCTGTCCGCTAACCGTGTGGCCCGGCGCAGTTGCTTCAATAATTTGCCGTATTCTTTTGTTAGTTCTGCGTATTCCGTGAAATCTAACTGAGCACCTTCGCGAATCTCGGCGATGCGGTTTAGGGCATTGTCGTAAATC
>LIUG01000134.1:4553-5634 GCA_001462245.1 Candidatus Fibrimonas termitidis
AAATAAATCAATTTCCATATAAAAATTTTCTCCTTATGGTTTGAATGTTACTAATGCAAAGTCATCCACTCTCGGCTCGCTGCCTCGGTATTCTTCAAAAGCAGCCCATATTTTATCGGATATTACGCTTTGCTTTTCACTGTGGTTTTCCAATATAATTTTTTCAAAAGCCCTATAACCAAAGGGTCTGGATAGTTTCCCTCCGGGTTGGTCAAACAATCCGTCCGAGGCTATATAAAATTTATTGGAAGGGCTGGCGGGGATATTTATTGTCTCGATATCCCCTTTACTATTCAAAGTACCTTCCCCCACATAAATATTTTGCCCCTTGAAGCGGCGCACTTCTTTTCCATCGCAAACAAAAACGTTTATATGCCCTGATGAAAGCGTTACGCTGCCATCCTTTGCGATGAACAAAACGGCAAGATCGCAACCATCTCTTATATCGGAACCGTTTGTATCGCGCCCGTCCGTTTTTGCGTTTAAAACATGGGTGAGTCTTTCGTCGATACGCCATATAATATCAGCGGTATCGGTGCTATTTGCCGCCTGCACCGCAGATTCCAGCGCAGACACAACAAGCATGGTGAGCAACGCACCCGGCGTGCCATGCCCGGTGCAATCACAGACACAGAGCACCGTGCCTTTGTCGAACTGTTTTATCCAATATATATCGCCGCCCACAACATCACGGGGCTTCCATATCACGGAATAATCCGAAAAGGATTTTCCCAATACGCTACCTACCGGCAGCAGGCTTTTTTGGATTGTGCTCGCATAGTCTATGCCGTGCATAATCGCTTCCCTAGCTGCCTCCGCACGTTCTCTCGCAATTTTGAAATCAATCACTTCAAGCTGTGCCGTCAGCTTGTCTTGCCTCAATTTGTTCTCCTGCTCTGCATATTCGACTTTCATCTTGTTGCGATATACATAAAAAACAACGGCGGCAATTAAAACGATAATCAATATGATAGCGATAAACAATTCGTTCTTGTAGAGCCTTGCAAAATCCCCAAACCCTATAACCTCTACATAATGGCCAAGCCATTTCTTTGTGAGGTAATCCATCGTTCCGTCGTCC
>LIUG01000134.1:5773-6042 GCA_001462245.1 Candidatus Fibrimonas termitidis
CGTCCTGAAGTTCCTTAATGGCGGAGTCAAGGCTGCTAGCTAATTCGGGATAATTTTCATTCACCCCTATACTGAGCAAACTGTTGGAGAGTATGGGGCCAACAACACCAGCATCATTGTTCTCTAATTTCGCTAAAATCCTGTTCCCCACGGAAAGCCTGACTATAGCGTAATCGTTTTCCCCTGATACAACCGACATTACGGCAGCGGTATATGATGTGTAAAATGTCGTGTTTTCCATGAGCTTATACGGTTCCAGAAAATCATAT
>LIUG01000134.1:6228-6444 GCA_001462245.1 Candidatus Fibrimonas termitidis
TATTGTGGCGAGTTTTTTGTTGTTGAGGTGCCTCACACTGCTGAATTTCTCCCGCCCGATGCTAATGAACGGATCGTTGGTCAAAGCCCTGGATTGGGTCTGGTGCTTATAGCCGTAGCGGCTATATGCGTTCCCCGTTATCATATGTGCTTCGTCAGTCACTATAGCTTTATTGCACTCGCTCCAATCCAGCAGCTTCAACTCGATATTTACCCG
>LIUG01000134.1:6602-12265 GCA_001462245.1 Candidatus Fibrimonas termitidis
CATTTTATTGGCGATGGCGTACATAAGCTCAGTATCATAGCCACTTGGCTTGCCGTCTTTTTTCAGGAATGAAAACGGGTCAAAGTCATAGTCGGAGACTACCGTAATTGTTCGGTCATAGCTGTTGTCCGGCCATATCTCGATATCGGGTTCCCTTGATAAAGAACCGATGTTCATTACCGCATAAAAAAGCGCGATAAAAAACAAAAGCAATGCGAAACACGCCGGTATCAGTTTTTTATTTAAACCTGCCATATCAGGACATAATATAGGATTTTCTATATTATTCCGCAAACATAACGGAGGTTTTTGTGAAAAAAGTGCTACTTACAGCGATGGCGGCGACCTTATTGGTTTCGTGCGCATCCAAAAGAGCTGCCTTTGTTGACTCTACTATAATAGAAGCCAAAACTCTTCAGGAATTGGCAAAAGTCAGCAATCTAGCTATCCCGGCGGAAATTGATTCCCTAATCGCGGCTGCAGAAAAGCAGAATATTGATGTACAAACAGAACAGGCATTCGTTCTAGCAGACGAAGCTGTTTTGAAAATCCATCATCTCATGCTAAAGCAGGAGCAGGAAGCCCTTACCAAAGAAAAGAAAAAAGCGGCGGATAGCTTGGCGGCGGCAAATGATTATTTGAATATTTACCGCAATGTTCTGAAAGAACGCAAAAATGCACCCAAAGAACAGGTTGTAAACTAAGGAGGTTTTATGAAAATTCAAGCATTAGTCGTTTTAACATTTGCTGCAAGCTTGTTTGCGCAACAAGCAAACCCTGCGCCTGCAGAGCCTGCTCCGGCAGCTGTTCAGGAAGAACTGCTTCCCTGTGAAGCTTCTTTTAACGCCGTTAAGGACGCATTCCCAAAAGACGCTGCCACAAACCGCATTTATGCCATGATAAGCGGGAGAATAAAGGCGCTAAAAAGCAACCGCAATGACCCGCTTTACGAAACAGAGCTAAAATCCTGCGAGTTGGCCGTTGAGCTTTTCAAGGTTCAGCAATCCAATACGGCGCTTCGCAGAAGCGTGGATTCCTTAAATCAAAGGAATTTTGCCGTGCAAAAAGACATCTCCATTGTAAAGGATTCTCTTATAAATCTGTGGGCTAGCGATGCTGCGGGTGCAAAGTCTCTGAATGCGGCTTTGAGCGAAGAACGCAACCGCCTTGAGAAATTGAACAGGGAAAAAGACAGCTTGCTCACTGCGCAAAAAGCCGAAGCCGAAAAAAGGCTTGAAGCCCTTCGCAGCCAAACCATCAGCGTTTATAAAGACGCAAGAGGCACAATCCTTTCCATGAGCGATATCTTGTTTGAAACCGGAAAAGCGGATTTAAAAGAACAATTGAAGCTAAACTTAGCGGAAATTGCGGGAATCCTCAAAAGCCTTTTAAACGAGTCCAATATTGAGATAGAAGGGCACACCGATAATGTTGGAACTGCGGAGTTTAATCAAAGATTAAGCGAGCAGAGAGCAAATGCGGTTTTGCAATACCTTGTGGATAGAGGCGTTGCCGCAAAACAACTGAAGTCTAT
Source organism: Candidatus Fibrimonas termitidis (assembly GCA_001462245.1). Taxonomy (GTDB): domain Bacteria; phylum Fibrobacterota; class Fibrobacteria; order Fibrobacterales; family Fibrobacteraceae; genus Fibrimonas; species Fibrimonas termitidis. The sequence goes on from LIUG01000134.1 coordinate 8,137, forward strand.
TGGCTATGGCTTAACCAGACCCGTAGCGGATAACAGCACTGATGAAGGCAAAGCTAAAAATCGCAGAGTTGAGCTTGTGATAAAGGATTAAAGAGTGTTTTATGCGGAATTTAAAAGCATAGGCGGTGAAGATACTTACCCTTTGTCGCAGATTGTTTATAAAGGTAATGATGGTTCTCTTTTAGAAGTTAACCATAACCGTTCCGCATGGAAAACCCGCTCGCCAAACGAGTGGAAAAGTTTATTCGGCAACCGCCGCGCCGGTTTTGCCCCCGCTGATTTGAGCGGTGTGTGGAGCAAGCGCGAGTTGGTTTTGCCGGAGCTTCCGGTTGAAGATATTGTGACGCTCCAAGAGGGTTGGACTCCTCTTTTCAATGCGCAAAAACTCGCAAAAGAGATTGACATAAAAAGTTTGCACGTAAAGTTGTGCGGAAATTCTCATACAGGCAGTTTCAAAGATTTAGGCATGACCGTTTTGGTTAGCCAGGTGAATCATTTAATAAAAAACAAGGTGAATATAAAAGCCGTTGCGTGCGCAAGCACCGGCGATACTTCAGCCGCGCTTTCCGCATATTGCGCAAAAGCCGGTATTCCGAGCATAGTGTTTTTGCCGTCCGGCAAAATATCCGTTGCGCAGCTTGTGCAGCCTATTTCAAACGGCAGCATTGTTTTGGCACTGGACACGGATTTTGACGGTTGCATGAAAATTGTACAGGAAGTGACTGCGGATAAAAGCATTTATTTAGCTAACTCCATGAACAGCCTTCGCATTGAAGGGCAAAAAACCATTAGCTACGAACTTTGCCAAGAACTGGGCTGGAGCCTGCCGGACGTGCTGGTTATTCCGGGCGGGAATTTGGGCAATGTAAGCGCACTCGCAAAAGGCATAGACGATTTACTATCACTGGGATTAATAGATAAAAAACCGCGCATAGTGGTGGCGCAAGCGGAAAATGCGAATCCTTTTTACTGTGCATATAAAAGAAATTTTGATAAACTGGAGCCGGTGCAGGCCCAAAAAACTTTGGCAAGCGCAATTCAAATAGGGAATCCGGTTAGCTACCCAAAAGCCGAGCAGGCGATAAAGAATTACAATGGAATTGTAGAGCAGGTTTCCGAGCAGGAACTCTCGGATGCGGCCCACCGTGCAGATAAAATCGGGCTTTACTGTTGCCCGCATACAGGCGTAGCTCTCGGGGCTTTGTTTAAATTGAGAGAAAAATGTTGTATTTCAAGCGATGAATCGGTAATTGTTATCAGCACAGCGCACGGTTTAAAATTTTCAGAATTCAAGGCAGACTATCACGAACAAAAACTAAATGGAATATCTTCAAAATACGCAAATGCAATACACAACATTCCGGCAAAAGCCGAGGCTGTTATGGATGTGCTAAAAGGGGTAATATAATGCAAACCTCTGTTTTTAATGCCCTAGAAAACGCTTATGAACAAGGGCGTTTCCCGCAAATGCTGCTTTTAGACGGGCAGATGGGCATAGGCAAAAAACTTATCGCTATGAATTTGGCAAAAATGCTTTGCAAGCATAGCAGCGAATCCATTATTTGGCTAACTCCGATAGACGGCAAAGCAGAGGAAAGAGATACGCCTGCAAAAATAGATTTAAAGGTGGCGGAGCTTTCGCAAAAATTTATGCAAAATCCCTTTCATACGGGATATATAACGGAATCTGCGATTATATCTGTGGGAATGGTTGAGCATTTGCTGAAGAATTTTGAATTGAAAGCCGGCGGCAACCGTGCCGTGTTAATAACAAATGCGGATTTAATGAATGAGAATGCCGCAAACAAGCTATTGAAAACTTTTGAAGATGTTCCGCCGAATACATATTTTATATTGACCGCAAATTCCAGACATTCTCTTTTGCCAACGGTGCGTTCACGCTCAACTTGTTTTTCAATTCCTTTTTTGAGCAATGGAGAAATCACCGAAATTTTAAAAACTTACGGTTACTCTACGCCAACGGAAGATATTTTGGAATTTGCCTCAGGCTCAGCCGGAAAGGCCATGCTTGCTATTGATTCAAATTATTCGGCTCTCAAGGAAAAAATCACGGTTTATGCGAGCCACGCTCTTAAAGGCGATGCTTCCGCTGCAATTTTATATGCGCAGTCAATAGAAAAAGATGCAAACATTGCTGCGTTTTTTTTAGAAGGCTTGGCTTTGCACCTGTTAAAAACATATGGCTCACAATGCTCAACTCATATACAAAGCATTAATTTTCTTTTGCGGGCTATGCTGGCAAAAAAATTCACTGTTGAACATGCTATTCAAAATATGGCGCTGAGATTAGCGCAAAAGGCAATATGACAAATGCACAATTATCATTAGAAGTAGCAAAAAGGCATAAGGTTTCAGTTCTTTTAGCCCGAATTTTGGTTTTGCGAGGTATTAAAACGCTCGAAGAAACAGACCGTTGGCTAAATTGGGACGCTCCTTGCGAACATGATCCCTTTTTGATGAAAAACATGGCTCAAGCCATAGACTTGATTTCCACCATGCGGGAAAATAAAAAGAAGGTATGGATTTACGGCGATTACGATTTGGACGGAATTTCCGGAGCGGCAATTTTAGCGAGTGCCTTAAACGACTGGGGATTGCCTGTGAACTGGATGCTGCCGAATCGTTTTGACGGAGGGTACGGGCTTTCTGCCGTAACTTTGAAGAAGATGAAGGATGCCGGTGCGGAGAATTTGATTTTAATAGATACCGGCATAACCGCAATAGAAGAGATAAAGGCGGCAAAGGAATTTGGAATGCAGGTTCTGGTTTTGGACCACCACAAGCCTTCCGGAGAAGGGCTGCCGCTTGCAGATGCGATTTTAGATCCTTTTTTAGATGATTGCGAGTACCCCAATAAAGCTTTGTGCGCAGCAGGCGTTGCGTATAAATTTTTGCACGCTCTTTACCAAAAAACCGGCAAGCCTCTCAGCGATTTGGAAAAATATTTGCCCTTGGTTTCGCTCGGCACTTTGGCAGACATAGTTCCGTTGAATGCGGAGAACATTTGTTTGGTGAGAAAGGGAATGGAAAAGTTTTTAGATTCCGATTGCTTGGCAATTCAAATTTTGTACGAAAGATTTGCAACGGACAAAAATTTTGTGAGCAGCAACGATATTCACTATCGCATGGCACCCTTATTAAATGCGCCCGGCAGAATGGAAAGCCCGGATACTTCTCTTGAATTTCTTTTGTGCAAAGATAGAGAGGAAATAGAGGGTCTGTACGAAAAACTGGCGGAGTGCAACACTCAGCGCAGAAAAATAGAACTCGACATCCACGCTCAGGCAATTAAAAGGCTTGAGGAAATTTACGGAAAAGATTTGCCCAAGGTTCTGGTGATAGATGCTTTGGAGTGGAACATAGGAGTGATTGGAATTGCTGCGGCACGGATCGCTCAGGAATACAAACGTCCAACCGCGATTATCTCTGTTCAAAGCGATGGCATTGCGGCCGCAAGCGCACGTTCCGCAGGTTCTTTTAATTGGCATTCTGCGCTTTTCCCGTGCAGAGACCTTTTTATCCGTTGGGGCGGTCATGTGAAGGCAGCCGGTTTTAACATGGCTGCGGAAAAAATAAGCGAACTGAGGGTTCGCATAGAGGAGCAGGCTGTGCTTCAGGGTTTTGCCCCCGTGGCGGAAGACACTGTTCATTACGATTTGGAAGTTTCGCTTTCGGAAATGAATGTAAAATTTTTGAACGAGCTAAAAAGGCTTGAACCTTTTGGCAATGAAAATCCTTATCCGGTATTTTTAGCAAGGCAAGTTTCGGTGAGAGGTTTTAAATTTTTGACCGGCGGCCATATGCGTTTTTACGCAGTTCAGGGCAGGACTTCTATTCCGGCAATCGCATTCAACAAAGCCCATTTAGCAGATGCAATTCAAAAAGGCAATATCGATCTGATTTTTGAAGTGCGTTCCAATGTTTATCAGGGAGTTGAAAACGCTCAATTGATTGTGTTCGGGGTGGTGTGAAATAATAACCATGCCCCCGATTTTTAGGATTTTTCCCATCCTTTCCATCGGGGGTATCTGGCTTTTGTTTGAGCTTCCAATGTGGGCTGCCGCTCACGGGCAGCGGCACAGTTGTCTTTCCCTCAAGTGGTGATAGC
>LIUG01000135.1 GCA_001462245.1 Candidatus Fibrimonas termitidis
CCGCAGAGCCTCCATAGGAGGGTCTGGCAAGCAGCGTTATTTTGCGAAAGAGGGGCATTTGTGGGTAAATATAGAAAAAAATTTGAGGAGTTTACCATTTTCCGGCAATTTTTGCCGGGAAATGGGGGATTTTGCATACAATTGGCCTGCCACCTCGCCCAAGCGAGGAATTTTTATCAACCTTTCGTATTTCGTTCCTTCAGAAACTACCTCTGGCATTACAGAAGCACAATAGTACAATTTTAAAGCGGTGGAGTAGGTTAGTCTTTCAAGCAACAAATTCCGTTCCACGGCTCGTGTGCCAAATTCCTACTATGCTTATGTATTTAGATTTTTCTTTGTAATATTTTATCGCTTTGTCCAGCATTTCTACGCTAGCTTTAAGTTTTTTGAGGAGGGCTTCGCCATAGTTTTGCAAACAGCGAACGCTAAAAAAGAAATCGTCATAAACAAAACGCCGCATATAATGGCACCGTTTTTATATTACTCTCAAAACCAAAGTTTTTTGCGCTTAATTTTATGGCGTATTTAGGCTTGAATTTTTGCATATAAACCGATAAACTTTTAGATTTTGTATTATCTGAACTCTTTACTTCCACCGGGATTATATGCCTGTTTTTCTGAATAACAAAATCTATTTCAGCTTCTCTGTCAGATTCCCAGTAATAAGCCTCCAAATCGTTTGCTTTCAAATGAAACTCTGCAAAATTTTCAACCAGACCGCCTTTAAAATCATCAATTTCATGAGTAGCAAAAAGAATATCTTCCGGCACAATATTTTTCTTTGCGCACAAAAGCCCCAAGTCAGAAACATAGACTTTAAAAGCCTCGTCTTTGTAATTTTCGAGCGGCTTCATAATGTTGTTTACCTTAAAAACAACAGAGACTATACCTGATAAACTTAGCCATTCAATAGCATTTTCAAATTCTTTGGCTCTCGCTCCGGTTTTTATCAATTTATACTGAAATCTGGTATTGCTTTTTGAGAGTTGCACCGTTATACTGTTATATGCAAGGCGAGTTTTTTTTATTTCGTTTTCCGTATTATATTTGCTCATATCGTTTAAGTATGCGGTTAAAATTGAATTTTGCAAATGCCTGATTAAAACCGGATTTTTTGTTTCTATATACTGCGCCACGCATTCCGGCATTCCGCCTACAACAAGATATTTCCTGTAATATTCCATTGCCGTTTTGTGCAGCAAAGGATGCATTGCGATATTATTTTCAAAGGATTTTTTTATAGTTTTAGCCAAATCCTGTTCCCCGCAAGCCAATAGAAATTCTTCCATATCCATAGAATACATTGTTTTAATTTCCACCTTGCCAACCGGAAAGGAGAATTTTTTTCTATTAACCGCCACACCAAGCAAGCTGCCTGCGGCAATTATATGCACATCCGGCATTTTTTCGCAAAAATATTTCAGAGAAGTCAAAGCCCTTTCGCAAATTTGAATTTCATCAAAAAAAACGAGTGTTTTTTGCGGTACAATGGTTTGATGAGAAAGGCGAGAGAGCAAGCCTAAAAGAAAGCTCGGTTCCAAGCTCCCATCAAAAGCATTTATTAAATCCGGCTCAGTTTCAAAATTGAAATAGGCAACGTTTTCATAATTAGCCTTGCCAAATTCCAAAACGGAATATGTTTTGCCAACCTGCCTGGCTCCCTGTAAAATCAAGGGCTTGCGATGGCGAGAAAGTTTCCATTTAAGCAAAAAATCCTGGATTTTTCTATACATATTAATAATATACAAATTTTCCCCGCAAAAATACATGAAAAAATACGGGAAATTCACATTAAAATACAGGAAATTTAATGCATAAATCATTTTGGATTAGAAAGGATTAAGACTTAATCAACTTACAGGCGGCAAGGGTGCAAGCACCTATCGCTTAATCTTTTATGCAACGCACAGAAAACCCTAGGTTCTTAGGTCTGGAGGAAAATGCAGGAGGCGAAAGCCCGAATCCGTGGTACATGAACCGGTGGGAGGCGCCAGTAGCATTGTGCTCGGAAGCTAGCCACCACCAGCCGTAGTCGCCAACATCGTCGAAATAGCTGTCGCACGCCTCGCAACCCGAATAGCCGCCCGGCAGTGCCGAAAACCCGTAATTGTCCGTCCCATTACCTTCATGATTCCAGCCACTTGTTGCCTTCAGTCTAAATTCGGAACAACCTGAGCAACCGCTGTTTCTTTCAACATAGCTTTCCAACGCATCCCACTCAGCTTTGCTTGGCAAATGCCAACCTTCGGGGCAAATACCACGATGAGGGTTGTTTATTTGGTCTGAGCAAGTACTTGTGTTGCAACTTGACGGAAGGTTCATAGCTGTTGCCCAATCATACAAACGGCCGTAAGTTGCGCAGTTGGAAGGATCGTCACCGTAGCACTCGCCAGAAACTTCGTAGTTCAAATTCTCCGCCATCCATGTTTGGCTGCCTATTACCACAATCTTGTATGTTCGACCTCCGTAGGACACTTTTATTAGACTAGGATCGTAATTACTCGCTTTCGGATCTTGGGGGTTGTCCCGCTCCGCTTCTGCGCAACCTAAAAACAAGAACGCTATGAACAATGCTAAAACCATATATGTACTCCTATGCCTGCCGCCAAAAGAATGCCCCCCAATACATAAGAGACATTCCTCGCAGTTTTGGCATCCTCTACCTTTTGCCAATCATTGTCAAATTCCGAATCCGCACCACTCTTGGCATTCATGGATCTGTAATAATCACGCTTATCAATCACTTCGCTATTCTTGTATAAGCCATAACCCACAACCCCTACACCAACTACATCCAATGCAAGAGCAACCCAAAAAGAGTTATTGAAAGGCTTGTATTCTCCAACCTGCGGGTCAATCCTCTCCGGCACCAAGCCGCTTATGCCCTCGGGAATGGGAGGCAAAACGGGTACACCCGACAATTTGCCGAACATATCTGGTGCTTTCTTGTTTATGGCAGACAGCAGGCCGTATATGTCTTTGGAAGCTTCATCCGTAAACGAACCTATCAAATTGCCGCTACCCACATCGTAAAGCTCTACCTTGATGGTCAAATTCTTCCCGAAACGCCCTATCCGCCCTTGACATATGTAATCGGCGCTTATTTCCCTGCCCAGTTTAGCCAAGCAGCCTTCCGATTCCTTGCATTTTCTAACCATATCCTCTTGCGAGCCTAGAAAAGCAACTATGCTCTGCTGCGTCATCACGGCATAATTCCTTTCCGGCAGGGTTTTAACGGCAATCTCGCGAAGCCTATCCGTAAGATGGCTGAGCTCCGAATGCCCGACAGGCGGTTCGCCGTCATCAACTGTGTTTATTATCGCTATGCGTTTTTGCTGCCCGTAAGCGGCAAAGGCAAGAAGAAGAACTAAAAGTACTGTTTTTTTCATAATATTTTCGCCAATATGCATCATTGGGGAATAAATATACAATTTTTCACTGTTGTCCCATTAAAAAGAGAAAGGCCTTTCCCTAGTGTTGTGTAAAATACATATAGCGAAATACAATGATTGATAATTTGAAAATTACCCTCCAGGAGGGTTGCTAATCCCACTCCGTCAAGCCAGCAAAAAT
>LIUG01000136.1:0-8026 GCA_001462245.1 Candidatus Fibrimonas termitidis
CGGACGCGAATTGCTGGCCCACGCAGGAAGCATCAGCCATGCGCTTGCCGAAGAAATCAGTGCCAAGCAACTCGACGACTTTCGCCGACGCCTGAAAGAAGAAGAACATATCGCAAGTTTGGATGAGCTGGAAAAGGATATTAACAAGAATCAAAAAGAGCAAAAGAAACAAAAATAAACAATGGGTAAGAGTTTTGTTTAACCCGTGAAATCACACTTTTTCCTTTGAAAAAATGTATATTTACTACATATTTACCAACCAAAAGGTGTAAAAATGGAAAGATATGCTACAAAACTGCTCCTTGAATGGAAAAATTCTGCTAATCGCAGACCCTTGCTTGTTTATGGGGCGCGGCAGGTTGGCAAAACTTGGCTTGTTCGTGAGTTTGCCAAAGCAAACTACGCTCAGTTGATAGAATTGAATTTTCTTACCAACGAATCTTTGAAAGATATTTTCAATCACGATATTTCGCCCGAATACATTGTTCGGCAATTGGAAATTCGCTTTAACGCAAAAATTGACCCCGATAATGCTTTGCTGTTTTTTGATGAAATTCAGGAATCGCAGCGAGCAATGGATTCTCTGAAAAATTTCAACGACAAAGCGCAGCAGTGTAATATAATTGCCGCAGGGAGTTTTTTGGGCGTGACAATTGGGCGAAAGCCCGTTGGGCAAACCGACCAAATGACTCTTTACCCAATGTCTTTCTGCGAATTTTTGGAAGCGGCCGGGCGCGATATGATGGCTGCTGCAATAAAGCGGAAAGATACGGATGCAATGGCAGGCGCAAGAGATATGCTGGAGACCTTGCTGAGGCAGTATTTTTACGTGGGCGGAATGCCGGCCCCGGTTTTGGAATTTGTCACAAACGGCAATTTGAACAGGGTGCGGGAATTGCAACATGAATTGCTGGCAGATTACAAAGGTGATTTTTCCAAGCACATTGACATTAGAAACACCCCGAAAATCCGCATGCTTTGGGACAGCATTCCCATGCACTTGTTCAAGGAAAACAAAAAATTCGTTTACAAAAATATAAAATCAGGCGGCCGTGCGGCAGAATTTGAGGAGGCTATGCAATGGTTAACAGACACAGGGCTTATATACAAAATCAACAAAGTTGAAACTCCGAAAATTCCATTGAAAATGCACTATAAGGAAGATTTTTTCAAGCTGTATATGCTGGATATAGGCTTGTTCTGCGCAAAAGCGGAAATTCAGCAGGCAGATGTTTTTGCACCCAAAAGCGATATAGTTGATGATATGAACGGTGCGCTTGCGGAGCAGTTTGTGCTGCAGGAATTGAAAGCCTCAGGCATTAGCCCGATTTTTTACTGGGGCCACGGCAATGGAACATCGGAAATAGATTTTATCACTCAGGCAAACGGCGAAGCAGTTCCAATAGAGGTTAAATCTGCAAAAAACACAAAGTCCAAGTCGCTAAAGGTGTATATGCAGAAATTTAATCCCTCAAAGGCAATAAGAGCTTCGCTTAAAAATTACGGACACGATGGCAATTTGCTCTCGGTTCCGTTGTATATGATTGGGTGGGTTTGAATTTGGCTATGTTTCTTTTTCTATATTTTACATGAGAGGTTTTTATGATGAGAGATGAGTTAAAATTCTATTCCCGCAATCGTTCAAGGTTAAACAAAACCTATCGTGATGAATATATACTCATCAACGGGTGTCGGGTAGTGGGGCATTTTAGTTCACCCAAAGAAGCCTATAAAGTTGCTTGCAAGAATTTTCCAAATGAAGATGTGCTTATTCAGGAATGCGGCAAAGAAACATTTCAGCCTCGCGTTTATAATCCAATGGTTGTGCTTTGAAGCCATTTGTCAAAATATTTCCGGGTCTCATTCGTTCTATAATCACTCCTGCAATGGTTATGAACTTGAGCAGCGAGAAGAAATTGAAAGTTCGTGCTTTGTGGGATACCGGAGCAACGAATACTATGGTGTCTAAAAAAATCGCTGCTGCTCTTGCTTTGAAAAAGACCGGTGAAATAAGTGTTCAAAGTTTTGCAGGTGAAGCTTGTTGGGTTTTCACTGCATTTCCAAGCAAAATCGGCAAATTTCGCCGTAAAATACTGTAAGACATTTTTACAACCAAACACCTTCGCTTTTGTCTGCAACAACAATGCTTGTGGTGCCGGAGCGTTTTTTTTTGCGAACAAACATTTTGTTTTTCCACCTTGAAAGTTTAGATGAATTGGAAAATGATATTAAAGAGACTTACTAATTTACACCCATGAATCTTTTGCATATTTATGAACAGGTTTTTGAGATGCTTCGCAGGGGCGGGGTTGTTATGCCTGTTATTTTTGCTGTGGGTTGGATTGCTTGGATTTTGGTTTTGACGGGAAAAAAAGAACATTGCAAAAATATAGCTGCCCTTGCTGCGGTGGCTCCGTTGCTTGGGCTTTTGGGCACCGTTATGGGCATGGTTCACACTTTTGAAACCATAGAGCGTTTTGGTTTTGGCAACCCGGTGCTCCTAGCAGACGGAATTTCCGAAGCATTGCTAACCACCCAGGCCGGCCTGCTAGTAGCATTCCCTTTGCTGCTAGCCAATACGTATATAAAGAGAAAAAACATACTATATTATACCAAACCCAAGGAGTTTTTATGGAACAAACTTTTGCAATGGTAAAACCAAATGCTGTGCAGTCCGGTTTAATAGGGCGCATAATAGCCCGCTACGAGGCAGCGAGGCTCTCGGTTGTCGCTATTCGCTTTAAGCAAATGACCCAAGCAGATGCAGAGGGTTTTTATGCGGAACACGTTGGCAAACCGTTTTTCCCGGAACTTGCCCAATTCATGACAAGCGGCCCATCTGTTCAACTCGTTCTTGCCGGCGAAAACGCTATAGCAAAGGTTCGCGCAATTAACGGCGCAACAAATCCTGCAAAAGCGGACCCCGGCACAATACGCTACGACTGGGCAACCTCAATGACGGAAAACGCCGTTCATTCTTCAGACAGCCCGGAAAGCGCAGCCAGAGAAATAGCATTCTGGTTCAAACCGGAAGAGATTTTTGAATACGAGGCTTTGGATCAGAGAGCGAAGTCGGTTCTTTGAAACCAATCTTAGCTCCAATGTCCGGCGTTACGGATTTGCCTTTTCGCCGTTTAATCAGAGAGCTTTCGGGCGGTTGCGCGCCGTTTTTTGTTTCGGAGTTTTTGTCTGCCGGAAGTTCGGTTTTTTTGACACCAGCGAATTTAAGAGCCGCTAGGTTTGATAAGGAAGAGGAGCCTTTTTGCATACAGCTTTTTGGACATAACGCAGACAAGCTGGCAAATGCGGCTTTGCAGGCGCAGGAACTCGGAGCGGCTTTTGTTGAACTCAATGCCGGATGCCCTGCTCCGAAGGTTTCAAATAAGGGAAGCGGTGCGGGTTTGCTTAGAGATTTGCCCAATTTAGCAAAAATTTTGCAAGCCATGAAAGCAAACATAAAAGTTCCGCTTTTTTTAAAATGCCGCCTTGGATGGGACGAGAATTCCATTTGCATAAATGAGGTTCTGGAAATTGCAGAGGGCGAAGGTGTGGAGCAATTAACCGTGCATGGGAGAACAAAAACACAAGGTTATAAAGGGCTTGCAAACTGGGATATAATAGGAGAAGTTGCAGCTAAGGCAAAAATTCCCGTTATCGGAAACGGAGATATAAACAGCATGGAAAAAGTTTTAAATGCGATTGAAAATTATGGCGTTAAAGGAGTTGCCATCGGGAGAGCCGTTTTGCGCAACCCTTGGATTTTTAATCCTTCGGCTAAAATAGATGTCCGGGGCGCAGTACTGCGTTTCAACGAACTGATGATGCAAGACGGCTTTAGGCCTATGCAAGCACTCGGCAGGTTAAAACAGCTTTGCGCAAGGCTTTGCTCAGATGTGCCGGATTTTCGCCTGAAAATTTTGCGTTGCCAAAATCACGATGAATTTTTAGATAATTTTACTCCTTAATACACCTAACGGATATCAATGACTTCTCGCTATGCACGCAAAATTTTGCCTCCGGGTCATTTGTAATCATCCATACGCTAGCACTAGTCGAAGACATAAACACAGCAAGTTTTCCCAAGCCGTCCCATTGGAGAAGCTCATCAACATCCTTGCATGTTTCATCTTTGTTTACGGATTTTACACCGTATGCACCGCCCGGCAAAGCGGCAAAGCCATGAGGGTCAGTACCGTTGCCATCTATGTTGCCGTATGCATCCCAGTCGTATTTTGCTTTGAGATTTTGATCGTCCACTTCATTTGAAAGAAGTTCCCAATTTGCCGTCATATCCGGCACTCTCCAACCTTCCGGGCATAGCCCATCCTTCTCGCTCCAAGAATAAAGACGGCCATATTTATCGCAGTATGCAGAATTCTCATTGTAGCACTTTGAGGAAAACGATTCGTATTTCAGATTTTCCGTCATCCAAAATTTGCCATCCGGCATCCTTTTAATCTTATACAAATTCCCATCCCTCTTGTCGCAGATATGAGTTTCGGGATCGAAAGTTCCGCAGACAATTATATCTGCCGCTTCCACGTCTCCCTTTTCTGCGCAGGAAAAAAGGAATGTCGCAACGATCAGAGCGATTAAAACAAATAACTTATTCCGCATAGCACCTTGTCCGTGTTTGAGTCCTTGACTGATTTAAAGTTTTCGGTAAAATATTTTACATAAAAAGCATTCACAAAAATATCATCTGTGAACATATAAGACAATCCTCCCGTGGCCGCAATTCCGAAATTTGCGATGTCTTTGGGGGCTTCACTCTCTATTTTTGAAGACAGCGGAAACGCCGCAACTGCTCCGAGGGATATTCCCAAAACATCAGCCAAAACAACCCTTGCAGTCAGAGGAATCTCCACATTCATAATGCTCGCCTTCCTGTCATTTATCTCAAATTCTTCGCTTGAAAACAGCACCTCGGGAACAAGATCCAAAAAACCGAAATTCTTCACCAACACAAAGCCCGCCGAATAAGCAAGCCCGCTGCCGCCCTCCTTGACCCCGCTTTTCGCGAAACCCGCCCTTGTCACAACTCCGATTTTAAAAGAAGGAGACGGGGGAGGCGGGGGCGGTGTCAAAGTATCCCGCACGGGTTTTTCTTTGGGCACAATCTTGTCGAACATGGGAGGAGCTTTTTCCCTTATCACGCCAAGAAATCCTGTTGCGTTGCCGCTTTCGCCTGTGAAGCTGCCGAGCAATTTTCCGCTTGCGGTTTCATAGAACTCAACTTTGAGAGAGAGCTTGTCGCCGAAAATATTTATCTTTCCTTGGGCGACGTATTCTGTTCCTATAGCCTTGCCTATTTCAACAGCGCTTGCGCTGGACAGGCGTTTTCTTTCCTCTTCGCTTTGTTGCATGAACTTGCTTATCATGCCCTCTCTGGTCAGAACGGTGTATTTGTCTTGCGGAAGAATGGACACCGCTTGGCTTCTAAGCTCGTCTGTAAGGAATTTTGTCTCTTCTACGCCTATTTCGATGTCCTCGTTGTCTTCGGGGACGGTTATTTCCAGAACAGCCACATTCATGGCGGCAAAGCTCGCACTGGCTATGAGCAGCATGGCGAAAATATTTCTCATCTCACCACCGTCTTCCTAACGGACTTTCCGCTTTTCTCAATGTACACCCCGGCGGCTGTGGGTTTGGTTTTCCCTAGGGGTTCGCCTTTGAGGTTGTAGTAAGTCGGGGATTGCAGAGGCGTCGCGGCGGGCTGCGTTCTTAAGAAAATGGGGACTTCATCGCAGGTGGGGACTGTTTCGCCTACGAGAGAGCAGGTTTCAAGAAGGGTGTTCGGCACGCAAACGCCATTTATCACGCAAGCCACTTTTATCTCGCAAGTTTCAACTACCTGTCCGCTTACGGCCAAGCAAACCGCCTCGCTGAACTCAACGCAGTTGTTGCCAAGGCGGCAGAATATTTTGTCGGCGTTTTCATCTTCCTCGATGGTTGCCATTATCACTATGCTCGGGGCTGAGCGGACTAATGCATAGTTGTCTGCGGACACTTCTTCTGTTACTATGGTTGCGGTGGCTTTTTGCGAGGTTTCCACACGCTTGGAGAGCATAAATGGCGATGTTTGGATGTATTGCAGAGTCACCTTTGGTGTGCCTCTCAGAACGGAGGCATCATCGCTGTCGCCTTTGTCGTCTGTGGCAAAGCCGTCGTAGTCTATGAGGCTGTTTAAGACGCTGTGCAGGGAGGCGGAGTCATTGAATACTTCGTAGGGAACCCAGAGGGTGTCGGATTTGTTGGTGGAGAAATTGGGCAGGGTGTCGGTGAAGTAGGGTTTGAGGTCCTTCTTTAGTATTTCGTAGTTTTTGGTGCGGTTTGTGAGGGTGTAGTTGCGGGCTTGCTCTTGGTCTTCTATTTCTGCGCTGGCGGCATCTTCGTTTTTGTATGCGCCGGCGGCGGCGTGGGCATTGTGGCGAAGCAGTTTTATGCTGGGTTCACTCGCTATGCTTGGCATTGGGGCCTGGGTCATTTTGTTGTAGGTGAATACGCTGTCGGGTGTCCAGGAGACCGTTAAAATCTTTGGGGCGATGGTATAGGAACAAGAGGCGTTTTGCAAGACAACCTCGTCATCCGGTGTTTCCAGTGTTGCGATTGCAGTGATGCCTATGGCGGCATTTGTTTCCAAATCTGCTTTTACTTCGTACTCAGCTGCGTATGGCGTGGGGCCTTGCTGTTCTCCGTTGTAGGTATAAATGGTGCCGCATTCGGGGTACCAATGAACATTTACCGTTTTTGAGGGTTTTATTATGAAATCCACCGGTTTTGTTCCATAGTAGGCATTTGTTTTGCTTACTATGTAAACCGTTCCGCCGCTTGCTACGTGTATGTTTTCACCGTAAGAATAATCAAAATCTGTTCCGGGTATTAGTTCTGTTTTTCCGTCCGGTGCTGTTACTTTTGGTCTTGGTTTTATTTGGGAGCCTGTGTAGAGTTGGGGTTCTATGGGTTCCACTTGCACCTGCCTCATGGTGTTTTGCCACTGGAAGTATGGCATTTTGTTGTTGAATTTATCGTCTATATCCCAAATTTTATTAAAATCCCAGCCGTTATAAGTGGTTTTGCTTTGCATTTGTGCTGTGGTTTTGCCTTCTCCTTTGCCGGCATCGCTTTGTCCGCTTGTTTCTGTGTTATAATAGCTGTTGGTGACGGTGTTGTTGCCGTCTTTGTACCCCACCAAACCGCCTATAGCACCAATTCCCTTCACATTCCCAATTGCATAGCTGTTGCTGATGGTGCCGTTGCCGTTGTATCCCACCAAGCCGCCTACCATATCTGCTCCCTCCACATTCCCAATTGCGTAGCTATTGCTGATGGTGCCACCGACGTTGTCTCCTACCAAGCCGCCTGCATCACTTGCTCCCTCCACATTCCCAGTCGCATAGCTGTTGCTGATGGTGCCACCTTGATTGTACCCCACCAAGCCGCCTACAGTTCCATTATTACTTGCCACCTCCACATTCCCAGTAGTGTAGCTATTGGTGATGGTGCCACCTTCGTTATGCCCCACCAAGCCGCCTACTCTCCCGGCTCCCTTGATATACGAAGCTACGACTCCGAGATTTTTTATCATACCGCTATTATACCCGGTATACCCGAATAAGCCTTGTCTATCGCTTGCACTTGCACTTGTACTTGTGTTGATATATACTCCGCTTATAGTATAACCATCGCCGTCAAAGGTTCCTGAGAAGCCGTTTATGGGTGTCCACTGCTTTAATTCAGAATTGCTGGTAGCCCAATCTCTCCAATTTGTTGTATCATTGAGAACAATATCATTGCCGAGTTTAATCGTTTTGCCCCTCATACCACCCAACTGAGCCAGCCCAGCTAGTTGCTCCGCAGTGGTTATGGTAAATTCTGTTTCTGATTCATTATACCAATCGGTATCTGCTGTGCCGTCCCAAATGGGTGAAGCGGCAAATAGCAGCGAGGGCAGCAGGGCGAGGAAAGCGAGGGGGTTTCTCATATATAGTCTCCTTAAATATGTAACTTTTAAACCATGGTTTAA
>LIUG01000136.1:8235-15311 GCA_001462245.1 Candidatus Fibrimonas termitidis
GTAACATTTAAACCATCGTTTAAAAGTTACACTTTCTTTTAGTGTCGGTGGCGGGGCTTTTAGAGCCGAATTTGACTCTTTTAGTGTCGGTGGCGAGGCTTTTAGAAACTAATTTGACTCTTTTGGTGTCGGCGTTGGCTCTTTTTTAGCCCCGATTTTGGGTCTTTTAGCATCGGCGTCGGCTCTTTTAGTCTCGAATTTGACTCTTTTAGCATCGGCGTCAATTCTTTTAAACTCAAGTTCGACTCTTTTAGTGTCGGCATTGTTTTTTTTGCTACGAATTCGGAATTCGGAATTCGGAACCCCAACATCGTTGGTTGTGTTTTGCGAAAGAAGAAATTTTCAAGCCTTTACCGGAGGCTATTTTTTCTAAATTCAATGAGAGAAATAGGATTGAATGACAAATTAGAAGAATTGCTAGACCAGGTAGAATTCCAAAGGAGGCTGAAAATAAGCTTGGAAGAGGCAGACAAAGATGAAGATATGCCCGCTGAAGACGCATTCAATGAAATAGCGAAAAGATTGAAAACCGGCTATTACAGATACTTCCCGGCATAGGCACAGCGTGTGGAGATGGTTTGAGAAATTACAGAGAACAAGCAGATTGCATTAAATTGGTTGGCATTTGGCACACAAGCAGGGGTACAGAATTTGCGGAACCAATGGATACAGATCTTATAGATTTATAGAATAATGAGTTGGGCGCCAACTTTTCTACCTTCTTTTATATATATGCGCAAATTCAATGTAACCGGCCTTTGCATCCCCGGCAAACACTATATGGTGGATATTTCCGAAAAAATCCGCCAGATTATACCTATGATTGAACAAGGGGATTATTTTACCATAAACAGAGCCAGGCAATATGGCAAAACCACAACGCTTTATCAACTGGAACTGCTGCTTGCTAAAGAATGTACGGTAATAGCGATTAGTTTTGAAGGCGTAGATGATAGAGTATTTGAAACACCTGAAAATTTCTGCCAAGGATTTCTTTATATATGCTCAAAATATTTTAGCGAGAGAGATTTACCCGGTTCTGAGGTTTGGGTAGATAGCTCTGTTACAAGTTTTGATTTGCTTGATGCTTTTTTGAACAAAGTTTGCAAAGCTCAAAAAATCGTTTTGATGATAGATGAAACCGACAAATCATCCAATAATATGATATTTTTAAGGTTTTTGGGAATGCTGCGAGACAAATACCTAAGAAGAGGACGGGACGCAGGAGCCACATTCCAAAGCGTAATCCTTGCCGGCGTTTACGACATCAAAAATTTGAAAATGAAAATGGTTTTAGCAGGAGCTCATCAACTTAAAGACGGCGAAAAACGTATAAATTCCCCTTGGAATATAGCAGCAGAATTTGAAATAGACATGTCTTTTTCTGCACCGGAAATAGCCACTATGTTAGCCGAATACGAAAAAGACCACCAAACAGGAATGGATACAGAAGCGGTATCAAAGGAAATCAGAGCCTATACCCACGGCTATCCTTATTTGGTTTCTCGGCTTTGCAAAATTATAGACGAAAAATTGGAAAAAAATTGGACGGTACAAGGTGTGCAAAAAGCCGTTAGAGTTATATTATACGAAAAGAATCTTTTGTTTGACGATTTGGGCAAAAATTTGGAAAGCGACGAAGATTTCTATAAATTGCTGTATGATATTGCAGTAAACGGTGAATCTTACAATTATTACATGACAAGCCCTGCAATGGATTGGGGTATTATGTTTGGAATTCTAAGAAAACAGAACGAACAGGTTGTAATAGACAATCTGATTTTTGAAACGATAATTTATAACCATTTTATAATCAAAAAACGAATAGCAAGCGTAAATACAGGCGAAGCAGACATAACCCGAACCATGCCTGATGAAGTTATAGAAGATGACAAATTGGATATGGCTCTTTGCATAGAAAAATTTGCCCGTCATTATTACGAGCTTTACAATGACAAAGACAGCAAATTTTTGGAAAGCCAGTGCCGCATTTTGTTTTTGACCTATTTGAAACCCATCCTCAATGGCAAAGGCTTTTATTATGTTGAAGCGGAAACCCGCAACAGGCAGCGTATGGATGTAATTGTTGACTTTGGCCCGGAGCAGTTCATAGTTGAGTTGAAATTATGGTATGGCGAGCAGAAGCACGAGAAGGCATTGGGGCAGATTTCCAAATATTTGGATAGCAAGAACAAAACGGAAGGTTATTTGCTCACATTTGATTTCAGGAAAACCGAGAATGTCGGTAAGCCTAGGACAGAGTGGGTTGAATACAATGGGAAAAGGATTTTGGATGTGATGGTGGGGCTATAACACCGCCGCCCTCAATACCCTGTTGCCAACCTTGAACAAATAAACCCCGCTCGGCACACCAACCCTCACATTCGCAAAGCGGGTGTTCACCTGCTCCGTTGCTACCAGATTGCCTTTCAAATCATAGACATTCAATGACATCGGAGCAGTTGGCATATATCCCAAATCCACATTAACCACACCGCTTGCGGCCTGCCATATGCGGAATGTGCCACTGGAAAGCTGGGGGCGTTGGATGGGGCTGCCTTCGCAGGTTTCCACCGGGCTGCCGCCCATGGCGGTGCAGGAGCTTAGGGGCATCGGGGCGCAGGCGTCTTCAATCATGCAGAACATTGTGCAGGTTGCTACAACTTCACCGCCGATTATGCCGCAGGAATTTTCGCTCATCGAGGCGCAGCTTGCGTTCTTTTTGCAGGATATCTGGGGGGCGTTGTCCGCTTCCGTTATCGCTTCCATCACGACCATGTTTCTCCTTATCAATACATAGTTGTCTGCGGACACATCGTCTGTTAATATGGTTGCGGTGGCTCTCTGGGAGGTTTCCACTCGTTTGGAGAGTATGAAAGGCGATGTCTGGGCGTCGTATTGCAGAGTAATTGTTGGTGTGCCTCTCAGAACGGAGGCATCATCGCTGTCGCCTTTGTCGTCTGTGGCAAAGCCGTCGTAGTCTATGATGCTTTCCAGCGTGCTTTTTAGAAGGGCGGGATCAGAGAATATGTCGCGGGGAACCCATACTGTGTCTGCGTTTGCGTCAAAGTCATCAGCTGGCGCTTTTACGCTGAAGCGGGATTGCAGGGGTTTTTGCTTTATTTCGTATTTGTCTATGGTGTGGCCGCTCAGTTCGTAGTTGCCTGCGTTGGAGGAAACTATTTGCGCGAATGGTGCGAGAACGCCTTCATACACGCCCGCTGCGCTGTGCCCGTTGAGAACACGCAGAACAACATTAGTTTCCTCTACGCTTGGGATTGGAACCTGCACCATTTTGTTGTAAACGAATTCACGCTCAGGTGTCCAAGAGACTGCAAGCGGTTTTTTGGCGATGGTATAGGGCATGCTTGCGTTTGCTAGCATGATGCTTGGGTTTGGAGTTTTGAGCTGTGCCACCGCTGTGTAGCTGCCGGCGTTGGTTTGCTTGCCGATAATCTCAATCTCAAGATTGCTCGCAGTTGCCGCAGGGGCGTGTTCGGTGCCGTCGTAGGTGAATGTTCTTTCAGTGCTCCATTCAACGGTCACAACTGCGGCATCTTCCGAGATTATGGGAAAATGGCGGCTTATGGTGTCTTTGTAATTGCCTTTGCCGATAACGATTACGGTGCCAAGTTCGGTTATGTTGGCTGCATATTCTACCTCGTAGTCTATGCCCTCGGCGAGTACCTTACCCCCATCTTTGACTATTATGCTGGGGCGGATTTGAAAGCCATTATAAAAGAAGTTGCCGATGGGTTCTATGGCATATTCGTCAAGGGGTTTGGGGGTTATGGTGAATACTATTGTATCATTTGCAAGCCTGTAGTCCGTTCTTTCGTCTTTGAACTTTGCGGTTGCAGCGTGTGTTCCGGCATCGGTTGCGCCGTTGACTAAGAGCGGGAAAGAAATTCCGCCGATGGTGGAAGCGGAGGCACCGGGGCTTTGCTTTTCGCCGTTGTAAACAACACTGTAGGGTCCGCTCCAAATGACTGAGATTTGGGTAGGTGCGCTTTCATAGATGGAGAAGCTGATGGTGTCTGTTGCGCTTCCGTTGTAGTTGCTTGTTGGTGAGACTATGGCATAGGCGTAGTAAATGCCTTCGTTTGTTGGGGCAGTTTGGGTGTAGTCACTGTCTCTGTTTTTTGAGTACCAGTAGTTTATAGACGGGTTTTCTTTGTAACCTTTCACGGCAGGTTTGAGCGCTGCTCCTTTGTTTATGTTCGGGATTTCCAGCGTTGCGGTTATGGGGGCACGGCTTATGGTGAATGTGATGGTGTTGTTGAGTAGCTCGTAGGCGGTGTTTGGGTATGTTGCCGTAGCGATGTAGGGGGGGTCTGTGCGGGCGTTTATTGCCCCTGTGCAGCTTATGCTGAGGTTTATGGGGAGCGTTGCTGTTGCCGCAGGGCAGCGGGGCTGGCCGTTGTATTCAAAGTCAAAGGGGCCTTGCCAGATTACGGTGACCGGTATTTTTTCTATCTCGTCTTCGGTTATGGCGAAGAGTACGGTTATGGTGCCTGAATAGTTGCCTGTGCCGGTAATTCTTATTATTGCTTGTTCGTTTATGTATTCATTGGAGAGGTAGCTGACTCTGTAGTCTGTTCCGAGAACGAGGTTTTTTTCGCCGTCTGTGAGCGTGACTTCCGGCTCTACTGCTGTGCCGGTGAATTGTTGCGGGGGGACCGGAGCGACCATGGATGTGGCTAGGGGTTTTGCGGTGATTGAGAAATTTTGAGAGATTGTGCCGGTGTAGTTGCCTATGCCGGTTATGGTTACTGTGCCGTTGCCGACGTTGGTGTTGCTGCCGTAGCTTACAGTGTAGTCTTGGTCTTTCACTAGGGTTATATTTTCGGTTTTGTAGAGGACGGTCACTTCGGGGGTTATTTTGCTACCGCTGTAAACATAGCTTTGGGGGCCGACTATGCTGACGGTTGTGTTTCCCGATGTTCCTGATGTTAGTGGCTTTGCATTGACTATGTTGAATGTGACTTCTTTTGACGAGCCGTCATAGATGCCTTGTCCTATGATTGTTATTTTTGCTATTCCGACTGATATGTTGTTGGAATAACCGAGAATATAGTCTATGTTTTCACGAAGCGTTACATCGTTGTAGTCTTTTACCACGGGCTTGTACATTATGGGGCTACCGGTGGCAAATTGGCTGAGGATTGGAGCTACGGTGGCATCGGCTATGTTTCGGAAATCTGTTATGTAGAAGTCTAGGACTTTTGTTCCGTAGTAATTACCTTTACCTTGGATTATAATTTTTGCGAAGCCATAATAGTTGGTGGTGCCTATTGCCGTGTTGTTGTAGTAAAACACATCGTAGTCCCTTTCTTTGACTAGTTTGTTTGTATTGAAAACCACGCTGTCCACTTGAGGTTCTATTGGATTACCTGTGTGGAGTTCTATGGTGGTTGGGATGGTGTCGTTTTTTTGACGTTGGTTGGCGAGGTATGCCTTGGATTTGGCGATTAATTGCATATCTTTGAGTTGGTATTGCAAAACAGGATAGCCGTCGTTTAAGAAAGGAACTATAGCCCAAGTTGAATTAAAATCCCAATTGCTCACATTCTGAAAGTACCTCATATAGGTTAAAATATTTTTCATTTCATCTGTGGTAAAGTCGTAGCCACCACCTCCACCTGTGCCCACTGCGCCCGTTGTACCGCTCTTGTCCTTGTCATAATAGCTTAAGCCGAGAGAACCACCATTTGTATTTTTTCCCACCAAGCCGCCTACATCTTTTGTTCCCGACACAGTTCCTGCCGCATAGCTGTTACTGATGGCGCCGCCTTGGTTGAATCCCACCAAGCCGCCTACTACCTCTCCAGTTCCCGACACATTTCCTGTCGCATAGCTGTTACTGATGGTACTGCCACCTTCGTTGGCTCCCACCAAGCCACCTGTATAACTTCCCGATACATTCCCAGTTGCATAGCTGTTGATTATGGTACCGCGGCCATTGTTGGTATTGCCGTTGCGTCCCAGCAAGCCGCCTGTATAATTGCCTCCCTTGATATATGAAGCTACCACTCCAAGATTTTTTATCGTGCCACAACTACTACCGAATAAACCTTGGTAAGATCCATTTCCATTGATATATACTCCGTTTACACTATAACCATCGCCGTCAAATATACCTCTGAAAGATCCGTCAGTAGTAGTACTAAAATAGGTGCCTATGGGCGTCCACCGTCTTAACTCAGAATTGTTGGTAGCCCAATTCTCCCAGCCTGCTGTGTCATTGAGAACGATATCATTGCCAAGTTTAATCGTTTTGCCGCTCATACTATAAGTGCCATTGCCACTAGCTCCAGAAACCCCATTCACCAACCTAGCCAGCCCCGCAAGCTGCTCAGCGGTTCTTATGGTGTATTCCGTTGCGTTTTTATTACTTGTGAACCAAGTTGTATCTACCGTGCCGTTCCAAATGGGTGAAGCGGCAAAGAGCAGCGAGGGCAGCAGGGCGAGAAAGGCGAGAGGGTTTTTCATGGGGGCTCCTTAAATAAGGTTAAAGAAATTTCGCATTTGTGAGGCAAGTTGGTTTATATAATTTGCACTCATAAATGTTTGATATTTGTATTTATTGCTCCTAGAATGCGATAGCAAAAAGCCGCTCCTGCCAGGTGCAATACCAAGCTCGGCAACATATTTTATATTCCAGCCGGCTTTTATAAACTCATCTATATATACATCTGCTTTAAGAGTTGTGTCCGTCCTCAAAGCAACAATTATAGCAGAAATATTTCCAAGCTTTTTCACATTTGTTACTATTCTTATAAAACTCGACGGTTTTATTTTAGCTTCTTGCAGTGATTGTATTTTAGCATATATACCTATGCCATTTCCTTTTGTATCAGCTAATTCTATAACTTTCGTACTATGCAATCCTGTCAAATGGCGAATGACAGATGATTTGCCGACATTTCTTGCACCAGCGATTACATAGACTTCTAGTTTTTGTTGCAAGTTTCTGTTTCTAGTTGTTTTAGACATAGTCTAACTCCTGTTTTGTTTTCTGCCTACTCTATTACCCGATTTTCAGCTTCCTCGTGTCCACTTTAAACCATGGTTTA
>LIUG01000137.1 GCA_001462245.1 Candidatus Fibrimonas termitidis
CCGCTCCGCCAAATACAAAGCCAATCCTTGCAACAAAATCAGATAGCACGAAGACGAATTATTCGGCACAATATCCCAGGCATCGCCTTCATGCGCAAGCGAAAGGAGCAACTTATTGTCGATTATTTTCGCAATCGCCCCGCCGCCGTTGAATGAAATCAGCCACTTTTTCGCCTTGTGCCCTTTTATGTACTCGGCAAACAGAACGCTCTCCGCTGTGTTGCCGCTCTTGCTCAGAACAAGCACAATGTCATTGTCTTTTATCAACCCCAAATCACCGTGCATAGCGGTGTTCGTGTGCAAAAACGCGCTCTCAAGCCCCAGCGAATTCATCATCCCCACAAACTTTTCGCATATAGGGACATTTTTTCCAAGCCCTGAAGCCACTATCTTCCCGCCGCTTCTAACCACCCTCTCGCAATCGGCAAGCAATTTTGCAAAACATTCCTCGTCCAGACCCGAAAAGGAGTTGTCAATATTTTCTATTATGTTTGCGAAATACTTTTTCATTCCAGCGCTTCCTCCAAATAATAAATCCCATTGTAAAAAGCCCCGCAAATTGAATCGTAATCGTGCCACGCATAAGTTGTAAGCGAGAGCCAGATAACGGCATGGAGCAGTTTTATCGTTTTCTCATCCGCACCGGAAAACTCAAAAAATTCCTTCTCCAATTCCTCCCAGTTATTAGACTCAATCTTTAATTCAACGGCATTTTCGCCTATTTTCAAGCGGAAATCTTTCAGATTGAACCTGTCGTAATTTCCTGCGATTGAGTAATACAATTTCGCCCAGTCGTAGTTTGGGTCCCCGAACAATTCCGTGCTGCCGAAATAGCCTCTTGGGTCAATGAACACCGGCATTGTGGAATTTTTAAGCATTATGTTTGAGAATGTGCAGTCTCCGTGAATGAAAGAAAAATGGTCGCATTTGAGCAAATCCAAAGCCTTCTCCAATTCATGTTTGTAAAAGAATACATTGCGGCATTCACGCCTGTTTACAATTATGCTCCTGTTTTCCGCAAAGGGAATCAAATCCCGCACTTTGCAAAGCCTGTCCATCGTTTTACCGTAATACGCTTCTTTTATGCTGAATGTGTCCGGCGGTATTTGCTTTGTCTCATGCAGATTTTTGAGAGCATTGATTATGCCTTTCAAAATTTCCGTTTTCTCATTTTTGTATTCATAAATGTTCTTGCCTTTTATTCGCTCAATTTTCAGAGGCTCGGTTTGATAAATCTTTGGTATCGCATCTATACCGCTCCGAATGGCGAATTCATACCACTTCTTTTCAAGCTCGGCAAGTTTTTTTCCTTGCCCGTCTATGGCCTCTTTGGTTACAATATCGTTCTCAATGGTTATTCTGTTGAAAGGCCTGCATTTTTCAACGCCAAGTTTTTTATACTCATCAATAGTTCCGAATTCCCTTGTTCCCGCAAGCCCAAGCTGTTTGAATTTCAAATTCTTATCTCTGAACCACTTGACAAGCTCACCGCTTTCGGGGACATCCGCAATGCGGGATTTATCCTTGAACACAAACAGCCCAGCTACGCCGAATTCCTCGGAACGCTTTTCTTCAAATACATCATTTTGAAAACTCCAGCGGCATGGAAAAGTCTGGGATATGCCAATATAGTCATCATTGCCGGCAGGCAGTTCAAAACCCTCCGGCAAAATCAAATCCGACCATACAAGCATAAAAGGCTCACAATCTGGCAAAAATTCCATAGCCTGCTTAATGCCTGAACAGGTTCCGGTTCCTATCGCCTCAACAATACGGTACTTTACCTTCGCAAAACATTCAAGGTATTCCCTCAGAACATCTTTTTTGTGGTCTGCTATGATTATGAATTTTTTATCCGGGTACTTTTTGAACAGATGGAACAGCATGGGAAGGTTTTCCACGGGGACCAGAGCCTTGGGCTTGTTAGCCGTGAGATGCTCCAACCTGCTGCCCTTGCCACCTGCTTGAATGATAATATAATCAGGTTTGCTCCAACCCGGCAGGGCAAAAAACTCGGAGACTTTCATTTTGGTTGTGCTGTAAATGCAATCCGGGAAAACAACGGTCTTGTTGCACGCAGCCGAATTAATCACATCGCACAATCCGCTGCGGATGCCTATGAAATGCCCGGCGTACTCAACGGCGCTTACTGCCTGATTCAGCGGGAAAGAAATGGGAGCCGTGCCTTCAAGAGGCTCTTCCCCTTCAATCACGTTTGTGCAAACAGTGAAGCCCTTGCCTTTGTATTCATGTATTACGTTCTGCCAGTATTCATCCGGCATTTGAACTATGCTTTTGGCATAAGGCGAAATTATAAGGGTTTTGCCTTGCGGAATGCCCGAAATATTCTCAAAAGGCTGATTGCAGCATGGCTGGGCAGGTTTGGCGGAGTTGTCCAAGCCAAACACAATACGCCTGTAATAGTCTATGAATGAAATAGCATGCTCGTTTAAGTATTTTATCGCATTGTCCGTATAGACTTTGTCATGATGGGCTATGGTGCAATTCTGCTCTCTGCTGAAAATGACCGCCTGCGTGAATTCTTCCATCTCGGAGTTCGGCAGAGATACGCATATTCGCCCGAATATTTCCGCAACCTGGCGGCATCTCTCGCCGTTTGCAACCGCGATAATATCGCCATATTCCGGCAAAAAGGACATCGCCCAATACACATCGCCAAGAGCATCATGAGGGCAAATAACTAAATATCGATTAGGATAGTCATTTCTTATTTTTTTTAGAATTTCCATTCCTCTGAGCATTCGTTCTGTTTTACGTTTAACGGTTTCACCTGATAGCGAATATTCAGCAAAGGAATTATATTCTAAAATTTTCGCAATTTCACCATTATACCCAAGTTTACGTAGGTTCGTTCGCATCTGTTCGCAGAATCTGTTGGCTATGAGCACTATGCTGTCTGTGCTTGGAAATTCCAGAATGTATGCAGCAGGGGTTATGGGAACACCCTTGTATGTGTTTCCGTGCTTGGTTTTGTTGTTGTCAAGGATGGCGAGCGGGCTAACCGAGAGCGTGGCTAAAAAGTCTATCATTTCCTCGCTGGCATGGCAATGGCCAAAGACGAACACTGTTTTGCCTTTGAAATCTATAGCCTCCAATGCGGCTGTCATCTCTGATTTACGGGCGGGTTCCACTCATGCCTCCGAGAATTACTTTGTCTATGATTGCATCTTCGTCTGCGGGGATATTACGCAGCTTGCGGCCGTAAGGAGCGTCAAAGGAGCCTACGATTATGTTCCCGCTGAATTCGTACAGCGAATAAAGTGCGATAAGCAGTTCTGCTTCTTCGCCGGTGATTATGCGTCCACGGCGTTCTTTTAATTTGGCAGTGAATGCAGCCTTGATTTTCTCATCTGTTCTTGGCAAAAGCAGAACAAAATCATATTCATAAAGGCTATTTGCAAGCCAATAATTTTGAGCCAAACGTATTACGTTAAGCATTTAACACCCTCCATGCCTGTATCTCAAATAAGATACAAGGATTTACATAGGGGGGAGGGAACCCCTTTTATTAAAGTTATATGCTCCTAAAATCGCAAAATTTAGCTTAAGCCTCAGAGCTTGAGTATGAGGCTCTAGTTGGGAGCGTTATTTTGCGAAAAAGGGATATTTAGGGGTAAATATAGAAAAATATACATCAAACCCCAACCATCACATCCAAAATCTTCTTGCCTTTATGCTCCACCCAGCCGATTTGAGGCTTGCCGATATTCTCTGTTTTGCGGAAATCAAAGGTGAGAAGGTAGCCAGTATCCTTGTTTTTGCTTTCCAAATATCCGGATAATTGCTCATAAGCATCATTGTGGGATGCATCGCCATACCATAACTTCAATTCAACTATAAATTGCTCGGAATTGTAATCTAAAATCAAATCGGTACGTTCGCCGTTTCTCGTCTCGCTCTCCAAATGATAAAAACCTACGCCGTTTATAAAAGGCCTCAAATAAGTGATAAAAAGCAGGCGGCATTCCCTTTCCAAAAAATCT
>LIUG01000138.1:0-12751 GCA_001462245.1 Candidatus Fibrimonas termitidis
CGGAGGCAACGTTAATGTCTATTGCTACCGTCATGACAATGGCGAATGCGAGCGTATGAGTGTTAATCAGTGCTATAGTTATGGCACGAACTACGACGGCAAAGATAACACATGCGGTGTCAGTAGATGTCCCAATCCGATCGTTTATAGCAACCAAATGTACTGCGGCGGTCAAACCTACAGGACTGTGAATATGAATGGTAAAATTTGGATGGCAGAGAATTTGAATTACGACCCCTATGCAGGCACTTCCGCCTGCTACGACAACAGCCCTGCTAACTGCACTCAATACGGTCGTTTGTATGATTGGTCAACGGCTAATAATGTTTGCCCCACTGGCTGGCATTTGCCAAGCAAAGATGAGTGGTATGCATTGTTAGATTATGTTCAAAGCCACAGCGGTTGTTCCAATTATTGTGACGCAGCTAAATTAAAGGCTACAAGCGGCTGGAATAATTGTGGTTCTTCGGATTCTGGCAATTTTTATTTATGTGAGGACACATATGGTTTTTCTCTCCTTCCGGGTGGCCGCATCTACACTAATGGCTTCAGCGATGTCGGCTACAACGGCTACTGGTGGGATTCAAGTGAATACCATTTCTATAGTTTCCAAGGAGACAACGGCGCGCTCTACCAATTCATGGGTGCCTACTGGGGTTGTCACGATAAATCATGTTTGTTGTCTGTGCGTTGCATCCAAGATTCGCCTTGAGGCACCGCCGCTAGCTGAAAGCAAGCGGCACATACAAAGAACTGTGCCACAGTGGCACGAAACCCGCCAAGCCCTGTATTCCCAAGATTTGGCAGGATGAACCAGCGGGAAGAAGGAAGATAGACCAATGGATGCAACGGATTACTTTTCAGTCAAGGCACTTAACATATTTAAAGGCAACAGCAACACCACTTGTAGTCAATTAATGCTTAATGGTTTTAGAGATTGGTATTGTGAAAAATACCATAAAAGCATTGGATATGATAAAGAAGGCGGTCTTAAAGCCACGATGTACTGCCAATTTTACGAAAGCAACCATAATTGCATTATGGAGGCTATAGTCAAAAAAGAACAAGAAGAAAGAGAAAGATTTAAAAAAGAACTAGCTGAAAAAGATAGAGCTATTCTTATGTTCATAGCGGACTTAACCGAAAAAATACAACTAAACCCTATAAATGACGAACTTTATGCCAATCGTGGAGCCTTCTATACGCAAAGAGAAGATTTTGACAAAGCTATGGCAGACTTCACCCAAGCAATACAGCTCAACCCAGAAAATGTGAAAGCTTATGAATGCCGTGGCATAGTGTATTCCCAAAGAAAAGACCATGACCGAGCTATAGCAGATTTCACCGAAGCAATACGGCTCAATTCCAATTGTAAAAATGCATATAAAATGAGGGGGGCTGCGTATGATATAAAAGAGGAACACGACAAGTCAATTGCAGACTATGAAAAAGCATTGCAGATAGACCCCAATGATAATTCTACTACTTACGCCTTGGAAAATGCTCGAAAACACAAAAAACAGGCAGAGGAACTGATTAAGAAAAAAAATAAGTGGTTGCTTTTGACTGCTTTTAGCATTGCGTTAGGCGGAACTATCGGCGGATTTGTAACATCTGATTTTTCAACAAATGGTTTGATGGCCATATTTGCAATTGTGTTTGGTGTTTTGCTTTGGGTTAAGAAGAGCGTTGGTTTTGGATGCTTGGGAGTTATAATCGGAGTCATTGCCGGCGCCTTTCTCGGTGCATTATTGGCTAGTTCACCTTTTACAATCTCTATCGCCATTGGTATTATTATCGGTGCGTTGACAGGTTTGTATTGTGTTTTTTCAAGTTATGAAATGAAACATCTCTTATCAGATGATGAAATGAAACGGAAATTTTGGACTATTTCCGGCATTGTTATAGGTGTAATGGTTATTGGATCGATTTTCTTTTTCTCCGCTACGTCAGACCGCATATCCACTCCTGAAGCTGCGCCTCCAATGCCATCAGTCAATATTGACATGGTGTTTGTGAAAGGAGGGACATTTACTATGGGATGCACGCAGGAACAAGGAAAAGATTGTTCTGTTAAAGAGAAACCTGTGCGCAGCGTAACCGTGAATGATTTTCAAATAGGCAAGTATGAAGTAACGCAAAGCCAGTGGGTTCAGGTAATGGGCAGCAATCCGTCTGCATTTAAGGGGGGTAATTTGCCTGTTGATAATGTCAGTTGGAATGATGCACAACAATTTATATCAAAGTTAAATTCCATGACCGGTAAAAATTATCGTTTGCCTACGGAAGCAGAATGGGAGTACGCTGCTCGTGGCGGAGCTAAGAGCAAAGGGTATAAATATGCCGGAAGCAACGATATTGACGAAATTTCGTGGTATAAAGATAACAGTGATAATAGAACGCATCCGGTAGGAAGCAAACAACCCAATGAACTAGGAATATACGACATGAGCGGCAATGTATGGGAATGGGTTGATAATGCGAATTCCCAAGGACTGTCATCGAATTCCGTAGTGGAACGTGGCGGCAGTTGGAACCGCCCGGCAAACCGTAGCCAGGTTTCCTATCTGTCCAAAGATTCACCAAATCATCGTTGTTATGCCGATGGCTTCCGCATTGCCATGTCTATTGAGCGTCATGAGTAGAAATCAAAGCTGTTTTCGGGTTAATGGAACCAACTCTGAGCATAAATACAAAAAATACCCATACCTTACACCCCAAACCTTAAATACCGCTTGACAATTCGGCTTTATTTTTCTATATTTACATTCCCATTAACCCGAAAAGGATACCAAAAATGTATTCAATAGTTGAAACAGGCGGTTTCCAATACCGAGCCGAAATCGGAAAAACCTTAAAGGTTCCGAGCGTTGCAGAAGCAGCGGTAGGCTCATCTTTGGAACTCAAGTCCGTATTGCTGTTCGCCGATGGCGAATCTATAAGCGTAGGCACCCCTGTCTTGGAAAACGCATCCGTTAAGGTTGAAGTTCTTTCCCACGATAAAGCCGACAAGGTTTTCACCGTTAAAAAGAAACGCCGCACTCGCTACGAGCGCCGCCACGGACATCGCCAGGGCTACACCGAGGTGCTTGTAACCGAAATCAAAGCTGCAGGCAAAAGCACGAAAATAGACCCACAAGCAGTGGTTCGCCAGCGTGCCCGCATAGCAGCCTTGGCAAAACAAAAGGAACAAGGCACGCCCTTAACCCGCAAAGAAAAAATTGCGGCAGATATTGCGGCGGGCAAAGAACCCAAGCCGGTTCGCAAAAAGAAATTCCTTAGAAAAACAGCCGCAAAGGAGGGATAAACAATGGCACACAAAAAAGGTCAAGGTTCAGTCCGCAATGGTCGCGATTCAAAATCAAAGCGTTTGGGCGTTAAAAAATTTGGCGGCGAAAAGGTAATAGCCGGCAACATTTTAGTTCGCCAGCGCGGCACTCAATTTCACAAAGGCAATAATGTAGGCATAGGCGTGGATCACACTCTATTTGCCCTTATAGATGGTTTTGTGAAGTTTGAGCACATAGATAAGAAGCGCCAGAAGATTAGCGTATATGAGGAAAGAACAGCATAGAGGCATTCTTCCTTTCCCCCTCAAACAATACGGCAAAAGCACCTTAGGTGCGCCGTTGCTCTATGCCCCGTGCAAAGAAAAATGCACACTTTTGGTCATTGCCGGCATTCACGGTGAAGAACCTGAAACCACATTCCTTTTAAGCCGAATTCTCCGCTACTTCGCCGAACCCTTGCAGAGCGTCGCTTTTATTCTTTGCGCAAACCCGGATGGTGCAGCTCTTGGAACTCGTGGCAACTCAAATGGCGTGGACTTAAATCGTAATTTTCCAACAGCGAACTGGAGCACAAAAACCACTCTTAGCAAAGCGACCTTGGAGAGCAAGAGAATAACGGAACTCTCGCCCGGCAAAACACCTGCAAGCGAAGCGGAAACCAAATCCCTGATTAAACTCATCGGCAAACTGCAACCGGCAGAAATACTCTCCATTCACAGTCCGCTTGCATGCGTGGAGGCTCCTGCGATTACACCTCTAGCGCATTTTTTAACGGAAATTTCAGAAACACCATATAAAAAAGATATAGGTTACCCAACACCCGGCAGCCTTGGAACGTGGTGCAAGGAAAATTCAGTGCATTGCATAACCTGGGAGCTTCCCCGACTTGCACCGGAAATTCTGGCGCAAAAATTTGCCCGGAAAGTTGCGGGTTATTTGTTGGAAAAGGGAAATTAATTTGGGAATATCTGGGAATATCTGGGAATATCTGGGAAAAAGTTTCTATATTTAGGGAATGCTAGAGATAAGAGATATAGAGGTTACGCCTCAAATGCTTTCCGTTATATCGGAATTGGATGCTTTTAAGGCCACCTGGATTGGATTTAGCACATTGCAGCCTGAGCAGCTTAAAAAGCTGAAAAGAGTCTCCACAATAGAATCGGTTGGTTCTTCAAACAGAATAGAGGGCAATAAACTCTCCGATGAAGAAGTGGAGCAACTGCTATCTCGCATTCAAAAAAAATCTTTCAAAAATAGAGACGAAGAAGAGATTGCCGGTTATGCCGAGCTTATGAATTTGATTTTTGACAGTTATGAAGTTATCCCGCTAACGGAAAATTATATAAAGCATCTGCACAAAATTCTGTTGCAGTTCTGCAAAGGCGATATTTCGCACAGGGGCGAATACAAAAAACTTTCAAATTCCGTTTCTGCATTCGATGCCAAAGGTAAAGAAATAGGTGTTGTATTTGAAACTGCTTCGCCTTTTGAAACCCCAATATTAATGGAAGATCTTGTCGTGTGGACAAGAAAAAATCTTGATGATAATTTTTATCACCCTTTGCTGGTGATAGGTGTTTTTATAGTTCATTTTTTGGCTATACATCCCTTTCAAGACGGAAATGGACGTTTGTCAAGGGCATTAACCACTATGCTGTTATTGAAAAAAGGTTATGGCTATGTTCCATACAGTTCTATAGAATCCATAATAGAAGCCAATAAAGATGGCTATTATAGGTCATTGAGGCGAACTCAAAAAACATTTAGAGCAAAAAAAACTCTTTATGAGCCTTGGCTTAATTTTTTTTTAACAACCTTGCAAAAGCAAAAAAGGCATTTGGAAGAAAAGATAAAATCTTTCAAGAAATACGACACCGGTCTTTCCAAACTGGCAACGGATATTTTAGAATTGCTGGACGAACATCCTCAATTAACGGTTGCAAAGGCTGCGGAGATTTTGGATGCCAAACCGGATACGGTAAAAAAATCCATGAAAAATTTGGTTGATAAAGGTTATTTGCTGAAAAGGGGACGCACCAAGGGTGCGTGGTACTCCCTACTCCATTAGATCACCCATCTGTCGTGTACACTTTTTCTGCGTAGAGTGCTGTGGCGCACATGTATTCGCGGTTCATTTTTGCTATGAACTCAACCGAAATTCCCTTGGGGCATGAGGCTTCGCATTCGTAAAGATTTGTGCAGTTTCCAAAACCTTCTTTGTCCATCTGCTCGACCATCGCCAAAACCCTCTTTTGCTTTTCCGGCCCGCCCTGCGGCAAATAAGAGAGATGGCTCACCTTTGCAGAAACAAATAGCATGGCAGAGGCATTTTTGCAAGCCGCTACACACGCTCCGCAACCTATGCAGGCAGCGGCGTCAAAGGCTCTGTCCGAGTCCGCTTTGGGAACGGGAAGCGTGTTTGCCGGCGGTGCATTGCCGGTGCTTATGCTTATAAAACCGCCCGCTTGGATAATGCGGTCAAAGGCACCTCTATCCACCGCGCAATCCCTGATTACGGGGAAAGCTGCGCTGCGCCAAGGCTCTACAACTATGGTATCGCCATCCCTGAACTTGCGCATATGCAGCTGACAGGTGGTTATAAGGCTATCTGGGCCGTGCGGCAAACCGTTGATTACCAGCGAACACATTCCGCAAATTCCTTCACGGCAATCGTGGTCAAAAGCAAAGGCTTCTTTGCCCTCTTTCATAAGCTGCTCGTTCATAACATCCAGCATTTCCAAGAAAGACATATCCGGAGAAATGTTAGAGAGCTTAATGGTTTCAAAAAAGCCTCTTACCTGGGCGTTCTTTTGCCGCCATACCTTTATAGTGAGATTCATATTTCCGCTCATTTGTAGCTCCTTGTCATAAGGTGTACATTTTCAAATTCCAGTTCCTCTTTGTTGAGTTCGTGCGGCTTATTATCGCCTTTCCACTCCCATGCTGCAACATGGCAGAACTTTTCATCATCACGCTTTGCCTCGCTATCGGGGGTTTGGTGCTCCTCACGGAAATGGCCGCCGCAGGACTCCTCTCTGTAAAGAGCATCCCTTGCCAGCAACTCGCCGAATTCCAGAAAATCCGCAACCCGCAGGGCGTTTTCCAGATTTTGGTTAAAGGAAGCGTTATCGCCAAGAACTTTCACATTTTTCCAGAACTCTTCACGCAGGTTCGGAATTGCGGAAATGGCTTTTTCAAGACCAGCTTTATTGCGCCCCATACCGACATTTTCCCACGTGATGTGCCCAAGTTCTCTGTGGAACTCGGTGACCGTTTTTTTGCCGTTAATGGAAAGCAAGCGGTCGATAAGGGTTTTTGAGCTTTTTGCCGCATCCACAAATTCGGCTTGGCTGCTGGTTACCTTATCCAGTTTTTCGCTTGCAAAGTAACCGCCAATGGTATATGGAATAACAAAATAGCCGTCTGCAAGGCCCTGCATAAGGGCGGAGGCTCCCAAGCGATTTGCGCCGTGGTCGGAGAAGTTCGCTTCACCCAAAACAAAACAGCCCGGAATTGAGCTTTGCAAATTGTAGTCCACCCATAAACCGCCCATTGTATAATGAGAAGCCGGGTAAATTCGCATCGGGGTTCTGTAGGGATTTTCGTCTGTGATTTTTTCGTACATCTGGAAAAGGTTTCCGTATTTTGCGCTCACTCCGTTTTCGCCGACACGTTTGATGGCATCTGCAAAATCCAAATACACAGCGCGTTTGGAGGAACCAACGCCAAGACCATCATCGCAAACCGTTTTTGCATTGCGGCTCGCAACATCTCTAGGCACCAAGTTTCCAAAGCTGGGGTATTTCTCTTCCAAATAATAATAACGCTCTGCTTCCGGGATATCGCTCGGTTTGCGAGGGTCGCCGCTTTGGCGAGGAACCCACACACGGCCATCGTTGCGGAGAGACTCGGACATAAGGGTGAGTTTGCTCTGGTGGTCGCCGGTTACCGGAATGCAAGTTGGGTGAATTTGCGTGTAGCAGGGATTTGCGAACAAGGCTCCTTTTTTGTGAGCACGCCATGCGGCACTAACGTTTGAGCCTTTTGCATTTGTGGAAAGATAAAACACATTTCCATAGCCGCCGGTTGCAAGGCAAACAGCATCCGCTTCGTGGCATTCGAGTTCGCCTGTGATCAAGTTGCGAACCACAATGCCTCTGGCTCTGCCGCCTACCAAAACCAAATCCAGCATTTCACGGCGAGGGAACATTTTAATAGCACCCTTTGCCACCTGACGCATCATGGATTGATATGCACCGAGCAGGAGTTGCTGGCCTGTTTGGCCTCGTGCGTAAAAAGTACGGCTTACCTGTGCTCCGCCAAAAGAACGGTTGTCCAAAAGACCGCCGTATTCACGGCCAAAGGGAACGCCTTGAGCTACGCAATGATCTATTATCAAGTTTGAACATTCCGCCAAGCGATGGACGTTTGCTTCACGGGCACGGAAATCGCCGCCTTTAACGGTATCGTAAAAGAGGCGGTAAACGGAGTCGCCATCGTTGGGGTAATTGTGCGCTGCATTTATGCCGCCTTGAGCCGCTATGGAATGCGCACGGCGTGGGCTGTCTTGGATGCAGAACGATTTTACGTTATAGCCAAGCTCGCCAAGGGAGGCTGCAGCTGAGGCTCCCGCTAAACCGGTTCCAACTACAATTACGGTGAATTTGCGTTTGTTCGCCGGATTTACCAGCTTAAGCTCGAATTTATGGCGTGTCCATTTTTCTGCAATGGGGCCGCCCGGTATTTTAGATTCCAATTTCATTGTTCACCTCCTTCATCTTCGGGATTTTGCGGCGTTTCAGGCTCTTGCAAAATATTTTCTTGTGCAGGCTCCTGAGGTATTCCTTGGCGTTTATGGTGCCTGCCTTCGCCTCTTTTGCCTTTGAAATCGTGATCACCACGGAACTTAAAGTTTTCGCCACGGAACCCTTCAACAATGAGTTTTGCTTTTTCCGGTTGCGAAAAAACCGGTTTTGCCAATTTCTGTTGTTCTTCCGGCTTTTTTTCCGAAAGAATTTTTAAAGCGTTTTGATAATTTTCGCTCTTGCTCTGTTCAAATATGGCCTTTCCCTCTCCGTCCAAATTAATAACAGCCCAAGACCATGCAACAACAATTACAAAACCCACGACTACTACAACGCAATAGACAATAGCCAGCCTGTCTATAATAGGAGTCCATTTCTGATGGTTTATTCCCATTGTCTGGAATGCGCTTGAAATGGCATGCCACAGATGGAAGCCCAGCAGCAACATAACGGTCATATAAAACAAGGCAAAGAGCGGGCTGCTTAAAATCTCTACGGTGGTTAGCCACATATCACGAACAACAATGCCATCCGCTACATCGGGGTTTATATAATAATAGTGTATTCCACTGCGAACCGTGAGAAGATGCCACGCAAGGAAAGCTACCATTGCAAGCCCCGACCAAATCATTATGAAAGTGGGGAATTGTTTTTTGCCCTTGCGTGCTTCTACAACATATCGAGCTACACCCCGTGCCTTATAATTCTGCAACTTTAGAGTGACTGCTAAATAAATATGTATTATGAAGATAGCGGCCAAACCGCCTTCAACGGAATAGAGAAACAGTTTGGATTTGGTTAGAATATGGGAATAAGTGTTATATGCCGCTTGAGCTTCTGCAGGAGGCAATAACAGTTGCAAGTTACCAACCATGTGACCCAGCAAAAAGAGCAGTAAAAGACACCCGGTGGCACCCATAACCTGCTTCTTTCCTATTGAAGAGGTCAGGTAGGTTAAAAGCCATTTCATTTGTAAAATCTCCTCAAAACAGATAGTTGCAGGTAATTTAGAAAACGCCGATTTATTCATTTCTAGATTACCCCCCATGACAAAACCATATTTGTTGCCTGAGTGGAAGGCTCTGGAAGCACAAGCTCGCATAGCGCAAAAAATTCATATGCGCGATTTGTTCAAATCGGACCCGGATCGCGGAACCAGCTACAGCATTGAGGCCTGTGGCATTTATTTGGATTATTCTAAAAACCGTGTGAATTCGGATACTCTTGACCTACTGGTTAATCTGCTCAAAGATGCCGGTTTTGAAGAGATGAAAGAGAAATTCTTCACCGGCGGCAAAATAAACCATACCGAGAAACGCGCTGTTCTGCACACTGCGCTCCGCTACCGTGGCAAAGAGCCTATACTGGTGGATGGCGAAGATGTTGTGCCGAAGATTAGAGCGGTACTAAAGCACATGAATGAATTCACAGCACGGGTTCGGAGTGGCAAATGGCTGGGCCACAGCGGCAAACCAATTAAGACAATAGTCAACATAGGCATAGGAGGCTCGGATTTAGGCCCCGTTATGGTTTGCGAAGCCCTTAAACACTACGCCGGCGAAAATGCTCCCGAGGTTTATTTTGTTTCCAACGTGGACGGCACCCATATAGCCGAAACCCTAAAAAAAGTGGATTTGGAAGAGACCCTTTGGATAGTGGCTTCCAAAACTTTCACAACCCAAGAGACAATGACAAATGCAAACACCGCAAAAGCGGCTGTGCTTGCAAAATTTAACAGCGAAGCGGCTTCTATAGCCAAGCACTTTGTCGCCCTTTCCACCAATGAAGCGGAGGTTTCAAAATTCGGCATAGATCCGGCCAATATGTTTGGCTTTTGGGACTGGGTCGGTGGCCGTTATAGCTTGTGGTCGGCAATAGGTTTATCAATTGCTTTGCGAATAGGTTTTGATAACTATATGCTTTTGCACGCCGGTGCCGCCGATATGGACGAGCATTTCCGCACCGCTCCTATTGAACAGAATATTCCCGCTATTTTGGGACTTTTAGGTATTTGGTACAATAATTTTTTGAATGCGGATTCTTATACAATTTTGCCCTACGACCAGTATATGCACCGTTTTGCCGCATATTTTCAGCAGGCAGATATGGAATCCAATGGCAAAACCATAGACCGTGACGGCGAAAGGGTGGACTACCAAACCGGGCCTATCTTATGGGGCGAGCCGGGCACAAACGGGCAACATGCTTTTTACCAGTTAATCCATCAGGGTACAAAGCTGATACCTTGCGATTTTATAGCCCCTGCCAATTCACTGAACAAGGTGGGCGACCATCACCGCAAACTGCTATCCAATTTCTTTGCCCAAACCGAGGCCCTGTTAAACGGCAAAACTCTGGAAGAGGCTCAGAGCGAGCTGACCAAAGCCGGCAAACCGGACGAAGAAGTGGAGTTTCTGGCTCCGCACAAGGTATTTGAGGGCAACAAGCCATCCAATTCCATTTTGGTAAAAAAGATAGACCCAAGAACATTGGGTTCCTTAATTGCCATGTATGAACACAAAATTTTTGTGCAGGGCATTATCTGGAACATAAACAGCTATGACCAGTGGGGCGTGGAACTGGGCAAGCAACTGGCCAATAAAATTCTGCCGGAACTGGAAAAAGGCGAAAGCGATCCCGAAATAGAACTTGAACACGATTCGAGCACCAACGCTTTGATACGGTGGTATTTGAAGAATAGGGAATAATCGGATGCGCAATGCACTTACATTGTTATTTTTTTGCCTAATCGGATATTCCTTTGCTCAATCTGTGGATACTCAAATCCTTAAAGCCGGTACCGGCGAGCCTGTGAAAAAAAGGCAGTTGGTGCAAGTGCATTACACCGGATGGCTAGCAGATAGCACAATGTTTGACAGTTCCCGCGACAGGGGCGAGCCGTTGGAGTTTTTGCTAGGCTCCGGGCAGGTGATTATGGGTTGGAATATTGGAATCGAAGGGATGAAACTCGGCGAGATTCGCAGTTTGAAAATTCCCGCAGCTTTGGCTTACGGCAATAGCTCCGTTGGTCCAATCCCCGCAAATTCCGATTTGCTGTTTGAGGTTGAACTTATTGGTGCTCAAAAAAGCCTTGAGCCGGATACTCTGCTTAAACCCGATGCTTTTAAATGGAAAACTCTGCAACCGGGAATTGAGATTTTCGATGAGAAGGAAGGAGCGGGAACGGAACTTCACACCGGAATGGAACTTGCATTTCATTATACCGGCTGGCTTTCAAACGGGCATAAATTCGGCAGCTCAAAAGACTTGGGGAAACCATCGAAAGTTGTTTTGGGAATGGGAAAGTTGGTTAAAGGTTTGGAATTCGGCTTGGAATCTCTCAAACAGGGCGGCGTGAGATGGCTAAGGCTTTCGCCGAGCATGGGTTATGGTCCTGTGTCTATGACCAATGTTCCTGCAAATTCCACGCTTATTTTCCGCATTCAGGCAGACGCTGTTGAATTTGACGAAGAACTCGCCGCGCTGGTGGATTTTTTCCCAAAAACGGAAATCATAGAATGGCTCGATGGCCCGGAGGGCTTAAAGTATTTTGTGCAAAAGCAAGGCAGCGGAGAACCGGTAAAGGCAGGCGATATTATTAAAGCGCACTATACAGGCTGGCTTTCCGGCGGAACAAAATTTGACAGTTCAAGGGACAGGGGAGATCCCATATCCTTGGAACTCGGCGCAGGTCGTGTGATAAGGGGTTGGGACTTGGGTTTGGCGGGCATGAGGCCCGGCGAAAAGCGTTTGCTCTTAATCCCCCCCGGCTTGGGCTACGGTTCAACAGGCGCAGGCCCAATCCCCCCGGACGCAACGCTTATTTTTGCCGTGGAAATGATGTAGTGTTTGCCATAATCTTAGTGGAACCCGAGCATCCTCATAATGTTGGTTTTGTAGCACGCAGTATGCGCAGCAATGGACTTAGCGATTTGCGAATTGTTTGCAAGTCAAAGCCGCTTCCCAGAAAATGCTACAACACAGCCCATGCCAGCACAGACATCTTAGATAAAGCAAAACTTTTCGGCTCATTAAAGGAGGCCATAGCGGACTGCTCATATACCGTTGCCTTTAGCCGCCGCTTGTTTGATACCATTGTTCCGCACGTTCCGCTTCCGGAGTTGCCGCCGCTTTGCAGGGAAAAAAGCGGAATTGTAGCTTTGGTCTTTGGGCGTGAGTCCTGCGGGCTTTCTTTTGAGGAGGTTGAGTTGTGCGGCATCCAGTGCGAAATACCCGTTGCCGGGCAAATGAGCATAAATTTATCCCATGCGGTAAGCGTTGCAAGTTATGAGCTTTGCCGCTCCGGATTGCTGGGCGAGGGTTTGGCTTTAAGGAACAAGCCTCCTATAACACACCGCAAAGCCGCAACAACGCAGCAGTTCGAGAGCATTGAAAATTTTATTTTTGAAAATTTAACAGACAGATATAAAAAACTCGCTTGGACAAAGGCTTCAATACGCACTTGGCTTCAAAAACTGAACCCAAGCCAAGCCGAGCTATCCGCAATTTTCGGAATGCTAAGGGCTTTGGCTAAGAAACCGGCGAGGGGTATGCCACAGGTGAGGTAGATTTCTAAATTACTCCAAAATGCGTAGATTCAATGTAACCGGGCTTTGCATACCCGGTAAACACTATATGGTGGATATTTCCGAGAAA
>LIUG01000138.1:12885-13431 GCA_001462245.1 Candidatus Fibrimonas termitidis
TCCGAGAAAATCCGCCAGATTATGATGATGGTAGAACGGGGGGATTATTTTACCATAAACAGAGCCAGGCAATACGGAAAAACTACAACGCTTTTTCAACTGGAATTGTTGCTTGCTAAGGAATGCACAGTAATAGCAATCAGCTTTGAAGGTGTTGACGATAGAGTATTTGAAACTCCGGAAAATTTCTGCCAAGGATTTCTTTATATATGCTCAAAATATTTCAGCGAAAGAAATTTGCCCGGCTCTGAGGTCTGGATAGACAGTTCGGTTACAACTTTTGATTTGCTCGATGCTTTTTTGAGCAAAGTTTGCAGCGATAAAAAAATCATTCTGATGATAGATGAAACGGATAAAACTTCCAATAATATGATATTTTTAAAATTTTTGGGAATACTGCGAGACAAATATTTGAAAAGAGGGCGGGGTGCCGGAGCCACATTCCAAAGTGTAATTCTTGCCGGTGTTTACGACATAAAAAATCTGAAAATGAAGATGGTTAAAGCAGGTGCACATCAATTAAAAGACGGCGAAAAACGCATAAAT
>LIUG01000139.1:0-249 GCA_001462245.1 Candidatus Fibrimonas termitidis
TATTTCTTCATGGATTTCGGGGTAACCTATTGTATCTAGAATGGGGCAGTCGTATTCGTCTATTATGATGGCAACCTTGCCTTTGATTTTGCAGAGTTCTTTTATCAGGTATTCAAATTTCCTTGATATTTCATCGTCCGGCAAAGAGATATTGTAGTTTTGGGCGGCGTATTTCAAATGACTGCTGACCAAGCCTATTAATTTGTCTTTTCCCCCCGTGCAGTTCGCCGCGCTCATATCCAAATGCAC
>LIUG01000139.1:540-6361 GCA_001462245.1 Candidatus Fibrimonas termitidis
GTTTTGTCCACATACACGGCAAAATCGTTTATTATATCGGCGAATGTTTGTACACCGGATAGAGGAAGTTTGCGGAGCATTAGAGTGAATTTAGAAAATTCATTTTCTCCTTCCCTAATTCTTCACACAGCGAACTGGACTAATCTTCGTTTTAAGGTCAGTAGTACTTCTTACGTAGCTGCCGTAGCTGCCATAATATATATAGTATAAATAAGCTGAGTTGCCGTTTGGCGAGGCACTCCACCATAGCGCATCGGATGTAGCTGTAAAATCGGTGTTTTCTGCCCATAGATATTCTAAATTATCCCACTCATTATTGTTAGGTAAATGCCAGCCACTTGGACATGCCGTTTGTGCCTCTGTCCAAGTGTATAAACTTTTTCCGTTATTCAAATCTTCAAAAAACCAAATAATTCCATTGCCTATATCTTTAACTACATACTCTTTATTGTTTCTGCTATCTTTAAATTTTGTCATGAATGATTTGGTGGTGCTATATACAGTTCCATACGAAAGATTTTCTATATATGCTCTAATGTAATAAGTAGTAGCACCTTGCAGAGAACTAATTGAAAGTTCGAAACCTTCGGAAGTTCCAGACACAGCCGTACAGGTGGATGAAGTATTGCCTTTTGCAGGCAAATTGCTTGTTTGAGAATAGCAAAATCCCTTCTCGCTAGCAGCAGGATAGCCATCGTTTATAATAGTGCCTTGCAATACCGCAGACGTTGAAGTAACGCCTGTTGTAGCATCAATTCTAACACTTGGTTTTCCGTCAAGGGTTGTGAAATTAACAGTTGAGCTGTAAACCATTTGCTTTCCATTATCTATGTATGCCTTGACATAGTACCTCGTGTTATCTTTAAACGAAGAGTCTGTAGTTAAGAAATTTGCACTTGTCCCTTCAATTTCATAACAGTGGTAATTCAGTTCCGCTTCGTTTGTCCAAACACAGAACCCTCTTTCACCGCCGTTCTCCAAATAAGAGGGATAACCCGGGAATGTTATGTTTGCTTGCAAAGTAGCCCTATCATAGCCAATAGATGAGACAATAGGCGAACTAACCGTCGGCAACCCGCTGGGAGTGTCAAAACTCACTATTTCGCTGTATTGAATTGCATGTTTTCCGTTTTCAATGTAAGAACGGACACGATACCTATTACCGTCCTCCAAATTCTCTATCGCAAGCTGAAAGTTTGAACCCGTTCCGGCTACTGTTTCACAGATGGTATTAACTGCGCCTTTTTTCGGGTCTGAGTAAACTCCATAGCAAAA
The DNA here is from genome assembly GCA_001462245.1 of Candidatus Fibrimonas termitidis. Lineage (GTDB taxonomy): Bacteria > Fibrobacterota > Fibrobacteria > Fibrobacterales > Fibrobacteraceae > Fibrimonas > Fibrimonas termitidis. The sequence continues at coordinate 1,816 of LIUG01000139.1, forward strand.
GCCTCTTTCCGTGTAACCCGGCACTCCCTGTTTAAGAACAGAGCTGTTCAAAGTAGCCGTATTGTAAGACACATTAGTTACAGTTCCGATAGAAACAGATGGAATACCACTGAGAGTGGTAAAACTCACCGTATCGCTGTATTGAATAGCATGTTTTCCGTTTTCTATGTAAGAACGGACATAATACTTAGTGCTGTCTTCCAAATCTGCTACCGCAAGCAGAAAATTTGAACCTGTTCCGGCTACTGTTTTGCAGATGGTATTAACTGCGCCTTTTTTTGGATCTGAGTAAATTCCATAGCAAAAGCCTCTTTCACCGCCATTATTCGCATAACTTGGATAACCGGCAAACACAATGTTTGATTGCACAGTAGCCGTATTGTAACTCACAGATGAATGAATAGGCGAACTAGCTATTGGTGCTCCGCTCTTGGTCACAAAACTATCCGGCTCGCTGAATTGCCTCCCATGCCTGCTGTTTTCCATGTATGCTTTTACGTAATATTTAACGGCATCATCCAAATCATTTATGGCTTTAGAGAAATCCCCGCCCTCTATGGCAAAGCAGTTTACACTAAGTTCCAATTCCGCCAAATATTTGGAATAGCAAAAACCTCTCTCCGTAAATTCGGGGTTGCCTGCTTCTATTATTCTTGAATTGAGCTTGGCAGAAGCATAACTTGTGTCCGTCACGCTTACCTTATCGGCTTGGGGCGCTTGTATTTTCTTTATGCTGCTCAAAACAGCCTGATTATCGTTGCTTATCTCTTCCACCGAAAGCATATCCGTAATTAAATACGCCGCATCGGTATCCTGCACAACTGCCACAAGCACGCTTGTTTTCAAATTCAACTCTCTGCTCGGCACGTAAAAAGTTACATATGCGTTGCCTGCACTCACCTGCCTTCTTACCGGTGCCGCATTCACCTCCATGGCGCCGAACTCCACTCCGTTCCACACAACATTTTCAAGCACAAATGACGATTTATTTTCTATCGTCAAAAATGTGGTTGCGCTTGGTTCAAGCGATATGGTCAACTTGTATCCTTTGCTCCTAACCTCAGCCTCCTCTTCGTATCCCTCATATCCCGTATAGTTCACACGTAATTTGTAGGTACCAGCATCCAGATCGTCAAAAGCGAATGCGCCGTTTATATCCGATACCTTATAGGTTACAGCAATCCCGTTCGAGAGCAGTTCAACGGTCACTCCTCCTAAAACGACTTTCGTTTTGGAATTCATTACCGTGCCGCTAATGTCAACTTTGAATTTTTGCGAGCTAATATCATCGCTGTCGCTGGAACAAGCAAACAGGAGGATTGCGGCGAGGATTGCAAGGGCGGGAAGCAAGAGGGGGTGTTTCATGGAGAACTCCTTTAGTTGTTTAAAATTCATTGTTTATCCTTCACACACATGACGTAAGCATCGTCATTTATATCTATAAAACCGTCATAAAAGTCGTCGATAGAAGTAACATGCCAGTAATGAGCACAGTAATAAGAGCCGCCATTTCCGTCGGCGCATACTCCGCCACCGGTGGCACTCCAAAGGCGTCCTGCTCTTCCAAAATAGGCTATATTTGCTGACCATCGAGCTCTTAAAGCTTTCCACTCATCATCGTTAGGTAAATGCCAGCCACTTGGACATGCACTTATTGCCTTTGTCCAAGTACAAACCCCAGGCCATTCTTCACAGTCAAAAGGATTCACAAACCAAATATCTCCATTGCCTATATCTCTAACTTTGTACTCTTTATTGGTACTGCTGTCTTTGAATTTTGTCATGAATGATTCGGCGGTGGCGCTATATACAGTTACCAAGGAATTTTTTATATAAGCTCTAATGTAGTAAGTAGTAACACCTTGCAAAGAACTAATTAAAATCTCGAAATCTGTAGAAGTTCCGAATACAGCCGTACAAATGGATGAAGCATCGTTTTCTACAGGCAAGTGGTTTGTTTGAGAATAGCAAAATCCTCTCTCGCTGGCAGCAGGATAGCCATTATTTAGAACTGTGCCTTGCAATACCGCAGACGTTGAAGTAACTTCTGTTGCAGCATTGATTCCAACGCTTGGTTTTCCGTTACGGGTTGTGAAATTCACAGTTGAACTGTAAACCCTTGGATGCTTTCCATTGTCTATGTATGCCCTTGCATAGTATTTCGTGGTATCATCAAATGAAGAATCAATAGTTGAGAAATTTGCATTTATCCCTTCAATCTTATAGCAGTGGGAATTCAATTCCGCTTCGTCTGTCCAAACACAGAACCCTCTTTCGCCGTTGTTGCCCAAATAAGACGGAGAACCCGGGAAATTTATGTTTGCTTGCAAAGTAGCCCTGTCATGGCTAACAGATGAGACTGTAGGAGAACTAACTATTGGTACCCCGCTCGGAGTGTTAAAACTCACCGTGTCGCTGTATTGAATTGCATGTTTTCCATTGTCTATGTATGAGCGAACATAATACTTAGTATCGTCTTCCAAATCTGATACCGCAAGCGGAAAATTTAAACCCGTTCCGGCTACCGCTTCGCAGATGGTACTAAATCCGTTTTTTTCCGGTTTTGAGTTTGTTCCGTAGCAAAAACCCCTTTCCGTGTAACTTGGCATTCCCTGTTTGAGAACAGAGCCGTTCAAAGTTGCCTTATTGTAAGATACATTGGTTACTGTTCCTATGGAAACAGATGGAATTCCGCTGAGAGTGCTAAAATTCACTATGTCGCTGTATTGAATTGCATGTTTTCCGTTTTCAATGTAAGAACGGACATAATACCTTGTACTATCTTCCAAATCCGCTATCGCAAGCAGAAAATTTGAACCCGCTCCGGCTGCAGCTTCGCAGATGGTATTAGCTGCGTCTTTTTCCGGCTTTGAATTGGTTCCGTAGCAAAAACCCCTTTCTGTGTAACTTGGCATTCCCTGTTTGAGAACAGAGCCGTTCAAAGTTGCCGTACTGTAAGATACATTGGTTGGTGTTCCGACAGAAACAGATGGTGCCCCGCTCTTGGTCACAAAACTATCCGGCTCGCTGAATTGCCTCTCATGCCTAGAGTTTTCCACATATGCTTTTACGTAATATTTAACGGTATCGTCTAAATCATTTATGACTTTAAAAAAATCCTCGCCTTCTACAGCGGAGCAGTTTACTCCCTGCTCCAATTCCGCCAAACGTTTAGAATAGCAAAACCCTTTCTCCGTGAATTCCGGGTTGCCTATTTCTATTATTCTCGAATTTAGTTTAGCAGAAGCATAGCTCGTATCCGTCACGCTTACCTTCTCGGCTTTAGGTGCTTGTATCTTTTTTATGCTGCCCAAAACCGCCTGATTATTGTTGCTTATCTCTATCTCTTCCACCAAAAGCGTATCCGTAATTAAATATGCAATATCGGAATCCTGTTGAACTGCCACAAGCACGCTTGTTTTCAAATTCAATTCCTTGTTCGGCACATAAAAAGTTATATACGCACTGCCTGCGCTCACCTGCCTTCTGACCGGAGCCACATTCACAGCCATGGAACCGAACTCAACTCCGTTCCATACAACATTTTCCAACGCAAACGATGATTTGTTTTCTATCGTCAAAAATGTGGTTGCGCTCGGTTCAAGCGATATGGTCCACTTGTATCCTTTGCTCCTAACCTCGGCCTCCTCTTCGTATCCTTCATATCCCAGATGGCTCACACGCAAGCGGTAAATGCCCGCATCCAGGTCGTCAAAAGCGAATGCACCGTTTATATCTGATATCTTATAGGTTACAACAAGCCCGTTTGAGAGCAGTTCAACGGTCGCACCTCTCAAAACTACTTTCGTTTTGGAATCCATTACCGTGCCGCTGATGTCAACTTTGAATTTTTGCGAAGCAATATCATCGCCGGCACTAGAACAAGCGAACTGGAAGATTGCGGCTAGGATTGCGAAGATGGGAAGCAAGAGGGGGTGTTTCATGGGGAACTCCTAAAAATTTATTGTCCAAAACAGGCTTGCCATTGGCTGCCCGCTTGGTGAAATTGACGGAACTATAAGTGCTTGCGATGTTTGCGAATTTGGTAAAACATATCCGGTGACCACATTGAAAATGTAAATCGCAGCAGCCGTGCTGAGCAAGCCTATGGCTATGGCTCTTTCGGTCTTGAAGGAATCATCGTATTCTCTGTACTCCCTCAAAAACGCCTCGTGCTCGGCATCACTCTCGGCAACACCGCCGGTTATTCTCTTTTTGATTTTCTCGGCTTCATCAAAACTGGCTTTGCTCTTTGCAACGTAAATACCGCCCGCAAGCAGTGTTCCTACTTCGGCAACTATAATTGAAGTGCCAAGCGCAGTGTATCCTTTGCGTATCTGCGCCATACCGGGGACAAAGGGGGCCAAACCAACTTTTTTGCTTTCGAGAGACTGTATTCTTTCGCACATGGAAGTTACAGTCCCCTTTATGCGTTGGGTGAATTTTATTCTATCTTCGGTGCTTTCGTAAGATCCGTTTGTGTTGAACGAGATATCAGTGCCGCCGCCCTTGGCGTACAAAACAAAACTAAACCACCTTCGCCTGA
>LIUG01000140.1 GCA_001462245.1 Candidatus Fibrimonas termitidis
AATGGAGGTTCACTATGAAAACGAAGCGTTTTCTATTCACGGCAGGCATCGTGCTTGCTACTGCGTTCACATTTTCCTGCTCGTCTGACAAAGACGATGATCCTTCATCATCGCCGAATGGTGGTGGCGGTAGCGAAAATCCGGCTCTGACCAAAACGACATTTATTGATGACCGTGACAACAAGAGTTATAAAAAGGTGAAAATAGGTACTCAAACATGGATGGCAGAGAATTTGAATTACAACCCCAGCACGGGTAATTCTGCTTGTTATGATGACGACCCTGCCAACTGTGCAAAAGTCGGCAGATTGTACGATTGGTCAACAGCTATGAACCTTCCATTAAGCTGTAACGAAAGTATTTGTTCAAGCCAAATACAGACAAAGCACAAGGGTATTTGCCCTTCCGGTTGGCATATACCAAGTAATGCAGAATGGAGAATTTTGATTGATTACGTGGGCGGTGGCAATACTGCGGGAACTAAATTGAAAGCAGTAAATGGCTGGTATTTTAATGGTACAGACGAGTACGGATTTTCCGCCCTCCCGGGTGGCGTCGGCTTTGCCATTTCCTCCTTCTACACCTTCTCCTATGTCGACGTCTACGGCAACTGGTGGAGTTCTAGCGAGTGCGAGAGCTGGGGCAGCTGCGCTGACCACCTGTCCATGGGTTACGACGAGAGCACAGGATTGGGCAGCGGCGATAAGTTAGGCATGTATAATGTTCGTTGTTTGCAGGACTAAGCGCGAAGTGCCGCTGCTAGCGTAGCAGGCGGCGAATACAAAAAATTGTGCCACAGATGGCACGAACCTGCCAAACCATAACTTCCCCAAAAGTTTGGCAGGACAAAACAGAACCACGGGGAAAAGGAGGCTTTATGCCATTTTGCTCTAAATGCGGAACGGAAGTTCCCGAAAATGTTAATTTTTGCCAAAAATGCGGGAATTCCCTGCAAAGCGGCCAAAATTCAAGCCAAACCAGCGAGGTTACTCCTGTAGCAAATACAGGTGTTGAAAACTTGCAAGAACTATCCGATAAATGGGTATGGACTTTAGCTTGCGTTCCAATACTGGGAATGATATTAGAAAGCATATTTTTAAATGTCATCGGTGATAGCACTGGATATGCAGGAACGGCTATTTTTGTCATCTTGAACATTATTTTTATAACGCTGGATATGAAAGAATTGAATAATAAAAATTTCAATCCTGATGGTTGGCTTTGGCTTGGCGTATTATTAGTTCCAGTATATCTATTTGTTCGAGCAAGCAAAACTAATAAAAAATACGGTTATGCTATTACTTGGTGTGTATTGTTTGTTTTGTCTTTATTTTTTCAATCGGCTTAATATCCGTTGTATGAAAGACTAAGCACCGCCCACAAAGGGCAAACCCTTCAAGCTCTGTATTCCCAAGAGTTTAAAAGGGTGAACCAGCGGGAAAAAGGAGTTCAGAAAATGAGCAGCATTAACATAACGCTAGAGTCTTTCAAGGAAATTGTTTGGTATTGCAATCAGCAGAAACGTTTATTTGCAATTTTAGCGATCTCTGTTGCAGTATGCTTTTCGAATGGCAATGCCAATGTCGGCGACTACTGCTCAGAAGATAAAAATAAATGCCTTCAGCTTAAACCGGATGGCAAATTTGTTTATATTGATAATAAAGAGCGGTTTTTCGGCACATATGCCGTTGAATGTGACGAACTGAGCATTATATTTGACGGAATAGATGAGAAATCGTTTTCAGAAAGAGTGGAAAGGGAAAAAAAATATAGGACCGAAAATTTTAACAAAATGATTGAACAAAAATGCGGTATGGCTGCGCTTCTTGGTATTCCTTTGGAGGATTTTAACGGCAAACGATACAGTGCAGCTCAAATTAAACAATGTATCAATGACTATGAAAATATAAAAACAGTAAAGCAAACAAGAGAAGGCATTAAAACAATGAAACTTGATGAAAAGGATATCAAGGAAATTATTAGAGAAAAAAATGAATATTTTCCTGAAGCACTTATTTATAAAAATTCAATACTTTTGGGAGGTATTTATTTAACTAATGGTTCTGCCGTAGATTACCCGCATAAGTATTATTGCTCAAATGGTGTTTTGAAAAAGAAAGAAGAATTTACCGACTCCAGGGATGGCAAGAAATATGCATACGTGACTATAGGCAAGCAAACTTGGATGGCCGAGAACTTGAATTACCACGGAAAAGATGGCTATCTTGGCTTATGCAAAAATGAAGTACCAGAAAACTGCGAAAAATACGGACGTGAATATGATTGGAGCGAGGCAATGAGTATAGATAGGAAATACAATGAGGAAAAATGGGGAAGCATAAATTGGCCTTGGAAAAAAGCCAAAAATCATCAAGGCATTTGCCCCGAAGGTTGGCATTTACCTTCGGATAAAGAATGGGAAACACTCATAAAGTTCGCAGGTGGTGATGAAATTGCAGGAAAGAAATTTAAAGTCAAAATGAAAAGCCAGGAAAGAAGTATATGCAAATATACAACAAAAGATGACAGGGGGCGAGTTACGGAACACGATGAATGCCCCACGGATGAGTATGGCTTTTCTGCTAGTGGCTGTTTCTTTATTCCTTTGGAAGGCATTGGCAAACCTTCTTACCTAGAAGAAGAAGCGGCTCAAGGTCTGTGTTTCTCTGAAAATGGAAATGGTGTGGATATTACTTGGGATATTATAAGAGGTGCTGGTACTACTGATACGTATTGTTTGAAAGACTCTTATGGAAGTCATGGAAGTGCAAGTATGGGATGTAATTGGGGAGGAACTACACATTCTTTAGGCACAGGACGTTTCAGCAAGAAAACCACAAATCCTGTCCGTTGCGTTAAAGATTAGGCACGAACCGCCGCTAGCCGAAGGCAAGCAGCGAATACAAAAAATTTGTGCCATGGTGGCACAAACCCGCCAAACCCTAACTTCCCCAAAAGTTTGGCAGGACAAAATAAAAACCCGGGGAAATAGGAGTTCAGAGATGAAAACAGAGGAAAAGGCTAAAAACTATTGGGGTTACAGGATTGACACCCAAAATACAAAGTACTTCAACGACGAACTGGAAAAAGGTCGTTTGAGGCAAGGCTGGGGCTATGACGCAAGCCATGAACTGCCCGGCACCGAAGATAAAGGGGCAAAAGGCAATTTACCCATATATCAAAAGGTTAAAAAAGGCGACATCCTGCTAATCCCCCGATTGCCGAACTGGTATGATATCACAATTGCGGAAGCTGAGGAAGATTTTGAAACTGGATATAAATTTGAGATTGATAATGAAAAGCGGGATTACGGGCATATTTTCCCCGTCAAAAAAATCAAGCATTTCAGCAGATACAGCAAAAATCTGTATGACGGCTTGCAAAGAACGCTGAAAAACATACGACGTTTCTGGCAGATAACGGATTGCAGCAACAATATAGAAGAAATCATAAGCACCGAAGACAACAACGCTATCTCTTACGAAGAACGGTTCAGCAATTCTTTAACAAATGCTTTTGAAAATTCCTTTGACAATGAAAAATTCAAGGATTTGATTATAGAGAACGCAAAGAAGAATTTCGCAAATGAAGCTTGGGAATACGCCTTGGTTGAGGCATTGAAGATAATTTATCCCAGCCCCCATTTTGAAGTTACCAGAGAAGGCGGCAAAAAAGAGAAAAACCACGGAACGGATATTTTAATCAAGATTTTCGGACTTGCAGATAAAGAATACGGCATAGCCATACAGGTCAAGGACTGGTGGGGCAAAATCGGGGAATGGGCGATTGACCAGCTTAACAAGGCTGATGACTATTGGGAAAAGGAAAAGGGTATTAAGCTGATAGACAAAATACTGATAGTAACAAGGGCGAATTATGAGCACAATGATGATTTCAAACGACAGTGCGATGAAAATAAAGTAACGCCGTTATTTGAGGAAGAGTTATCCGAACTTCTCTATGAAGTAGGCAGAACAACATTTTTAAAACGGGAGGCTTAATTGTGAAATCCCCTAAATCCTAAAAATCGGGAGCATCGGGGTTCTGACGTTTTCTATATTTCCTACGAGGTTTATTATGAATTTAGCTGTTTCTGTTCCATCTGGCAACCTTACTCAAAGTTTTATAGAGAAGGTTCGCAAAACATTTAAACGAGAAAAAGTAGTTCTTTTGCCGGAAAAACAATACAAAGAAATGCTTAAAGCCAAGCACAACGCAGAGTATTTGACAAAACTGGACAAGTCATTCAAACAGATAAAAGAAGGCAAAAAAACAACTTTCACAATAGAAGAGTTAGAGGCAATGGCTAAATGAAAAGATGAAGCCAACAGATTAGTTTATAATGGCACAGAAAATAAAGATTTGGAAATAATATCCTGCAAAGACCATTACGAAGATTAAATCTACAGCGTGAAATAGTTGCCGCCGCTGGGCGGCGGCGGGGTTTTTCATTTTTTGTTCCTGCCCTTAGGCAAAGCAAGCAATGCATCGTTTTTAACGAGCGTATTCATAAGCGTTTCAAGCTGTTTTCTCGC